>NZ_JBEXNM010000113.1:0-16862 GCF_040611095.1 Streptomyces sp. NPDC003077 | reverse complement strand
CCCCATGAGCCCGTACTCGCGCTCGCCGGGGTGTCCTCAATCGCCGGACGGGCTGAAAGTGGCGGCCTCGGCCCCAAGCACCCCGGGGCCTCGTCGCCGCAGAGCGGCTCGCCGACACATCGTCACCGTGTCCTCAAATGCCGGACGGGCTGGAAGTGGCAGGCCCCGCCCCCAGCATCACAGGAGGATGGCCGCGGCTCGTCACTACGTCCGTCACCGCGTCCTCAAACGCCGGACAGGCTGAAACTGGCGGGCCCAGCCCAAAAGGCGCGGGCCGCCCGGCGAACCGGCCACCACCACTTCGGCATGATGACCCCATGCGCGCCGCCCGCCTGATCAAACTGGTGCTCCTCCTCCAGTCCCGCCCCTCCATGACGGCCGCAGAGCTGGCCCACGAGCTGGAGGTCTCCGAGCGCACGGTCGGCCGGGACATCGTGTCCCTCTCCGAGGCCGGCGTACCCGTGTACGCCGACCGGGGAAGGGCCGGCGGCTACCGCCTCATCGGCGGCTACCGCACCCGCCTGACCGGGCTGGGCCGCAGCGAGGTAGGCGCGCTGTTCCTCTCCGGCGTGCCCTCCGCGCTACGCGAGATGGGGCTCGCCGACGCCGCCTCCGCCGCCCGCCTCAAGGTCTCCGCCGCGCTCCTGCCCGAACTGCGGGACGCCGCCTTCGACGCGTCCCAGCGATTCCACCTCGACGCCCCCGGCTGGTACCAGGAGCCGGAGACGCCGGCCCTGCTCCCCGCCCTCGCCGAGGCGGTGTGGGGCGACCGCCGCGTCACCGCCCGGTACCGCCGCAAGGACACCGAGGTGGCGCGGGAACTGGAACCGTACGGGCTCGTCCTGAAGGCGGGCGTCTGGTACCTGGCGGCCCGGGCTGCCGAACCGTCAGGAGGCGGGGCATCGAAGGACGGGCCGTCGGGGGGTGAGGCCGCCTTCCGCGTGTATCGCGTCGACCGCTTCACCTCCGTGGCCCTCACCGACGACCGGTTCACCCGCACCGAGGATTTCGACCTGCCCGCCTTCTGGGAGGACCGGGCGGCCCAGTTCGCCCGCTCGATCCTGCGCGACGAGGTCGTCGTCCGGCTCTCACCGGCGGGCGCCCGGATCCTCCCGCACATCACCGACCGCGCCGCCGGGCAGGAGGCCGTCGAACGGGCCGGTGAGCCCGACGAGCGGGGCCGGATCACCGTCACCCTGCCCGTCGAGTCCCTGGACGTCGCCTACAGCCAGCTCCTCGGCCTCGGCCCCGAGGGCGAGGTCCTGGCACCGCCGCAACTGCGCGCCCGGTTCACCGAGGCCACCGCCCGCACCGCGGCCCTGTACGCGGACGAGTCCCCCGCCGGGGAGGACCATCCCTCGCCGTAGAGAGCCGGCCCTCCCCGGGGACGACCGGCCCACCCCACAGACGACCGGCCTTCCCCATGGACGAGCCCCCCACCGGAGAAGACCACCCACCCCCCGCGGCAGCCCGTCCCCCGTCCCCGCCCCATCCCCGCCCTCACCGATAAGCGCTGACGTCCAAGACCTTCCGCTCCTCCCCGATGTCCACCAGGTACCGCCAGCAGTCGGGCCGCGAACCGTCCGCGTCCGTGAAGCCGTACTCCTGCGCCAGCCCGCCACTGGACAGCGACCGGCCGTTGAACCGGGCCACGTCCGGATCGGCGGCCAGCGCCGCCAGCGCCCGGCCCACGAACACCGGGCTCTCGGAGATCGCGAAGTGCGGGTCCTGCGCGATGCCGTCGCGCCAGTTCTCCTCGGTGACGTGGAAGTGGGTGTCGAGCATCGCCTCCGACCGCAGCCACCCCGGGGTCAGGCACACCGCCGTGCACCCGTGCTGCGCCAGTTCACCCGCCAGCCCGCGCGCCATCCTGATGGGCGCGCTCTTGGCCAGGTCGTAGTAGAAGGGCTCCCGGTAGCGGCGGTTGTACTCCTCGGTCCCGTCGGTCACCTCGACGACCAGGCCGCCCGGCCGACGGGTCAGCAGCGGCAGCGCGTAGTGGCTGGTGACGATATGGGTCTCGACGCCGAGCCGGAGCGCCCGCAGCCCCTTCTCCAGGTCGTGCTCCCACATCTTCCGCCCCCACTGGATGTGGTCGTCGCCGCCCCAGATGTCGTTGACCAGCACGTCCAGCCGGCCGTGCCCGCTGTCGACGCGCTCCACGAGCGCCCGCACCGCCTCGTGCTCCAGGTGGTCGGTCGGTACGGCGATCCCGATCCCGCCCGCCGCCGTGACCAGCTCCGCGGTCTCCTCGATCGTCTCGCTCTTCCGGCCGACCTCGCTGACCTGCTGCCGCGTGGTGCGTCCCGTCACGTACACCACGGCCCCGGCCCGGCCCAGTTCCACCGCCATCGCCCGGCCCGCGCCCCGGGTCGCCCCGGCCACGAGCGCCACCTTGCCCGCCAGCGGCCCCTGCCCCGGCCGCTCCGTCCGCTTCACCTGCGCGTCTCCACCATTCACGTCGCGCGTCTCCCCTCACCTTTTCCGTCCGGCGTTCCGTCCGGCGTTCCCTCCGGACGTGTGTCACCACCGGCACGTCCCGCCTGCCGGTACCACCGACCCTGGCAGCGAAACCCGACATCTTCTGTCGGGTTTCCGTAGCCGCCCCAAACGGAGCGGACCAGGGAGCGCGGCCCCTCACTCCCCCAGCGCGGGCAGCGCCTTCCCGTTCGGCAGCCGCCCGACCACCCTCGTCCCGGCCCCGGGACCGGCCTTCGGAGCAGCGCCCGAATCGGCGCGCGGACCGGCCTTCGGGCCGTCGTCCCGCGCCGCGATCGGGGCGGCGAGCGGGCCGCCGTACGCCGTGGCCCGTACGTCGCCCGTCGCCTCGATACGCGTGACCGCGCGGCTCCCCGCCGCGAGCAGGTACCACCGGCCGGACGCCGCGCGCCACCGCACGGCGGCGACGACGTGACGGCCGAAGCGGCTGCACAGCGCCGTGTCCCGGGCGCGGCCGGCGATCGTCCCCGGGTCGCCGGGGGACGCGGCGGGCGGGAGGAAGCGCGCCGTCACGCGGCCGGGGCCGCGCCAGGTGTCGGCCCGGGAGCAGAGCCAGTCCGCGCGCCCGCCGCCCTCGGGGAGGGGCTGTTCGGCGAACGTCCAGTTGTTGACGGACCGGACGCCCGCGCCCCGCAGCTCCGTCAGGGAGCAGGCGGTGCGTGCCCAGACGCGCCGGGCCTGGGTGTCCGTCACCTCGTGCGGTTGGCGTGGGGGCTGACCGGGCCGGGGCGGCGGGGTGAAGGTGAGGTGGGCGGGGGCGAGTCCGCCGAGGTCCGTCGCGAGGAAGGCGTGCCCTTCCGTGAGGGCTTCGGAGGTGCGGAAGCGGATCGCGGGCCACTGCCCGCAACCGCCGCCCGCCCTTTCCCCTACGGACGCGCCGAACTCCGTTCGAAGCGCACCGGGCTCCCTTGAGAGCGCACCGGCCTCCCCTGAGAGCGCACCGGGCTCACCTGAGAGCGCACTGGCCTTCCCTGAGAGCGCACCGGGCTCCCCTGAAAGCGCACCGGCCCTCCCTGAGAACGCACCGGCCTCTCCTGAGAACGCACCGGCCCTCCCTGAGAACGCACCGGCCTCTCCTGAGAGCGCGCCGACCTCCCCTGGGGACGCGCCGGTCTCCGTCGGAACAACCGGCACCGATACCGCCACCGGCCCGGGAACCGGCACCGCCCCGGTCACCCCGTCCCCGCCGACACGCACCGCGCGGGCGGGCGCGTCCGGGGCGCGCAGGTCCACGAGTTCGGCACCGGCGATCCACGGTGCGGCCAAGTAGCGCGCCCTGCCCTCGGAACGGCTCACCGCCAGGGCGGCGCCGGCCGTCACGTCCGTGTCGTCCAGCAGCGCGAAGTCCAGCGCGGCGCCGGGAGCGCGGCCGGTGGGGCCCGTGGCCGGTTCCGCGTAACGGACCACCCGCCGACCGTCGTGGAAGAGCACCACGGCCCGGCCATCCACGTCCCCGGCGTACAGCAGCCGGGGCGGGGTCTGCGGGGGCCGGGTGGTGGCGCCGGGCGCCGCCGTGACCCGGACGCGCCGCGCGGGCGCCGCCCAGGTCCGCAGCGCCCGTTCCAGCAGGGCGCGGTCGGCGGTCCGGCCGCCGCGGGCGGGCCAGACGGCGAGGCCGGGACGCGAGGTGTCCGCCCACGCCCTCCGGGGCGCGCGCTCCAGCCGGTCCGGGTCCAGCGCCCGCGCCGATTCCCGCCGTTCGCGTACGGAGGCGTCGTCCGCCGGTCGCGCGCCGCGCCCCGGCACGCCCATCAGCAGCGCGGCGACCACCAGCACCACGGCCACCGCGGCGGCGGCCCGGACCCGCTGACGGCGCCGCAGCAGGTCGGTCGGCCGGGTCTGGACCGTGCACGGGTCGAAGTCACCGGTCCCGAGGAGCGCCTCGGCCCCCGCCCCCGCCGACCGGTCCAGCCGGGCCGCCGCGCGCAGCTCCGCTCCCGGATCGGCGATCCCCGCCTCGGCCAGCAGGGCGCGCGCCTGCGTCTCCTCCAGGCCCTCCAGCCGCGACAGCGCGAAGGCGGCGCGTACGGGGCCGCGTACCGCGCCCAGCGCCTGGTCGAGGGCGAGTTCGTCGGCACCGCCCGCCCTCGGCAGGAACCGCAGCCCCCAGACGAAGGGGAGCCGGGGGCGGCGGGCGGCGAGCGCGGGGAGGCGGTCGGACCAGTGGTCGCGCCGCCGCTGCCGCCGCTCGTACGCCAGCGCCAGGCGCAGGGTCCGCAGCCGCACGAGGGCGTAGCCCGGGTCGGCACCGGTGGGGCGCGCGGCCGGGCGGCCGGTGGTGCCGGCCGCGCGCAGGGGCTCGCCGGTGGCGCGGCCGGGCTCGGTCCGCGCGCCCCGTAGGGGTTGCTGACGGGTACGCCGTACGGATCGGGGGCCCGGTCCCGTAGGGGTGGCGCGCTGGGCGGGCAGCAGCCGGCTCACCACGGCCCGGCCACCGGCGCGCGGCAGCGCCCGCTGGACGAGCGCGTGGGCGGTGAGCACCCGCCGGTGACGGCCCATGGCCGGTGGCAGCACCAGGTAGGCCAGGCGCACCAGCCGCGGGTAGTGCTCCACGAGGGCCGCACCAGCACGTTCGATTTCGGCGCGGGTCCGTTCGTCCATGGGCACCGTGCGCGCCACCCCCTCGGAACGTGGCCCGGGGCCCGCGTCCGGCCGGTAGGCGCGGCGCACTGCCCCGGTATGTCGGTCTTGCCTTCCGTGCCTCCAACGAGGGGACCGGGACGTGGGTCACCCATCCGTGATCGGTCCGGGTAACGACACCGTCGCATCTGGGGCACTCCGCGTGCGGGTCCCGCGTTCAGGCCCGATGCTTGTCCCGTGATGGACGAGACGGAGTTCTGGGAGCTGATCGACGGGGCGCGCGAAGCCGCCGAGGGAGACCCCGAGGAACAGGCCGATGTGCTGGTCGAACGGCTGGTGGCGCGGGATCCGGACTCCGTCGTGGACTTCGCCCGCCACTTCGAGTCCCGCTACAACCGCGCCTACACCTGGGACCTGTGGGGCGCGGCGGCCGTCCTGCTGGGCGGCGCCAGCGATGACGCGTTCGACTACTTCCGCTGCTGGCTGATCGGCCAGGGCCGCGAGGTGTTCGAGCGCGCGCTCCAGGACCCGGACCATCTCGCCGACCTCCTCGACGAGTTCGACGACGAGGTCGACGGGGACGCGGAGGAGCTGGGTTACGCGGCGGACGAGGCGTACGAACAGCTCACCGGCGGCACGGTGCCCGACCTCGGCCTGCCGCCCCAGCCCCGCGAGCCGCTGGGCGAGTACCTCGACACCGAGGACGACGAGGCCCTGGCGGAACGCTTCCCCCAACTGTGGGACCGCTTCCGGCCGTAACGGTCCGGGTGCCCCGGCCACAACGGCCCGGATGTCCCTTAAGGGCTGACTCGGGCGCCCCTTAATGAGGTCGACTCGCGCACCTGGAAAAGGCCGGCGCGGGTATCCGGAAAACGCTGGCGCGGGCGCCCCTTACGGGAAGCTCGCCCGGCGGTAAGGGCGCCCCGGCCCTCCCCCTCACACCTCGGACGACAGCGTCTTGCCCATCAGCACGTCGTCCACGTACACGCCGTCCAGCAGGAATTCGCCGGGCAGCACGCCCTCCACCGTGAAGCCGGCCGAGGAGTACAGCGCGCGGGCCGGGGCGTTGTGACCGAGCACGCGGAGCGTGACGCGGCGGGCCCGCTCCGACCGGGCCCGTTCGCAGGCGGCGTCCAGCAGCGACCGCGCCACACCCCTGCCGCGCGCCCACGTGTCCACCGCCAGCCCCTGGATCTGGCGGACGTGCGCGTTGCTCAGGAGGTGGGTGGGCTGTACGAGACGGATGTAGCCGGCGAGCCGGCCGTCCAGTTCGGCCACCAGGAAGTCCGCGGGCAGGTGCCGTTCGTCGAAGAACGGGGCGTAGGGGGGCTCCGGGCGCGGCTGGACGGTGTGCAGCGGTGACCACGTGCGGCGGTCGAGGTCGCCCAGCGCCGCCTCGTCGGCATACGCGGCGGCACGGATGGCGGTGCCTATGAACGCTTCGGACATGCGTGCCACTGTGCCACGTGACGGGATCTCGGGGCAGTATGAATCCCATGCGAATCGCGGTCACCGGTTCGACCGGTCTCATCGGCGCGGCACTGACGCGGTCGCTGCGCGCGGACGGGCACGACGTCGTCCGCCTCGTGCGGCGGCAGCCCCGGGCCGCGGACGAGGTGGCGTGGGACCCGCGGCGCCAAAAGGTGGACGCCGCCGGGCTCGTGGGATGCGACGCGGTCGTCCACCTCGCGGGCGCGGGCGTCGGCGCGCGCCGCTGGACCGAGGCGTACAAGCGCGAGATCCGGGACAGCCGGGTGCTGGGCACCGCCGCGATCGCCGAGGCCATCGCCTCCCTGGACACCCCGCCCCGGGTGTTCGTGTGCGGCAGCGCGGTCGGTTTCTACGGGGACACGGGCGACCGTCCGGTGGACGAGTCGGCGCCGCCCGGCACCGGCTTCCTGCCCCGCATGTGCGTCGACTGGGAGGAGGCCGCGCACCCCGCGGCCGAGGCCGGGGTGCGCACCGTGTTCGCCCGCACGGGGCTGGTCGTGGCGCGGGAGGGCGGCGCCTGGGGCCGTCTCTTCCCCATCTTCCGCCTGGGGCTGGGCGGACGGCTCGGTGACGGCCGGCAGTACTGGAGCTTCATCTCCCTCCACGACCACGTCGCCGCCCTCCGCCACCTCATCGACACCGAGGACCTCTCCGGCCCGGTGAACCTCACCGCCCCCGAGCCCGTCACCAACCGCGAGGTCACGGCGGCCATGGGACGCGTCCTGCGGCGCCCGGCGCTCTTCGCGGTGCCCGCCCCCGCGCTGCGGATCGCCCTCGGCGAGATGGCCGGCGACGTGCTCGGCAGCCAGCGCGTCCTGCCCCGCCGCCTGCTGGACTCCGGTTTCTCCTTCGCCTTCCCGGCCATCGACGAGGCGATCCGCGCCGCGGCCCGCGGCTGAGACGGAGACGAACGCACCACGGGGACGGAGACGAACGCACAGCCGGGACGGAGGCGAACGCGCAAACGGGACGGAGGCGAACCGCCGACCGGGATGGGGACGAACGCACGACCGGGACGGAGGCGCCTCCGACTAAGACGGGACCGGGGGCTCGTCGGCCACTGGGCACGGGAACGGACGCAGCTCACCACCCCCCGCGCACCCCAGCCGCCCCGCCCCTTCGTGCCCCGCGCACCCCACCCGCCCCGCCCTTCCGTGCCCCATACACGGACGTCCCGCGACGTGCCCCGATGTGCCGTGTCGTGCCCCCGTGCGCGGGCCACGCGCGACTGCGGCGCGGCGTACGGGGGCTCTATTGCTTGAGGTTCACGTCACCACTCGGCATCCTCCGGGCCGGTGCGTGCGCCTGCGCCGCGCCACCGGCACGGGGACCGGGACCGACCCCGGGAGGGCATGTGTCGCGCACCGCGTCGACCGCGGACGTCGTCATCGCGGGAGCCGGCCTCGCCGGCCTCTCCGCCGCCTATCACCTGACCAGCGCCGGAGCCACCGTCATCGTCCTGGAGGCCGCCCCCCGTGTCGGCGGCCGGGCCGCCACCGACCATTTGGACGGCTTCCGGCTGGATCGCACCGGCCAACTGCTGCTCACCTCCTTCCCCGAACTCCGCGTCCCCGCCTTCGACAGCCTGGCCCTGCGCCCCTTCGCCCCCGGCCTGTGCGTGCACGACGGGCGACGGGCGCAGCGGGTCGGCGCGCCCCGGAGCACGAGGGGCGCACTCTCCGCCGCACGCGCCCTTTCACGCGCCGACCGCCGGCCCGGTCTGCTCCCCGACCGCCGGCCGGACCAGCGCCCCGACCGCCCCCTGGACGAGGCGCTGGCCGCCCGCCCCGGCTTCTCCCCGTACGCACCCGACACGTTCCTGCGCCCCCTCCTCACCGCCCTGCTGTGCGACCCGAAGCTCAAGGGCTCCAGCCGCAGCGCCGCCCTGGCGCTGCGCACATTCGCCACCGGCCGGCTCTGCCTGCCCGCCGGCGGGGCCGAGGTGCTCCCCGGCCTCCTCGCCGCCTCCCTTCCCCCCGGCACGATCCACACGTCCGTCCGCGCCCGCTCCGTCTCCACCACCAGCGTCGGCACCGCCGACCACGGGCGTTTCGCCTGCCGCGCGGCGCTCGTGGCCACCGGCGCGCGCGACGCGGCGGAACTCCTCCCGGGCCTGCGGACCCCCGGTTTCCACTCGATGACCATCCTCCACCACACCACTGACACTCCCCCCGTCCGCGACCCGACGCTGTTCCTGTCCGCCGCGGGCCCCATCGCGCACACCTACGTCGCCGACGCGGTGGACCCCTCGCGCACCCCGCCCGGCCGCGTCCTGGTCAGCACGACCGTCCTCGGCGGGCCCGCGGCGCTGCCCGCCTCCGTCCTCGACAAGACCGTCCGTCCCCAACTGGGCCGCATCTACGGCACGTCCACCGACGACTGGGCGCTGCTGACCGCCCACCACGATCCGTTCGCGATCCCGGCCACCCGGGCGCCGTACGACCCGTGGCGGCCCGTCCGCCTGCTGTCCGGCCTGTACGTGTGCGGCGACCACCGGGACGCCAACACCGTCCAGGGCGCCCTGCGCTCCGGCCGCCGCGCGGCCCAGGCGCTCCTGGCCGACCTGCGCCTCCCGCCGCGCTGGGAGCCCCGCTCCCTCGTCCCGGCGGCCTGACCGCCCACCGCACACCCCTCGTCACAGGTGCGTATCCCCGCCGGGGAAACCGACGGGGAAGCCAACGGGGAAAGCCTCCTGACGAAGACCGCGAAACGCCGGGGACGCGAGGCCATGCCCCGCGCCCCCGGCGCTCTCACGTCCCCCGCACCCGCGTCCCAGGGACCGGGCGCGGGCACCTCTCAGCCCCCCATCGCCGCCACCCGGTCCCGGTAGCCCCGCACCGCCGCCGCGTCGCGGTACGGCTCCAGCCGCCGCTCGAATTCGCGGACGTACTCGTGTGCCCGTACGGAGCGCATCTCCGAGGCGTGTAGCGCCGCTTCCGCGCCCAGGGCGCACGCCTGCTCCAACTCGCCCAGGCCCAGCCGCGCGGTCGCCAGCACCACCCGGCAGAACAGCCGGCTGCGGGCGAACCCGGCGTTGCGCAGCTGGAGCGAGCGCTCCGCGTGCTGCGCCGCCGCCCGGAACTGCTGGAGGTCCCGATGGCAGTGCGCGAATTCGTCGGCCAGTTGGGCCTCGTCGAAGAACCGCGCCCAATAGGGCACCTCGTCCCCCGCCCGCGCCGTCTCCAGGGCCCGTTCCGCGCGCGCCAGCGAGGCCGTGCAGGCACGCACCTCGGACAGCACGCCGTGGCCGCGCGCCTCGGCGGAGTGCAGCAGCGCCTGGACCACCGGCGGTGCGCCGCTGCCCACGCCCTGCTGCGCGACCCGGGCGAGCTGCACCGCCTCCCGGCCGTGGCCCAGGTAGACGGCCTGGCGGCTCATCGTCACCAGGACGTAGGAGCCGTAGGCCCGGTCCGCGGCGGCCTGGGCGAGCCGCAGCGCCTGGACGAAGTACCGCTGGGCCAGTCCGTGCGCCGCGATGTCGTACGAGGTCCACCCGGCCAGCCGGGTGAGGTCCGCGGCGGCGGCGAACAGCCGGCGCCCCGTCGTCTCGCCGTACACGCCGCGCAGCATCGGCTCGGCCTCGTGCTCCAGGTACCGCACCAGGGCCTGCCGGGCGTGCCCGCCGCCGTAGGCGTGGTCCAGCGCGCGGAACAGCTCGCCGACCGACCGCAGCGCCTTGATGTCGCCGGCCGAGACGCGGTACGTCTCCGAGCGGTCCGACCGCTCCCGCCGCTCGCGGCGATCGAGGCGTTCGGCGAGGTCCGTGCGGGCGGGCCGCTCCACCCGCTCCGTCTGCCGCTGCCGTGGCACCGTGCCCCGGCCCTGGGCGGGGATGCGGCCGGAGGGCTCGGCGGCCGGGTCGGTGCGGGCCACCCGCTCGTCGGCCCGCCCGATGAGCCAGTCCCGGCTGGGCACCACCAGCCCGGCCGGGGTGAAGGCGATCTTCCGTAGCTCCGCGTGGCTGCCGGAGTCCTTGCGCCACAGCCCGCTGACGATGTCCACCGCCTCACTGGGCGTGGCCGCGAACTCCAGTCCCGCGTAGACCGGGGCGCAGGCGTCCAGCCCCAGGTCCTGGGCGGAGAGCCGGCGCCCGAGGCGGCGCGTGAACACCTCCGCGATCAGGGCGGGCGTTGTGCCTCTGGGCTGCTGGCCGCGCAACCACCGGGTGACCGACGTCTTGTCGTACCGGAGATCGAGACCATGCTCCAGACCGAGTTGATCCACCCGCCGGGCCAACCCGGCGTTGGAGAACCCCGCCTCCGCGATCAAGGCGGCGAGCTGGCGGTTGGGCGTTCGCTGTGGGGGTCGTTCCGTCATCAGCTTTACCGGTCTCCTGCCTTCCGGGCTGAGCCGCCCGGGCTCGGCTGACCCCTGTCCGGCGCGCTCCTCGCCCTCGTGGAACGGCGTGAATGTAACGGCCTTCGGCGACGATCTCGCCGCCTTCGCCCTGCGTTCATCCGATCGTGTGAGCACGGCTCGTACGCGCCTACAGGCGGCCCGCACCGGCCGCCTGTAGGCGCCACGGACCGCCGCCGTACAGTTGGCGTGGGCGCAAAAGACGCAACAAAGGTTCGAAGAGGAGCTACCGTGACTGCGATCTCTCGGGGGGAGACCCCCGCACCCGAGGGGCTGCGCTTCGTGCACATGGGCTTCGGTGCCGACGCCGTCGAGTACCAGGAGGCGTGGCAGGAACAGCGCAGGGTGCACGCCGCTCGGTTCGCCGACGAGATCCCGGACACCTGCCTGCTGCTGGAACACCCGCCCGTTTACACGGCCGGCCGGCGCACCACCGACGACGAGCGCCCTCTGGACGGCACCCCGGTCATCGACGTGGACCGCGGCGGGAAGATCACCTGGCACGGCCCCGGCCAGCTGGTCGGCTACCCGATCCAGAAGCTGCCGCGCCCGGTCGACGTGGTCGCCCACGTGCGCCGCCTCGAAGAGGCGCTGATCGGCGCGTGCGCGGAGTTCGGCCTGGAGACCACCCGGGTCGAGGGCCGCAGCGGCGTGTGGGTGCTGGGCGACCCCGTCGAGGAGCGCCCGTCCCTGGGCGGCCTCTCGCTGGACTTCGACCCGCGACTGCAGGACGAGGAGTTCGACCCGCGCCTGAACGGCCCGGAGTACGCCCCGTCCAACGCCGGCCAGCGCCGCGAGGACCGCAAGATCGCCGCGATCGGCATCCGCGTCGCCAAGGGCGTCACGATGCACGGCTTCGCACTGAACGTGAACCCGGACAACACCTGGTTCGACCGGATCGTGCCCTGCGGCATCCGGGACGCCGGCGTCGCCTCGCTCGCGAACGAGCTGGGCCGGGACATCACCGTCCCCGAGGTCGTCCCCGTCGTGGAGAAGCACCTGCGGGCCGTCCTGGAGAACGCCGTCCTCCTGCCGCGCGCCGTCTGAGCCGCACCGCGCACCGTCCGCACGGGAACGGGAACGGCGTACCGAACAGAGCGCCGCCCAACCCCACCAATCCGGACGGAACACCACAGACAACGAGTAACCGGGCTTCACGGGCCCGAGGGGAATGCACCCCCCGTATGCGCGGTTGGCCAGCGCGTATAGACGTGCGAATTACGGGCGTACCCTGGTGTACGCCGAAGAAACGAAGCTGTAGGGAGCCGGACGTGTCCGCTGTCGCACCCGACGGACGCAAGATGTTGCGCCTGGAGGTCCGGAACAGCCAGACCCCCATCGAGCGCAAGCCCGAGTGGATCAAAACCCGGGCGAAGATGGGCCCCGAGTACAACCACCTCCAGGGCCTCGTGAAGAGCGAGGGCCTGCACACGGTCTGCCAGGAGGCGGGCTGCCCCAACATCTACGAGTGCTGGGAGGACCGCGAGGCGACGTTCCTCATCGGCGGCGACCAGTGCACCCGGCGCTGCGACTTCTGCCAGATCGACACCGGCAAGCCGCAGGCGCTGGACCGCGACGAGCCGCGCCGCGTCGCGGAGTCCGTCAAGACCATGGGCCTGAAGTACGCCACGATCACCGGCGTCGCCCGCGACGACCTGGAGGACGGCGGCGCCTGGCTGTACGCGGAGACCGTGCGCCAGATCCACGCCGCCATGCCCGGCACCGGCGTCGAGCTGCTCATCCCCGACTTCAACGCGGTGCCCGAGCAGCTCGCCGAGGTCTTCTCCTCGCGCCCCGAGGTGCTCGCCCACAACGTGGAGACGGTGCCGCGCATCTTCAAGCGCATCCGCCCCGGCTTCCGCTACGAGCGGTCGCTTGAGGTCATCACCCGGGCCCGCGAGGCCGGGCTCGTCACCAAGTCCAACCTCATCCTGGGCATGGGCGAGGAGCGCGCGGAGATCACCCAGGCGCTCCAGGACCTGTACGACGCGGGCTGCGAGCTCATCACGATCACGCAGTACCTGCGCCCCTCCGTGCGGCACCACCCCATCGAGCGCTGGGTCAAGCCGCAGGAGTTCGTGGAGCTGAAGGAGGAGGCCGAGCAGATCGGCTACGCGGGCGTCATGTCCGGCCCGCTGGTCCGCTCCTCCTACCGCGCCGGGCGCCTGTACCAGCAGGCGATGGAGAAGCGGCGCGCGGACGGCGCGGCGCAGGAGCAGCCGGCGGCCTCCGCCGCCTCCTGAGCCGGATGTGAGTCCGGGCACATCGTGAGCGACGCGGCCGGTACCGCCCCAGGTCGGGGCGGTACCGGCCGCGTCAATGTTTCATGCGGGTTTGACCGCCCGGCCATCCGTTGGTAACACCGATCTGTGACCATGACTTCACAGTCCGCATCCGCCACTCTCCCTGGAGGGGAACCCGCCATGCAGGTCGCGCCCGCTCGCGCCGCCTCCGCTCTCCCCATCTCGGTCACCCACGCCCTGCGCGCCGTGGAGTCCCTGCTGCTCCGCGGCGGACAGCGCACCGCCCGGCTCAACGCCTGGACCTCGGTGCTGGAGGACCGGCGCCGCGCCGAGGACCGGCGCGAGGCCCAGCACGTACTGGAGGCCGTGGCGACCCAGAGTCCGCACGCCACGTAAACTTCGCAGCATGGCGAGGAAGGAAAACGCAGACACTACTGCGAACCCCGGGCGGCTGAAGCAGATCGCCCTGACCTACAAGATGACCCGTCGGGTCGACTCCAAGGTCGGTCTTGTCGTCGCCGGTGTGGGCATCGTCGTGTTCGGCGTTCTCCTTGCCATCGGCTTCCTGATCGGCCACCCCGTTTACCTGGGGATCCTCGGCTTCCTGCTGGCGTTCCTCGCGATGGCGATCATCTTCGGCCGCCGTGCCGAGCGGGCCGCCTTCGGGCAGATGGAGGGCCAGCCGGGCGCCGCCGCGGCCGTGCTGGAGAACGTCGGGCGCGGCTGGACGGTCACCCCGGCGGTGGCGATGAACCGCAGCCAGGACGTCGTGCACCGCGCGGTCGGCAAGCCCGGCATCGTCCTGGTGGGCGAGGGCAACCCGAACCGTCTCCGCGGCCTGCTGGCCGCCGAGAAGAAGCGGATGGCCCGCACCGTCGGCGACGCGCCCGTCCACGACATCATCGTCGGCGACGGCGAGGGCCAGGTCCCCCTGAAGAAGATCCGCACCACCCTGCTCAAGCTCCCCCGCGTGCTGCCCGGCCCCCAGGTGACGGCCGTCAACGACCGGCTCCGCGCCCTCGGGGACCTGATGAGCAACATGCCGGTCCCGAAGGGACCCATGCCGAAGGGCATGCGGATGCCCAAGGGCGGCGGGCGGATGCGCTGAGGCCCACGGGCCGCCGTCGCCGTACGCCCGGCGGCCCCTCGCGCACCGACACGACGAAACGCCCCGGAGCGGGCGGGACACCGGTCCCGCCGCCTCCGGGGCGTTTCGTGTCTTACGGGCCTCCGTACGGGCCGTGGCGCCGGGCCATCGGGGCGCGTTTCCCTACGAGGCCGCTGCCAGGGCTTTGCGTACGCGACCAGCGCTCAGCGTCTCGGGCACCCGCACCCCGTACGCCGCCGCTCCTCCCAACAGGGGCCTCGGGCCTTGGGCCTCACAGCCGACGAGCCACCGCCCTCGCCCCTGCCCCCGGCTCCGGGATCAGATCCGCACCTGCACCGAACGGGCCAGCCGGTCGTGCAGGCCGCGGCCGTCCCGGTCCCAGATGACGGCCGGGATGATGACGACCAGCAGGACCGTGCGCAGGACGACCCGGGGGAAGGACAGCCGTCCGCCGTTCTCGGCGACGACGCGCAGGCCCAGCAACCGCTTGCCGGGCGTGAAGCCGACCGTGCCGACCGTCAGCACGCTCAGCACGGCGAAGACCAGCAGCGCCCAGTTGCTCGCCGTCTGCGCCCGACCGCCGCTGAGCAGCCCGTACGCGACGAGCATGCACAGCGCCCAGTCGATGAAGAGCGCGGCGAACCGGCGTCCCGGACGCGCCAGCGACCCCGAGCCCTCCTCCGGGAGCCCGAGCCGCTGCCCGCGGTAGCCGAACTCGACGCCCATGTCCTCGGCTGCCGCGCGGGGCCCGGAGATCCACGATCCGATTGCTTGCCTGTTGTCCACCCGTCCACGGTACTGCGGCGGCATACGTTCGCCCCGCGCCGGGGCGCCGTAAGCGACGCCCGTCACGGTCGCCGGGAGCGCCGGTGTCCGGCCCGGCCGTACGCCATGACGCCCGTCCCGAGCGCGCCGGACGGTGTTCCGGACGGTGTGCCGCACGCCGCCTGCCGGTTAACCTCAGCGAAACAAATGGGTCATCCTTGGGAAATCCCGCCTGCCTATGGTCGGGCGAGCGCGCCCCGCCACGGACGTGCATTCGAGGAGCAAGCCCCGGGTCCACCGACCGGTGGCCGGGCTAGGAGGAGTTGGATGTTCCAGAACGCCGACGAGGCCAAGAAATTCATCGCGGATGAGGACGTCAAGTTCGTCGACGTTCGCTTCTGCGACCTGCCCGGCGTGATGCAGCACTTCACGGTGCCCGCTCAGGCGTTCGACCCCGCCGAAGAGCTCGCGTTCGACGGCTCCTCGATCCGTGGCTTCCAGGCCATCCACGAGTCCGACATGGCGCTGCGCGCGGACCTGTCCACCGCCCGCGTGGACCCCTTCCGCCGCGACAAGACCCTCAACATCAACTTCTTCATCCACGACCCGATCACCGGCGAGCAGTACAGCCGTGACCCGCGCAACGTGGCGAAGAAGGCCGAGGCGTACCTCGCCTCCACCGGCATCGCGGACACCGCGTTCTTCGGCCCGGAGGCCGAGTTCTACGTCTTCGACAACGTCCGGTTCGAGACCAGCGCGAACCAGTCCTTCTACCACATCGACTCCGAGGCCGGCGCCTGGAACACCGGTGCGGTGGAGAACAACCGCGGCTACAAGGTCCGCTACAAGGGCGGCTACTTCCCCGCCCCGCCGGTCGACCACTTCGCCGACCTGCGCGCCGAGATCTCCCTCGAACTGGACAAGGCCGGTCTCCAGGTCGAGCGCCAGCACCACGAGGTCGGCACGGCCGGGCAGGCCGAGATCAACTACAAGTTCAACACGCTGCTCGCCGCGGCCGACGACCTGATGCTCTTCAAGTACATCGTGAAGAACGTCGCCTGGCGCAACGGCAAGACCGCGACCTTCATGCCCAAGCCGATCTTCGGCGACAACGGCTCCGGCATGCACGTGCACCAGTCCCTGTGGAGCGGCGGCGAGCCCCTCTTCTACGACGAGCAGGGCTACGCGGGCCTCTCGGACACCGCCCGCTACTACATCGGCGGCATCCTCAAGCACGCCCCCTCGCTGCTGGCCTTCACCAACCCGACGGTGAACTCCTACCACCGCCTGGTCCCCGGCTTCGAGGCCCCGGTCAACCTCGTCTACTCGCAGCGCAACCGCTCCGCCGCGATGCGCATCCCGATCACGGGCTCGAACCCCAAGGCCAAGCGCGTCGAGTTCCGCGCCCCGGACCCGTCCTCGAACCCGTACCTCGCCTTCTCCGCGCTCCTCCTGGCGGGCCTGGACGGCGTCAAGAACAAGATCGAGCCGGCCGAGCCCATCGACAAGGACCTCTACGAGCTCGCCCCCGAAGAGCACGCGAGCGTCCCCCAGGTCCCCACGTCCCTCCCGGCCGTCCTCGACGCCCTGGAGGCCGACAACGAGTACCTCCAGCAGGGCGGCGTCTTCACCGCCGACCTGATCGAGACCTGGATCGACTACAAGCGCACCCACGAGATCGCCCCGATCCAGCTGCGGCCCCACCCGCACGAGTTCGAGCTGTACTTCGATCTCTAAAGAACGTCACGGAGTCAGGGCGCGTCCATTGCCCTGACCCGGCTGGCAGTAGGCCGTCGGCCGTGCCTTCCTCCGCGGAAGGC
>NZ_JBEXNM010000112.1:0-17370 GCF_040611095.1 Streptomyces sp. NPDC003077 | reverse complement strand
CCTCGACCGAATCGGTCGAGGCCCCGCTCCGTTTTTAGCGTGCCGTCTGCGGCGGCTGGCCGACTGCCGCCTAGGTGCGCCTAATGCTCGCCTAAGTTCGCCGAAAATATCGCCGCTAGTTCGCCGGATGTGGTTTACTGAGCCCGCGACGCGGCCGGAGGAGGTGTGTTTATGGCAGAAGCTGAATTGCCCGACTGGACCGACCAGAAGATGGGGACGATGGTCCGGGCTGCTCTGTGGCTCGTCAGTGAGGTAGGCGAAGGCAACGTCTTCACGCGGGAGCAGTTGCGGGCGGCCTTCCCTGACGTTGCGCAGATCGACCGCCGGGTGCGAGACCTGCGGGAGCTTGGCTGGCAGATTGCGACCAACCGAGACGACGCGCTCCTCAGGCCGCACGAGTCCCGGTTTGTCCGCACCGGTGAACCCGTCTGGGAGCCTGGTGTACGACGCACGCCCCGCGTGCAGCGGCGACGGTCCGGAGTGGCGGAGATGCGGATGCGCGCGCCCGAACGCATCTTGCAGGAGCCGGATCCCGAAGCAGCATGGGAGCGCGTGGAGAAGCTCTCCCCGAACGAACAGGCGCTTCTCCTTGCCTGGATCGCCATGGACCGCCGACCCAGCTCGCCGGCCGAACTGGCATGGCGGGCATACCGCAGCCTGCCGGACCGGCAGCGCCACGAACTCGCGGCGAAGCTCGGTGCAGTGGTCAGCGCCGAACTGTCCGATGAGCCACCAGTGCTGGAACAGAGCGGGGACGAGTAGTACCCAAAAAGCTTCCGCCGGACCCCGTGTCACCTACCACAGATCTTCGGGGTTCCGGCGGATGGTCCAACTCACCGAATGAGGAGAAGAACCGTGTCCAGTATGCGCGTCTTCCTGGCCGGAAGCGAGCGACCGCCCAGGCTCAACATGTTCGTGGCCGCTGTCGCGGCCGGCTACGCGGCCGGCGTCGGAAACGAAGCGGCGAAGGCGGTCGGCTGCCTGGCCGCCGTGGCGGTCATGTGGCTGTGGGAAAGGTGGAGCTGCTGATCAAGACCGGGGGTGGGGCTCAGCCTGCTCTCGGCTCGTGATGCTGGCGGCGGCCCCATGGGATCGTCGGGGCCGCCGCTCGGCACCCAAGGCCATCGACAAGGTCACCGACTCATGTGAGTCGGTGACCTGTCTGTCCGCCATGGCCTCAAGGCCGACGGCTTGCCATGAGCGGCTTCTCCTGCCGTCAGCCTCCCCCCACCTACTCAAGTTGAGTAGGTGGCTGACAGGGTCCTCCCACAAGCGGCGGGTGCCGCCCGCTGGCAGCCCGCACTGGGGGCGTCAGGCACTGTCTGCAGGCGCCCGTCCGACGATGAAAGACATGTGCCCACGGTAGGTACTGCCGAGCTGGCTGACGATGCCCACCGTTGGGCCAGGCCCGCTCCTCATGCGGCTGACGTAGTTCTCAGGTAGAAGCACCCGGTCGCCGACTTCGAGGGGCGTGTTCCCGCGCCAGCGATACGCATACCCGCCGACATCGACGACCTGGTGGCCGTCAACCTCGAAGATGCGGGTCGCCTCGTCCAGCTTCCCCTCAAGGTCCTTGATCCGGCGTTCGAGCCACTCGATCTTGAGCTTGGACGACTGGGCGCCGCTCTCACGGCCGGCGTCGTAGCCCTCGCGGTAGCCACGTCGATGTGCCTCTGCCACGGCACGGTCCTGCTCAGTGGCGTGTGTGCCGCACGCTACATCGGATCCGTGTATGCGGATCTTGCAGGGCTTGCCGGAGCGGGTCGGGCGCCCGCAGGTGCGGTTGGTGCCTTCCACTGTCGTCCCCCTCGTAGTGCTGCTGGCCTGGCGTCGAACCGCTGGGCTTTTGCGTGAGCACACGTTACGACCGCCGTTGGCTGCCCCCGCCCTGGGGTGTCCGTCCCGGTCCGTTGCGGTCCGAAGGCGGCAACTGCAACCAAAACTGCAACCACGACATGACGAGGGCCCCGACCGGTGAACCGGTCGGGGCCCTCGTTTCCGCTGTTCAGCGGACTGCGGAGGATACGAGATTCGAACTCGTGAGGGGTTGCCCCCAACACGCTTTCCAAGCGTGCGCCCTAGGCCTCTAGGCGAATCCTCCGCCGCAAACAATACAAGACGTTGGGGAGTGCTCGCGAACTCGTTCGCAGGGGCGTCCATCCGGTAGGGTGTGGGTCAGCCCCTCACGTGGCGCTATCTCACCGAACTCCCCCAGGGCCGGAAGGCAGCAAGGGTAAGTGGGCTCTGGCGGGTGCGTGGGGGGCGTTTGCGTTGGGGGAGGCCGGTTGTCGGTGGGGGCCGATATCGTCGTAAGGGTGTCGTCCCTTGCGCTGTACCGCCGCTACCGACCCGAGTCCTTCGCCGAGGTCATCGGGCAAGAGCACGTGACCGATCCGCTCCAGCAGGCCCTGCGGAACAACCGGGTCAACCACGCGTACCTCTTCAGTGGGCCGCGTGGCTGTGGCAAGACGACCAGCGCCCGGATCCTGGCCCGGTGCCTGAACTGTGAGCAAGGTCCCACTCCCACCCCGTGCGGGACGTGCCAGAGCTGTGTGGATCTCGCGCGGAACGGGCGTGGCTCCATCGACGTCATCGAGATCGACGCGGCCTCGCACGGTGGCGTGGACGACGCCCGTGAGCTGCGGGAAAAGGCGTTCTTCGGGCCGGCGAGCAGCCGGTACAAGATCTACATCATCGACGAGGCCCACATGGTCACCTCGGCGGGTTTCAACGCCCTGCTGAAGGTGGTCGAGGAGCCGCCGGAGCACCTCAAGTTCATCTTCGCGACGACCGAGCCGGAGAAGGTCATCGGGACGATCCGGTCGCGTACGCATCACTACCCGTTCCGGCTGGTGCCTCCCGGGACGCTGCGCGACTACCTGGCGCAGGTGTGTGAACAGGAGCGGATCCCGGTCGAGGAGGGCGTGCTGCCGCTGGTCGTGCGGGCCGGGGCCGGGTCCGTCCGTGACTCGATGTCCGTGATGGACCAGTTGCTCGCCGGGGCGGGCGAGGCCGGTGTGACGTACGCCATGGCCACGTCCCTGCTCGGGTACACGGACGGGTCGCTGCTGGACTCGATCGTGGAGGCGTTCGCGGCCGGGGACGGCGCCGCGGCCTTCGAGGTCGTCGACCGGGTCATCGAGGGCGGGAACGACCCGCGGCGGTTCGTGGCCGACCTGCTGGAGCGGCTGCGTGACCTGGTGATCCTGGCGGCGGTGCCGGACGCCGCGGAGAAGGGGCTGATCGACGCCCCGGCGGACGTCGTGGAGCGGATGCAGGCGCAGGCGTCCGTCTTCGGGGCCGCGGAGCTGGCGCGGGCCGCCGACCTGGTCAACGCCGGGCTGACGGAGATGCGGGGCGCCACCTCGCCGCGGCTCCAGTTGGAGCTGATCTGCGCGCGGGTTCTGCTGCCCACGGCGTACGACGACGAGCGCTCGGTGCAGGCGCGGCTGGACCGGCTGGAGCGCGGCGCGCAGTTCGCCGGGGCGGCGGCCGGTGCGGTGATGGCGGGCCCCGCAGCCGCGGAGCCCGCGGTGCACTACGCGCCGGGGCCGGACGCGCATCCGGTGCCGCCCGCCGCGAGCGGCCCGGCGGCGGCTCGGGCCGCGGTCCGGGGCGGGAACGGCGGCAATGGCGGGAGCGGTGGCAACGGGGCTGGTGGTGCCGGTGCTCCGGGTGTGCAGAGCGGTCCGGTCGGGGGGCAGGGCGTGCCGCAAAGTGGTCACGGTGCGCCGCAAAGTGGTCAGGGCGCGCCGCAGGCGCCCGGGGCCTGGCCTGCCGGGGCGGGCCAGGCGGCGGCGCCCGGCTCCGGGAACGGGACTCCGGGGGCGGAGAGCGGCGCCGTGGGATGGCCGCCGAGCGGTGGCGCCGGGCAGGCGGGGCCGCAGGGTGCGCCTGGTGGCGGTGCCGGTGCTGCGGCGCGGCCGGGGGCGTGGCCGACGGGGGCCGGTGCCGGAAACGCTGCCGGTGCGGGCGGCGGTACCGGTGCCGGGAACGCCGCCGCCGCTGGGCGGCAGCCCGGTGGATGGCCGACCGCGGCGGCTCCCGGGCAGGGAGTTCCGCAGGGGCAGGCCGGTGGCGCTGCTCCTGCGCCGCAGGCAGCCGCTCCCCAGCCCCAGCCCCAGGCGGCCGGAGTCGGTGCCGGGGCCGGCGGGATGGCGCAGGGCGCGGCCCAGGTGCGGCAGATGTGGCCCGAGATCCTGGAGGCCGTGAAGAGCCGTCGCCGCTTCACCTGGATCCTGCTCAGCCAGAACGCGCAGGTCGCAGGCTTCGACGGGACCACGCTCCAGATCGGCTTCCCCAACGCCGGGGCGCGCGACAGCTTCGCCAACGGCGGCAGTGAGGACGTGCTGCGGCAGACGCTGGCGGAGCGGTTCAACGTGCAGTGGCGGGTCGAGGCGATCGTCGATCCGTCGGGCGGCGCGGGCGGCGGCCCGGCGGGTGGTGCCGCGCCTCGTGGCGGCGGTGGCTTCGGGGGCGGCGCGGCTGCCGGCGGGTTCGGCGCGCCGCAGGCCGCGCCCCCGGCCGCGTTCGGAGCGGGGAACGCCGCGCCGGCGCCGTCCCCCGCTCCCGAGTACGGAGGCGGTGCTCCGGCGGGCGGCCAGGGCGGTGCCGCGCGACAGCAGGCGGCGGCCCCCACGGCCGCTCCTCCTGCGCCCACTCCGGGGTACGGGGCGGGCGGCGGCGGTGCCGGGGGCTCGTACGGAGAGCCCGAAGCGGCACCCGTCTCGATCGAGGACGACATGCCGGCCGAGGACGATCCGGACCTGGTCGACTCCGCTCTCAGCGGCCACGACCTGATCGTCCGCGAGCTGGGCGCGACGGTCGTGGAGGAGTACAACAACGAGTGAGGCGGGGCTCCGGGCCGCGGTTGGTGACGCGAGCGGCGGCCTGCCGGTGACGGGCGGCGGCCTGCCGCTGTCAGGCGGCGCCGGGTGATCGGCCTGGGGTGCGGCCTCGGGCCGGGTGCCGGGAACGTACGGCGTGCGGGCCGCCGGTCCGGCGGGGAGGCGCGCCGCCCGGTCTCGAACATGACCTGGGGACGGCCTCGCGGGATCCAGGGCCGGTCTTTCGGAGAGGCGACTGGCCTCGCGGGATCGGCCGCCCCCGGCGCGGGGTCCGGCGCACGCCCTGCCACGAGGACTACGACGACAACGAGCGCCCCGGAACGTCCCGGAACGCCCCCGGAACGAAGCCTTCCGTCAGGACTACCCCGCCGAAGAGCGGGCAAAGGCCCCAGAGGGCCCCGGGTTACCCCGTACATCCATGCTCCTCCCTACGGCGTAGGGCGTAGCGCGGGTGGAACACGTAGGCTCGGGCTACCGCATCAATCGTTGTCGTACGGCAGGAGTCACGCAGTGATCCCCGGTGGTGGTCAGCCCAACATGCAGCAGCTGCTGCAGCAGGCCCAGAAGATGCAGCAGGACCTCGCGGCGGCCCAGCAGGAGCTGGCCGAGACGCCCGTGGAGGGGTCGGCGGGCGGTGGTCTGGTCAAGGCGACCGTGACCGGTGCCGGCGAACTCCGCGGTCTGGTCATCGACCCGAAGGCGGTCGACCCGGAGGCGGCCTCCCCCGAGGAGACGGCCGAGACGCTCGCGGACCTGGTGCTTGCCGCCGTACGCGACGCCAACGCCAGTGCCGCGCAGCTGCAGCAGCAGAAGCTCGGACCGCTGGCCCAGGGGCTGGGCGGCGGGATCCCCGGCCTCCCCTTCTGAGGGAGGCCCAGCGGCGCGTGTGAGGGCGTGCGCCGGTACGGCAAAGGCTGAAGAGAGAGAAGACATTCCGTGTACGAAGGCGTGGTTCAGGATCTGATCGACGAGCTGGGCAGGCTGCCCGGCGTCGGTCCCAAGAGCGCGCAGCGGATCGCCTTCCACATCCTTCAGGCCGAGCCCACCGACGTCCGCCGGCTCGCGAACGCGTTGATGGAGGTCAAGGCCAAGGTCCGGTTCTGCACGGTGTGCGGCAATGTCGCGCAGGAGGAGCAGTGCCGGGTCTGCCTGGACCCGCGTCGCGACCAGGCGGTCATCTGCGTCGTGGAGGAACCGAAGGACGTGGTGGCGATCGAGCGGACCCGCGAGTTCCGCGGTCGCTACCACGTCCTGGGCGGGGCGATCAGCCCGATCGAGGGTGTCGGCCCCGATGACCTGCGGATACGCGAGCTGCTGGCACGGCTCGCGGACGGCACGGTCACCGAGTTGATCCTTGCCACCGACCCGAATCTGGAGGGCGAGGCCACGGCCACGTACCTCGCCCGCATGATCAAGCCGATGGGCCTGAAAGTGACGCGGCTGGCCAGCGGGCTGCCGGTTGGTGGTGATCTGGAGTACGCGGACGAGGTCACGCTGGGGCGGGCCTTCGAAGGGAGGAGACTTCTCGATGTCTGACGCCACGCTGCACCACGCGTCACTGGACCCGGACGATTTCGCCGTACAGATCTCCGACTCGATCGAGAGCTTCATCGTCGCGGTCACCGAGGTCGCGAAGGGTGACGAGCCGGACAGCGCGGTGCCGTTCCTGCTGCTGGAGATCTCGCAGCTGCTGCTGACCGGCGGCCGGCTGGGCGCGCACGAGGACATCGTTCCCGACGAGCGGTACGAGCCGGACGTGGGTCCCGAGCCGGACGTGGACGAGCTGCGCGAACGGTTCGCCGCGCTGCTGGACCCGGTGGACGTCTACTCCGAGGTCTTCGACCCGTACGTGCCCCGCTCCGCACCCGTGGCCTGCCGGATCTCCGACGACCTGGCGGACATCGTCACCGACCTGCGGCACGGGCTGGCCCACTACCGCGCGGGCCGGGTCAGCGAGGCCCTGTGGTGGTGGCAGTTCTCCTACCTCTCCAACTGGGGCCCGACCGCTTCCGCCGCCCTGCGCGCGCTCCAGTCCCTGGTCGCCCACGTCCGCCTCGACCAGCCGCTGGACGAGCTGGACGGCCTGGACACCGACAGCGGCGCGGTCGCCGACGAGGAGCAGCTCGCCGAGGAGGCCGGGCGCGTGATGGCGGCGGAGATCGCGGGGCCGCTGGGGCTGCGGGGGGTGTAGGGCGCTCCCAGGAGCATCTTTACGGGCCTGCGTGTTCGGGTGCGCGATCTGTGGGATCGCTCGCTTCCGGGTGCGCGGGCCTTCTGCTTCGTATGGCATCCGCTTTTTTGGGGGGGACGGGCTCGTCCCTGATTTGCCTGGCGTGGGTCCGTTCGCACGATCTGTGGGTCTGCGCGCACCACCTCGTGGGTCCTCATGCTCGGTACGCACGATCTCATGGATACGTACGCGCACCACCTCGCAGGTTCGGCACGCGCGTCATGAGCGCCATGTGACCTGGCTTACGTTCTCGCGTGCCCGGGGCGGAAGTGGGGCATGTGCTCGCCGAGCCGGTGCGACGGGGCGCCGTGCCGGTCCGCGGTGGCCGGAGCCGCGGGAGCGTTGCGCGGCCTCTGACCCGGACGTGCGCACTATGCGAGCGACACGTCTCACCATCTGGTATCGGCGGGGCGGATTCCGCCTGCTCGTTAGACTGAGCCGACCCAGTACCCCCTTGACGGGGGTCCGGGGGGAAACTCCCGAAGAGACAGTTGCGAGGAGCGCACGTGGGCCTTGTCGTGCAGAAGTACGGCGGCTCATCCGTAGCGGATGCCGAGGGCATCAAGCGCGTTGCCAAGCGAGTCGTCGAGGCCAAGAAGAACGGCAACCAGGTGGTTGTCGTGGTCTCCGCGATGGGCGACACGACGGACGAGCTGATCGATCTCGCTGAGGAAGTGTCCCCGATGCCGTCGGGGCGCGAGTTCGACATGCTGCTGACCGCCGGGGAGCGGATCTCCATGGCCCTGCTGGCGATGGCGATCAAAAACCTCGGTCACGAGGCGCAGTCCTTCACCGGGAGCCAGGCCGGTGTGATCACGGACTCCGTGCACAACAAGGCGCGGATCATCGACGTCACGCCGGGCCGCATCCAGACGTCGGTGGACGAGGGCAACATCGCCATCGTCGCCGGATTCCAGGGCGTGTCCCAGGACAAGAAGGACATCACGACGCTCGGCCGGGGTGGGTCGGACACCACCGCCGTCGCGCTGGCCGCCGCCCTGAACGCCGACGTCTGCGAGATCTACACCGACGTGGACGGCGTCTTCACGGCCGACCCCCGGGTCGTCCCGAAGGCCCGCAAGATCGACTGGATCTCGTTCGAGGACATGCTGGAGCTGGCCAGCTCCGGTTCCAAGGTGCTGCTGCACCGCTGTGTGGAGTACGCACGCCGTTACAACATCCCGATCCACGTCCGCTCGTCCTTCTCGGGTCTGCGCGGCACCTGGGTCAGCAACGAACCGCAAGGGGACCAGCCGATGGAGCAGGCAATCATCTCGGGCGTCGCGCACGACACCTCCGAGGCGAAGGTCACGGTCGTCGGTGTGCCGGACAAGCCCGGCGAGGCGGCGACGATCTTCCGTGCCATCGCGGACGCGGAGATCAACATCGACATGGTCGTCCAGAACGTCTCGGCCGCCGCGACCGGCCTGACGGACATCTCCTTCACGCTGCCCAAGAACGAGGGCCGCAAGGCCATCGCGGCGCTGGAGCGCACCAAGGACTCGGTCGGCTTCGACTCGCTGCGGTACGACGACCAGATCGCCAAGATCTCGCTGGTCGGCGCCGGGATGAAGACCAACCCGGGCGTCACCGCGACGTTCTTCGAGGCGCTGTCCAACGCGGGCGTGAACATCGAGCTCATCTCGACCTCCGAGATCCGCATCTCGGTGGTCACCCGCGCCGACGACGTCAACGAGGCCGTCCGCGCCGTGCACAGTGCCTTCGGCCTCGACAGTGAGACCGACGAAGCCGTGGTCTATGGCGGCACCGGCCGATGACCTCGGTCTTTACGGGCCGTACGGGTGACCGTGCGGCCCGTAAGCCGCATTTGGCGGTCGTGGGGGCCACCGGAGCGGTGGGCTCCGTGCTGCTCGGCATCCTTTCCGAGCGGGCCGACATCTGGGGCGAGATCCGGCTGGTGGCCTCTCCCCCAAGCTCTCAGCTGCGTTCGAGCAGGTGGGATTCCCATCCAAGCTCTCAGCTGCGTTCGAGCGGGTGGGATTCTCATGTCTCGGCCGGGCGGAAGCTGACGGTGCGCGGCGAGGAGGTCGAGGTCCTGGCGTTGACCGAGGAAGTCTTCGACGGCATCGACGTCGCGGTGTTCGTCGTGCCGGACGAGGTCTCCGCGTGCTGGGCGCCGATCGCCGCCGCCAAGGGCGCGGTGGTCGTCGACGACTCCGCCGCCTTCCGGATGGACCCGGACGTGCCGCTCGTGGTGCCCGAGGTCAACGGGCACGCGGCGCGCATGCGCCCGCGCGGCATCGTCGCCAACCCCAACTGCACGACGCTGTCGATGATCGTCGCGGTGGGCGCGCTGCACGCCGAGTACGGGCTGCGCGAGCTGATCGTCTCCTCGTACCAGGCGGTCTCGGGGGCCGGGCAGGCTGGTGTCGACACGCTGCGGGCGCAGCTCTCGGCGGTGGTCGGCACGGAGCTGGGGACGGCGCCGGGCGATGTGCGGCGCGCGGTCGGGG
Organism: Streptomyces sp. NPDC003077; assembly: GCF_040611095.1. NCBI lineage: Bacteria > Bacillati > Actinomycetota > Actinomycetes > Kitasatosporales > Streptomycetaceae > Streptomyces > Streptomyces sp. NPDC003077. Next base: position 7,819 of record NZ_JBEXNM010000112.1, on the reverse strand, counting down.
ACACGCTGGGGCCGTTCCCGGCGCCGATGGCGCTGAACGTGGTGCCGTGGGCCGGGTCGCTCCGGGAGGGCGGATGGTCCTCGGAGGAGCTGAAGGTCCGGGAGGAGTCCCGCAAGATCCTGGGGCTGCCGGGCCTGCGGGTCACGGCGACGTGCGTCCGCGTACCGGTGATCACGACGCACTCGCTGACCGTGCACGCGCGGTTCGAGAACGAGGTCACGGTGGCCGGGGCGCACGAGATCCTGGCGGCGGCGCCGGGTGTGGTGCTCTTCGACGATCCGGCGGAAGGCGAGTTCCCGACGCCGGCCGACGTGGTGGGGACCGATCCGACGTGGGTCGGCCGGGTGCGGCGGTCGCTGGACGACCCCAGGGCGCTGGAACTCTTCGTGTGCGGGGACAACCTGCGCAAGGGCGCGGCGCTGAACGCCGCGCAGATCGCCGAGGTGGTGGCGGGGGAACTGGCGGGGGTTGTGTAGGCCGTCTGTCGGGGGCGGGGCGTTCCTCGGGCTGGGGGCTGGAGGCGGGGCTTCGGCAGGGGGAGCGGGTTTCGGTCCGGCTTGGCGTGGTGGCATGGTGGCGGGTTGCCGGCCCGGCCGGGGGCCCGTTCCGGAGCGTGGTGAGGACGGCACGTGCCCCGGGCACGGACATGCGGCAGGCTCCCCTGTTTCGCGCGGGCAGGCCGGCCGCCCCACCCCCCGCGTTCCGGAGAACGCTTCCGACTTCCCGGACAACCACCCAGGAAAGCGTCCCATCCGGCCGGCCGACCTCCTGACGCCCTGCCGCCTGACAACCCACCTGTGGACTGACACCCCATCGGCACGCGACGATCGGCTTTCGGACGTCAGGCCGACTACCTGCGGTATCCGGCTGATCCTTTGAAGGATCTGGGGGATACTTTGCGGGTCATGTGAAGGTCCTGTGAGTGATTGTCGTCCCTCGCTGTTCGTCCAGGGTCGATGACGTGTTCGACTACGCGTACCTCCCGGCCTGCAACCGGCAGTTGGGCGGGGCGCGTCTTCGTGTCCGCCCCATAAGGGCGCAACGGTAAATGGGGCATTGGGGAAGAACTGGTGCGCATGATGGCATTTGACGCCGTGTCACTGCGGATGCCGTGCGCGTACAACCCTGCTGGGGGGAAGCGTGTCCAACAGGCGTGGCAGAGGTACTCGGCATCGCGATCGCCCCAGGGCGCGCCATCGCCCCGGCGGACGCGGGCGGCACGGCAGCGCGCCCGCGTCGTTCCCGTGCGCCCGGCGGTATGCCGGTGATCGCTCCGTGGCCGGCCGCGCAGCCCGCGCAGGTGCCCGTACAGCGTGGGGACACTGACGAGGCGATGGCAGCGGGCACGACAGTCGATCACCTCACCGAGACCTACCGCGCGCACTACCGCTCGCTGCTGGGCCTCGCGGCGCTGCTCCTGGACGACACCGCTTCCTGCGAGGACGTCGTACAGGAGGCGTTCATACGCGTCCACTCCGCGCGGGGGCGGGTGCGCGACCCCGAGAAGACCCTTGCCTACCTGCGGCAGACGGTCGTCAATCTTTCCCGCTCCGCACTGCGCCGCCGCATCCTCGGGCTGAAGCTTCTCTCCAAGCCGATGCCCGACATGGCGAGCGCGGAGGAGGGGGCGTACGAACAGCTGGAGCGCGACCAATTGATCAAGGCGATGCGTGGGTTGCAGCGTCGGCAGCGTGAGGTGCTCGTGCTGCGCTATTTCGCCGATATGACCGAAGCACAGGTCGCCCAGACGCTGGGGATATCGCTCGGCTCGGTGAAGGCGTACGGATCCCGGGGCATAGCGGCGCTCCGCGTCGCGATGGAGGCCCCCGCGTGAATGCCGACAAGGACCATGATCTGGGGCCCGGCGAGCAGGACGAGCGGGACCTGAGGGCGCTGCTGCGGTCCGCCGTGAGCGATCTGGAGCCCGCGCCCGACGCGCTGGACCACCTGCGCCGCGCGGTACCGGCCCGGCGGCGCCGCCGGCGCCACGCCCTCGTGGGCACGGCCGCGGCCCTCCTCCTCTGCGGTATGTCCGTCCCCGCCATGGTGCACGTCGTGGACCTCGACGGGGGCTCCGGAGACCATCCCGCCAACGCGGCCAGCAGCCAGCGCACCCCCGGCGGCGCTTCCGGCACGCACGGCGAGGGCACCGAGGGCGGGGGCATGCACCCCACCTCCGGCCCGGTTCCGGGCAAGCCCACCGAGAGTGCCGGACCCAAGGGGCGGGACAAGGCCCCGGAGAAGCACGGCGACCGGACCCGCCCGGAGACCACCGCGCCCGCCCCGGCCGGAACCATGGACGCCACGTCCCCCACGTGTGTGCGCCGGCAGCTCGGACGGGGCAGCGGAACGGTCGGCCCGGCGGACGCGCAAGGCCGGGTGTACGGCGCCTTCCGCGTGGTCAACACCTCCCAGCGGACGTGTTCGGTGGACGGCGGCGGCACCGTCGGCGCGCTCGCCCAGGGCAGTACGGATCTCTCCCGCGTCCATGTCGTGGACCACACGTCGGGCGACGCGGCGACCGGGCTGCCGGACCCGACCGCGATGCCGGACGAGCTGGTGCTCAAGCCGGGCCAGGCGTACGAGGTCAAGTTCGCGTGGATCCCGGAGGACGGCGGCTGCGCGACGCCGGGCACCTCCCCCAGCCCCACGCCGAGCTCCGAGGCCCCGGCCGGGACGCCGAGCGACACGAACTCGGCCGACGTCGCCCCGAACGCCGAGGGCAACCAGGCGGGCGGCAACGAGGGCGCGCCCGGCGACGTCCCGGCACCCGGCGGCGTGGTGCTCAGCCACACCCCGGAGGCCGGTGAGCCCGCTGCGGCGGACGCCACGATCACCGACGCGTGCGCCGGGACGGTGTACCGCACCGGAGCGCTGCCCGCCCAGTAGGGGCGGGCCCCGGATCGCGGATGAATCCGGTAGGGCCGGGCCCCGGATCGCGGGCGAACCCGGTAGGGCCAGGGCCCGGATCGCGGACGAATCCGGGCGGGGACGAGCCGGGAACGCGGACGAACCCGAGCGAGGGCACCCCAGGGTTGCGGACGAATCCGGGGTGCGGACGTACTCGGGTCGTGGGCGATTCCGGACGATGAGGCACCCGAGTCGCGGACGAATCCGGGCGGGTTCGCCCTCGGTGCGCGGACGAACCCGGGTGGGGTCGCCCCGGATCGCGGGTGAGTCCGGGCGTGGGTACTCCCGCCCACTCGCGCGATAGGCGACGACCCCCGCCACCCGGGTGGCCGAGCCCTCCGCCACCGTGGCCCGGGCCGGTGGCGGGCCACACGCGCGAGGCCGCCCCGCCGTACGGGCCGGGCGCCGGGACCCGTACCTTTGAGGGCGTGTATCGATTCCTGCTGACCCCGCGGTGGTGGGGAATCAACGTCTTCGCCGTGCTGGCGATCCCCTTCTGCGTCTTCATGGGCAGCTGGCAGCTCGGTCGCTTCGAGGACCGCGTCGATACGCACCACCAGCAGGAGGACCGGACCGCCGAGGCGAAGGTGGCCCCCGCGCGCCCGCTGGAGTCGCTGCTGCCCGTCGACAAGATCACCAGTGGCCGTCAGGCCACCGCGACCGGGCGGTACGATGCCGGGCACCAGATGCTCGTACCCGATCGCGAACTGGACGGGAAGCACGGTTTCTACGTGCTGACGCTGCTGCGCACGGACGGCGGCAAGGCGCTGCCGGTCGTACGGGGCTGGCTTCCCGGCGACGCGGGCAAGCGCGCGGACGCGGCCGAGGTTCCGGCGCCGCCGGGTGGCAAGGTGACGGTCACCGGAGCGCTGCAGGCGTCCGAGAACCAGGGCACGAAGGGCGCGCAGGCCTCCGGCGGCCTGCCGGCCGGGCAGCTCGGGATGATCAGCGCGGCGTCGCTGGTCAACATCGTGCCGTACGACGTCTACGACGCGTGGATCACCGTCACCGACGCCCAGGCCCCGCTGCGGGCCGTGCCCCCCGTCGCGGCGGAGGGCAGCGGCCTGGACCTCAAGGCGTTCCAGAACCTCGGCTACACGGGTGAGTGGTTCGTCTTCGCGGGGTTCGTCGTCTTCATGTGGGCGCGCCTGTTCCGCCGGGAGGCGGAAGCGGCCAAGGACGCCGCGCTGGGGATCGGGGAGCCGGTGGACGCCTCGCCCAGGTCCTCGTCGTCCGAAGACACCGCGAACGGCGCCCGCGAGGGCGAGACGGGCGGGGACGCGCCCGCCTCCGCCACCACGCCCGGTGCCGACGCCCGCGCCCCCCAAGCACGCAAGGGCGCGGACGGCACGGGCGAGACGGCCGCACGCATCCCGCAGCCGTGAGCCAGGGGCGGGCCGGTGACTGCCACCGGGCCCGCCGCGCCCGCCCAGGGGCGGCGCCACCGCGCCGCCTCCCGGCCGTCCTCCCCCGGAGGACAGACCGTCCCGTTCCCGCATCACGCTCCCCCCTCAAGCCGTCCGGCCGGAACCCCGTCCGCAGCTCGGGACCGCCCTGCCGGACGCGTCCCCTTGGCGGTGGCGGCCCGTCTCGAAACGTGGCCCGTCTCGAAGCCCCGTCCCACGTCAGGCCCGCCCTGCCGGACACGCCCGCCACCTCGCGATGGAAGCGCGCCTCCGGAAACCGCCCGCCTGCCTGCCGCACGCCCGTCCCCGGGCGGTGCGCGACCTGCTCAGTCGCCCCGTCCCCCCATCCCCACCTCCGTCCCCATGCCCAGGTGCCGGAGCGCGAAGGCCAGCTCCAGACGGACCTGCTTGATCCGTTCCTCGATCACCAGGGAGCCGTGCCCCGCGTCGTAGCGGTACACCTCGTGCGGGTGGTCGCGCCGCTCCAGGCGCGCCACGTAGTTCTCCACCTGGCGGATCGGGCAGCGCGGGTCGTTGACCCCGGCGGAGATGTAGACCGGGGCCCGGACGGCGTCCACGTACGTCAGAGGGGAGGACGCCTCGAAGCGCTCGGGGACCTCCTCGGGCGTGCCGCCCAGCAGCGTGCGGTCCATCGCCTTCAGGGCTTCCATCTCGTCGTGGTACGCCGTGACGTAGTCGGCGACCGGCACCGCCGCCAGGCCCACGGCCCACGCGTCCGGCTGCGTACCGAGCCCGAGCAGCGTCAGGTACCCGCCCCACGAACCGCCCGAGAGCACCAGCCGTTCCGGGTCGGCGAGCCCGGAGGAGACGGCCCACTCCCGCACCGCCGCGATGTCCTCCAGCTCGATCAGCCCGACGCGGTGCTTGAGCGCGTCCGTCCACTCCCGTCCGTACCCGGTGGAACCGCGGTAGTTGACCCGGACGACCGCGAAACCGTGGTCCACCCAGGCGGCGGGGGCCGAGGCGAAAGCGTCGCTGTCGTGCCAGGTGGGGCCGCCGTGGATGTCGAAGACGGTCGGGAAGGGGCCCTCCCCCTCCGGCCGCTGGACGAGGGCGTGGACGCGCCCTCCCGGGCCCTCCACCCACGCGTCCGTCACCGGGACCGAGCCCGGCGCCTTCATGCCCGGCGGGTCGAGCACCACCGCGCCGCTGGTGGAGCGGACCTCGGGCGGCTGCGCCGCCGAGGACCACAGGAACTCCACCGTCCCGTCCGGCCGGGCGGTGGCCCCGGAGACCGTCCCCGAGGGCGTCTCGACGCGGCTCAGCGCGCCGGTGGCCGGCTCGTAGCGCCACAGCTCACTCCGGGCCTGGTACTCGTGCTCGACCAGCAGCGCCGAGCCGTCCGGATACCAGTCGGCGCCCACGTCCCCCGGCAGGTCGATGGACAGCGGGGTCTCCTCACCCGTCAGCGGGTCCCAGATCATCGGCTCCCAGCGACCGCGCCGCTGGTGGCCCACCAGGAGCCGGGCGTCCCCGTTCACCGGCGCGAAGCCCATCACCGACAGGCCCAGCTCCTCGGTGCCGCCGTTGGTGTCGTCCAGCTCCGCGACCACCGACCCGTCGGGGCGCACGACGCGAATCGCCGAGTGCATCGCGTCGCCGTGCTCGGTGTGCTCTATGGCGATCAGCGTGCCGTCGTGGGAGAGGTCGCCGACCCCCGCCGACTCCCGGTGCCGGTAGATCTCCACGGGCGGCTCACCCGGCCGCACCACGTGGATCGTGGAGCCCTCCTCGTCCGTGGACCGCCCGACGACCGCCGTGCCGTCCCGCCCCAGTGCCAGCCCGGCGGAGTAAGAGGGCTCCAGCCCCGGCGTGGCCGGTTCGTCCGGTCCGCCCTCGAAGGGCTGCCGCATCCAGACGCCGAACTCGTCCCCGTCGGTGTCCGAGAACCACCAGATCCACGCGCCGTCCGGGGTCAGCGTGCCGGACGTGGTGCCGTTCGGGCGGTCGGTCGCCTGCCGCTGCGTGCCGCTCGCGCGGTCCCAGGCGTAGAGCTCGAACGTGCCCGTGGCGTTGGAGACGAACAGCGAGCGGTCGGGGGCTTCCAGGGCCCAGTCGGGCAGGCCGACGCGCGGGGCGCGGAAGCGCTTCTCCCAGTCGGGGAGGGCGGCCGAGGCGTCGTGGGCGGGGCCGGTGGTGGTCTTGTCGGTGGTCATGAGCCCATTTTGCTCCGGCCGGGTGAAATTCGTTGGCGTGGCCGTCAGCCTGTGGATAACTTCGCGAGATGCCTGCTCACAGCCCTTCGTCCCCCTCCGCGGACGCTCCCGAGAAGGTGTCCCCGCACGCCCGCCCCGACGACTGGCGCGAGGCCAACCGCGCGCTGTGGGACGAACGCGTGCCCATCCACCTCGCCAGCGACTACTACGCCCAGGACGACTTCCTGCGCCGCCGCGACGTGCTGCGCGACTTCGAGACCGCCGAGGTCGGCGACGTCACCGGCAAGTCGCTGCTGCACCTCCAGTGCCACTTCGGCCAGGACACCCTGTCCTGGGCGCACCGCGGCGCCGCCCGCGTCGTGGGACTGGACTTCTCCGCCCCCGCGATCGAGGCCGCCCGCAAGCTGGCCGCGAGCCTGGGCTACGGCCCGGAGCGCGCGCAGTTCGTGGCGGCCGACGTGTACGACGCCGTGGAAGCCGTCCCGGACCCCTCGTACGACATCGTCTACACGGGCATCGGTGCGCTGTGCTGGCTGCCCGACATCCAGCGCTGGGCCGACACCGCGGCGGCGCTGGTCGCGCCCGGCGGCTTCCTCTACCTCGCCGAGTTCCACCCGGTGACGGACGCGCTGGACGACAGGACCGGCAGCCGCGTCGCGTACGACTACTTCAACCGGGACGCCTGGGAGGAGGAGTTCCCCGGGACGTACGCCGACATGGACGCCGCTACGACCCACAACCGCAAGGTCGAGTGGCAGCACCCGCTCGGCGACGTGATCTCCGCGCTGGCCACCGCCGGGCTGCGGATCGAGTTCCTGCGGGAGCACGACAGGTCGCTGTTCCAGCGGTACGGCAGCATGGTGCGCGGGGACGACGGCTACTACCGGCTGCCCGCCGACCAGCCCCGCGTTCCGCTCATGTACTCCCTCAAGGCCACCAAGGCCTGAGCCCGGGACCCGACCGCCCTCGTAAGCCCGGCCGTCCCCGCACGGAAACGGCCGGGCCCACGGGAGCCAGCGACCGCACGGAAACTGCCAGGCACAGAACGGCCACCGACCGCACGTACACAGCCGGCCGTCCTCGTAGGCCCGGCCACCCCCGTACGGAAACGGCCGGGCCCACGGGAGCCACCGACCGCACGCAAACAGCCAGCCGCACGCCACCCGCCGGACACGCACAACGGCCACCGGCCGCACGTAAACAGCCAGCCGCACGCAAACCGCCGGGCACCCGGACGCGCGTCCGGGTGCCCCCGTAGGGAGAGGCGGGGGGTGGGGAAGGGTGTTTTAGGGGGGGTGTTTTTATAGGTTGTGGCGGGGTAATATA
>NZ_JBEXNM010000111.1:0-17643 GCF_040611095.1 Streptomyces sp. NPDC003077 | reverse complement strand
CTGCCCCCGTGGCAGGCGCCCGGCCTGTTCCCGCTGTCGCCTCTCTCTCATGTCTCACCTGACGGGTGCCAGTCCGGCGTGTTCCTCCGCGGCCCCGTCGCGCCGGCCGGGCATCCGCGCCGGCCGTGCCGCCTCCCGCGTCTGCTCCACGACGTCGCTCCACTCCTCCTGCTCCCGCCGGACGAGGTCGGACAGGCGGGCGGACCATTCCCCCTTCGCCGTGCCGAGCGCCAGCTCGGCCAGCCGCAGCAACTGGATGTCGGAGGTGCCGGCGGGGGCGAAGATGTGGTGCGCGTCCCGCAGATAGCGCTCCACCGGACGGTCCGTGAACAGCCCGCACGCGGCGTGGATCTCCATGGAATCCCGCGCCGACTCCAGCGACGACTCCACGTTGACCAGCTTGGCGTTCATCAACTCCGCGTCGCACGGCACGCCCTCGTCGAGCAGGTGCACCGCGTGGTAGGCGGTCAGCCGGGCGAGGAGCAGCCGGGACTGGATCCGGCCGAGCCGCAGCTTGATGTTGGCGAGGTCGGCCAGCGGCTTGCCGTACCGCTGCCGCTCGGCGCAGAAGCGCGCCGTCTGCTCCAGGACGGCCTGGTGGATGCCCAGCGACACGGCGGTCAGGTTGGGCCGTCCGTACAGGACGCTGGAGGAGTAGGCCACGGACAGGCCGTCCCCCTCCTCGCCGAGGAGGTTGGCCGCCGGGACCCGGCAGTCCTCGAAGAACAGCTCGCCGAAGCCGAAACCGTGCAGCCCCATGGTGGTCTGCTGCTCGCCGATCCGCAGGCCCGGCCGGCCGGTCTCCACCAGGAAGGCCGACAGCCCCTTGGAGCCGGGGCCGGTGCGCACCACCACGCCGTGCAGATCGCCGACGTGGCTGTTGCCGACGTAGGTCTTGCGGCCGTTGAGGACGTAGTCCTCGCCGTCTCTTACGGCGGTGCTGGTCATGCCGAGGACGTGGCCGCCGGAGTGGGGTTCGGTGACGGCGATGGTCGGCAGGCAGTCGCCCGAGGCGATCGCCGGGAGCCAGGTCTTCTTCTGCTCCTCGCTGCCGAAATGAATGATCTTCGCCGCGCCCAGCTGCGACGCCTGCGCCATGGCCCCCATCGCGGCGCTCACCCGCGAGAGCTCCTCGATGATGATGGTCTTGGCCAGGTGGCCGGCGCCCATCCCGCCGTACGCGCGGTGCACGGTCGCGCCGATCCACCCCTGGCGGGCGATCAGGCGCGACAGGTCGTGGCAGACGGAACGGGCCGCCTCCATCTCGGCCACCCGGGGCCGCACCTCGCGTTCGGCGAAGTCGCGCACCCGTTGCCGGAGTGCCTCGTGCCGTTGGTCGGTGAAGTAGCGGTGCAAGACAAGCCCTCCTCCGTTGACATCCCCCACGCCCACTGCTCGTCGCGTCATGCCGTCCCTCGCCCCGGCCCGGGTGGCGTGGTGGTCACCCGTCCGTGGCGTTCCGGCCGTTCCAGGGGGGTTTCCCGCCGAAGTGGCGTATCCGGACTGTCGTTTCGCGCTTACCTCGTGCAATACCCGTTGGCATACCTGCTGCACGGCGCACAAAACATCAACTCCGGGCATTTATGCCACCCGTAGGAGCACGCGGCATATGCGCACCACCCCTCGGTGCCCGATGCGCAGGCCGCGCGGTACGGGGACGCGGGGCGCCCGGAGGGGCGAACGGCCTGGCCGGGGCGCCTGTGCCGGTCCGCCGGGGCCCCGCCGGCGCCCGGCCGGTGGCGGACCCTCGCGCCGCGCCGTACTCCCGTTCCCCGGCCGGCCCACCGCACAGCGGCCGGGCAGCACTCACCCCGTGGAGGGACCATGCCCGACGATCTGCGCCTGGGAGTCATCGGCTTCGGCCTGCGCGGCTTCCACCTGGCCCGAATGGCGCACCGCCCCGGGAACGGCGCCCGCGTGGTCGCCGTCGCCGACCCCGACCCGGCCCGCCGGGCCCACGCCACCCGGCGCCTCCCGGGCGCCGACACCCACGCCGACCACCACGCGCTGCTGCGCCGCACGGACCTGGACGCGCTGTTCGTCCTCACGCCCGACCACACGCACGCCGACCTCACCTGCCAGGCCCTGCGCACCGGTCGACCCGTGTTCGTCGAGAAGCCCTTGGAGATCTCCACCGAACGCTGCGACGCGATTCTGCGCACCGCGTATGAGACCGGCACCCGTCTGTATGTCGGGCACAACATGCGCCATGCGCCCGTCGTCCGGCTGATGCGCTCCCTCGTCGCCCGGGGGGACGTGGGGACCGTGCGGACCGTCTGGGTGCGCCACTTCGTCGCGCACGGCGGCGACTTCTACTTCAAGGACTGGCACGCCGAACGGCGTTTCACCAACAGCCTGCTGCTCCAGAAAGGCGCGCACGACATCGACGTCCTCCACTGGCTCGCCGGCGGCTACACCCGGCACGTACAGGCGCTCGGCGACCTGGTGGTGTACGGGGAGCAGGGCGCCCGGCGCGCGCCCCACGAGCCCCCGTACGCCCCGGGGACGGACGCCGACGGCGCCTGGCCGCCGCGCGCGCAGAGCCGCCTGAACCCGCAGATCGACGTGGAGGACGTCTCCCTGGTCAACCTCCGTCTGGACAACGGCGTGCTGGCGGCCTACCAGCAGTGCCATTTCAGCCCCGACTACTGGCGGAACTACACCGTCATCGGGGACGCGGGCCGCCTGGAGAACTTCGGGGACGGCCCCGGCAGCGTGGTGAAGGTGTGGAACACCCGGCAGTCCGCCTACCGGACGGACGCCGACGCCCTCCACACCGTCCCCGGCACCCCCGGCGACGAGGACCACGGCGGGGCCGATCCCCTGCTGATCGACGAGTTCCTGCGCTTCGCCCGCGAGGGCGGGCCGACCGACACCTCCCCGGTGGCGGCCCGGATGGCCGTGGCGGCCGGCGACCGGGCCACCGCCTCCCTGCGGGACGGCGGCACCCCACGGGAGGTGCCGGCCCTGGACCCCGCTCTGGTGGCGTACTTCGAGCGGGGCCAGGTGCGGGGGTGAAACGGGTCTCCCACGCGCGGGCCCCCCATGCGAGGCCCGCGGTCAGTGCGGCAGGTCGCAGCAGGAGTCGCGGCGGTGCAGCCGGCCGACCTCCAGCCAGTCCTCGTGCCGGTGCGCCGCCAGGGAGCGGGCGTCCGGGGCCGGGAAGGAGGCGACCAGGTCGCGCTGCTCGTAGAGCCGTCCGCCGCGCAGCACCGCCGTCGTCCGCACCAGGGAGTCGAAGTCGGTGAACGGGTCGCCGTCCACGACGGTCAGGTCCGCCAGCTTGCCCACTTCCAGGGTGCCCAGGTCGCCGTCGGCGCCGAACACCTGGGCGGGGAGCGCGGTGGCCGTGCGCAGCGCCTGGGCGGTGGTCAGGCCGTTGCGGCGCAGCGCCCGCAGGGCCAGGTGCAGGTGCAGGCCGACGGGGGTGAGCGGCTGGTCGGTGCCGAGCGCGACCAGCCCGCCGCCACGCAGCACCCGGCGGTAGTTCGCCACCTCGGTGGCGATGTCGCCCAGCTGGGCCGGGGTCGGCCGGTGGGTCGCGTTCTCCCGTACGAGGGCCGCGTCCCACGGCGGCATCAGAGTGCGCACCCGGGGGTCGTCGGCCAGCGCCGGATCGGCGCCCAGGAGGACGCCGGCGGAGAACGGGGTGGCGACGAGGTGGAAGCCGGTGGCGGTGTAGATCTCCGTCACGTCCTCGTACGACCGCCCGGTCGCGGACACCGCGTGGCCGTACTCCAGCCGCTGCGTGGCCTGGAGGTGGGTCGTCAGGTCCTGGCCGAGCTGTATGCCCGGGGTCAGCAGGTGGCTGCCGGAGAGCACGCCGAGCCGCTGGTGGCCGAAGCGCGCGGCCTCGGCCATGAGCCAGCCCGGGGCCCGCACGTAGGTCTTGACGAAGTCCCACTCCAGGGCCGCCCCACGGGAGAGCGAACGGCGCAGGCCCGCGCGGGTGCGGTGGGCGCGCCCCATGCTGTAGGCGACCCGCGAGCCGTCCAGCAGCTCCCCGGTGGTCAGCAGCCGGGGCCCGGCCAGGGCACCCGCGGTCACGGCCTCCCGCAGGCGGGCCTGCTCGTAGGAGAAGCCGCCGAAGGAGACGGCGGTGGTGATGCCGTAGGCGAGCTGGGAGGCGGTCTGCCGGCCGCCGTACGTCACCTGCCAGGGGTGCGTGTGGGAGTCCCACAGACCCGGGATCACGGTCCGCTCGGCGGCGTCCACGCGCCGGGCGGCGGGGACCCGCGACCCGTGCGGCCGGACGGCGGTGATCCGGCCCTCCCGGACCACCACGTCCACGTCCTCGCGCACCCGCTCGCCCGTGCCGTCCCAGAACCGGCCCGCGTGCACGACCGTGTCCCGCGCCCGGTCAGGGCGGTGCTCCAGCGCCACCCGGACCGTACGGGCGCCCCCGCCGTCCACGTCCGTCAGGCGCAGCCGCCCGTCGGAGAGGTACAGCAGCGTGCGGGAGTCGCCGGACCAGGAGGGGTGGTCGGCGCTCTCGTCCGTGAGGCGGCGCGGGGGGCCGTCCGGGGTGCCGTCGGGCCGCACGGGGAGCACCCACAGGGCGGACTCGGTGATCAGCGCCATCCATCGGCCGTCCGGGGACCAGACCGGGCCGGAGTCGTACCGGTCGGAGATCGAGACGTGGTCCGCCACCGCGTGCAGCCGGATCCGGCCGGTGCGGGTGTCCACGACGCGGATGAGGTTGTAGCCCTCGCGGAACCGCCGGTTGAGCCGGTTGCGGTCGCAGAACGCCAGGTAGCGGCCGTCCGGGGACCAGCTCGGGCGGCCGGGCAGACCACCGCCGCCGAGCGGGGCGGCGACGGCCTTCTCCGTGGCGTCGGCCAGATTCCGGACGACGAGATTTCCCGACATGTCGAGCGCGGCGAGGCGGTCGCCCTCAGGGGAGAGCGCCGGTTGCACCCGCCCCCCGGTGGCCAGCACCGTCTCCTCCCCGGAGGCCAGATCGCGCCGCCGTACGGCGAAGAGCCCGTCCCGGTCGTCCGCCCACAGCAGCGCCCGCCCGTCGCGGGACCAGCTCGGCCCCAGGACGTACCGCGTCGCCGCGGCCCGCACGATCCGGCGCGGCGCGCCACCGCCCGCCACCGGGGCCAGCCACAGGGCGTTGAGGGCGGCGAACGCCACCTGGCGGCCGTCAGGGGAGAGCGCGGGCAGGTGCACCCCGCGCACCGGGCGCACTCTGGTGCGCTCGAAGCCGTAGTCCTTCACCCGGTAACGCGGCCGGTCCACCGGCAACTCCGCGTCGAACGCGATGGTCTCCGCCTTCTCGGGCGCGTCCGGCCGCAGCACCTGGAACCGGCCGCCGACCGTCAGCAGCAGCTCGTCCGGCGAGACCCAGCGCGGCGGGACGGGCAGCACGTCGCCGTCCACGGGAACCGGGGCGCCGTCCACGACCAGCGTGCACGTCGCACCGGGGGCGTCGGTCGTCCGCAGATAGGCGAGCCGCCCGCCGGCCCGCCCCCGGGCGGGCGGGGACAGGGAGGGCACCATCACCTGGGCGGTGGCCGTCTCGGTGTGCTCGATGGTCACCGGACCGTCCCCGTCCGCCGGAACGGACGCGACGGTGCGCGAGACCAGCGTGGTCCCTTCGAGCCGCCCGCGTACGAACACCAGCCGTTCGCCGTCCGGCGACCACGACGGATCGAAGTCCTCCCAGGCGCCGTCCTGATGGGGTCCCTGCTGGCCCGGCAAACCCGTGACGCGGGTCAGTTTCCCCGTTCGCACCTCCAGGACCCAGACGCGGTACGGACTCCCGGCGACCGGATCGCCCTCCCGCTCGGACGCGAAGGCGATCCGGCCGCCATCGGGCGACCAGGCGGGCCCGCGGTCGTCCCACGGGCCGTCGGTGAGCTGCCGGAGCCCGGAGCCGTCCGGGCGTAGCGTCCACAGGTGGAAGCCGCCGCCCCGGTAGGCGCTCACGACGATGCGGGAGCCGTCGGGGGAGAAGACCGGCCGGGTGGGCTCCAGGTCCGGTGGGGTGAGCGCGCGGGCGTCGCCGCCCTCGCGCGGGATGGACCACAGCACGTTCTGGACCTCGGCGATCAGCCGGTCCCCGCGCGGCGAGAGGGTGGCGGAGCCGTTGGTGGCGGCGGTGAAGGAGAGCACGGTGCCGCGCGTGCGGGCCGCCGTCTCCGTGGCCGTCCCGTGCGCCGCGGCCACCGGCCCCGGCAGGCCGACGCTCAGCCCGGCCGCGGCGGCGGTGGTGGCCGTGCCCTGGAGGAACCTGCGTCGGGAGAGGGGGCCGGGCGAGGTGACGGGGGAAGGGGTCTCGGTGCTGTCCGTGGTGCCCGTGGTGTCCAACGGTCCTCCTGCGACGAAGAGTTGCGCGGGTGAGGAGTGTGCGGCGAGTCGTGTCGCTTGATCGTGCCACGGGGGGTGGGAGCGGGGGAACGGGATGGGGCGCGGGGGCGGGGGTGGCGGGTGATGTTGGCCTGATCGGTGTGGAGAGACGCGGGCCGGCTGGTCGCGGAGGGCCGCGCGAGGGGCGTGCGAGGGCCGTGTCTGGGCGGGTCGCCGGGGGTGGCTTTCCCGACGTGAGGGGGCCGACCTGCGCCGACGGGCGCCGGGAGGGCGTTGTCAGTGGCGGGCGCTACGTTCGGGGCATGGCCACTGCCGACGACGTACGCGCGCTCGCTCTGGGGCTCCCGGAGACGAGCGAGAAGCTGACCTGGGGCGTGCCCACCTTCCGCGTCGGAGGGAGGATCTTCGCGTCGCTCGCCGAGGACGACGCGTCGATGGGCTTCCTGTGCCCCAAGGAGGACCGCGCCGAGCTGATCGAGGCCGAGCCGGACAAGTTCTTCATACGGCCCGGCCACGACGACCGCTCCGCGTGGCTGCGGGTCCGCCTCGCCGCCCTGGAGGACGCCGACGAACTGCGCGCCATCCTGCTCGACGCGTGGCGGCTGCGGGCGCCGACGGGGGTGGTGAAGGCCCATCCGGAGGTGTGGGGGGAGGGCGGTTAGCGGAGCTGGGGGTGTGGTGCGGGGTGATGCGGGGGTGACGGGCTGACGCGGGGGTGGTGTGTCGGACGGTCGCTCGGCTTGTTCCGGGCGGGTGGCCGGGTGGCCGGACGGTGCCGTGTGCCGTGTGCCGTGTGCCGTGTGCCGCGGGCTGCGGGCTGCGGGATGCGGGCTGCGGGCTGCGGGATGCGGCAGCCGCGCGTCCGCGGCGTGCGTCGGGCCGTGGCGCGGGATCGGCGCGGGGCCGCCCGGCACGCGGGGTGGCCGTCTGACCTGGAGGGTCGGCGGCCGTCAACCCGGCGCCGGCCCGGCCCCGTCCCGCCGCAGGGCCGCCGTGCCCGTCCGCCCGGTGGGGAACCTGGCAGCGCGCACCCTCTGACATGCGGTATTGTTCTTTTCGCGCGGTCAGCCGGGGAAGAAAAACCCCAGGCCGGACGGGCACCGGGACGTGGCGCAGCTTGGTAGCGCACTTGACTGGGGGTCAAGGGGTCGCAGGTTCAAATCCTGTCGTCCCGACTTGCTTGTGAAGTAGCAGGTCGGAGGTCGTGTCGAAGGTATTCGGCACGACCTTTCGGTCGTTTTGGGGTGCATGGCTTCGTCGGGCCTGCATGGACGCATCGGTGGCCGGGCGGTGCCGGTGCCCACAGGACATCGGCACCCCTGCCGTGGCGAGCTCGCGGAGTCCGTGGGGGACCCGGCACCCGAGTGGTGAGGGCCGTCCCACAGGCATTCCGGGGTCGCGGCGTGCCCGCTACGCCCGTTCAGCGGCGGTCGGCGCGTCCTCCTCGACGGTCTCGAAGACGTCCGGCTCGGGAGTGGCGAGGCCTCCGAGGTCCTTGACCTTTTCGCGGAAGGCGTCGGCCCGCATCGCGGTGCGGTGCGACGCGGCATCGGTCCACTGCGCGGTTTCGATGAAGACCCGGGGGTCGCGCATCGAGCGGTAGAGGCGGTGGCCGAGGAAACCGGGCTGGCTGCTCATGTGGGCGGTGATGCCCTGGAGCACCCGTTGGAAGGCCGGGATGTCGCCGTGGACGGTGAGCCGGTTGATGACGGTGATCACTGGGGTCCTCCGAGGGACGGGGCGGGGGATGGGGGCTGGGCGGATCCGCCGATGCGATCGCGGAGAACGCGGCGCAGGATCTTCCCATTGGGGGAGCGCGGGATGTCGTCCACGGCGTCGATGTACTTCAGGTGCTGGTAGTACGGCAGCCGTCGGGCGACGTGGGCGGCGATGTCGGCGGGGGCCGGCCGCGCCGCCCCTTCGGTGTCCGCGGCCAGGACGACGAAGGCGTGGGCCACGGCGCCGCGGTAGGGGTCGGGGTGGTCGACCACGGCGCAGTCCCGGACGGCCGGGTGGCCGATGAGGACCTGTTCGATCTCGGTGGGCGAGACGACCCAGTTCTCGTACTTGAAGACGTCCTTGAGCCGGTCGGTCAGGAAGAGGTTGCCGGCCGCGTCCTCGTATCCGACGTCTCCGGTGGAGAACCAGCCGTCGGCGTCGACCGCCGGGTCGGCGGAGCCGAGGTACCCGTGCATGACCTGCGGTCCGCGGACCTGGACCTCACCCGGACGGCCGGCCGGGAGCGGCGCACGGGTGTCGATGTCGACCACCCGGCATTCGGTGCCGGGGACCACCGCGCCCACCGAGCCGGGTACGGGTCGCGAGGGGCGCTGGCAGTGGGTGAGGGGAGAGGTCTCGGCCAGGCCGTATCCCTGGACGACCGGGATGCCGAAGTGGTCGGCCAGCTTGCGGGCCGGGGCGGGCAGGAGGGCGGAGCCGCCCGAGAAGACCGTGCCCACCGTCCGCAGTCGCAGGCCGGGCAGGCGCGGGTCGGCAGCCAGGTGCGCCAGCCGCACGGGGAGGCTGTAGAAGTGCGAGGCGCGGTGGCGGTTGGCCGCCTCGATGGCCGCGGCCGGGTCGGGGTCCGGTACCGGCACCTGGGTCGCGCCCGCCCACACGGCCGAGTTGAGGTGCATCGGGTGGAACAGCGGCAGGTGGTTGAGCGTCACGGAGGTGCTGTCGAGCCGGTGGACGGCGGCGATCTGGGCGGCGTTGACGACGAGGTTGCGGTGCGTCAGCCGCACGGTCTTGGGGTCGCCGGTGGTGCCGCTGGTGAACTGGAGGCAGACCACCGCTCCCGGGTCCGGCGCGGGGCCGCCGGGGGCCGGTCCCGGCCGGGTGACCTCTCCGGGAGGCAGCACCGCGACCGGGCCCGGCAGGCGGTCGCGGATCCGTTCCACCCGTGCGGCCACCTCGGGCGGTGCCACCAGGACGGACACCGACGCGCTGGTGAGGGCGTGGGCGAGGGCGTCCTCGCGGAGGAAGGGGTTGATGATCGCGACCACCAGGCCCGCCCGCACCGCGCCGTAGTAGGCGATGGCGAAGGAGGCCGTCAGGGACGACACGACGCCCACGACGGCACCACGGCCGCCCGCCGCCCGGGCGAGCACCGCCGCGCCGCCGTCCACCGCCGCGTCGAGTGCGGCGTAGGTGACCTGCCCCTCGGGTGTGTGCAGGGCCGTCCGGTCGGGCACCGCGGCGGCGGCCCGTCGCAGCAGCCCGTCCAACGGCACGTCGGGGACGTGGGCGAGGGCCGCCGGGTCGTCCGGGACCCGGCCGAACACGGGCCGCGGACCGGTGGGCTCAGGCCGCGCCGGCACGGGAGCGCTCCTCGGCGAACCGCTGGGCGTGGCGCAGGGTCTGAAGGCTGTTGGTGCTCAGGACGCGGCGCAGGTACTTCCGGGCGTCGGCGACGGTCGTGCCCTCACCCAGCAGCGGCAGGGCGGACGGTTTGATGGTCGCGGTGTGCCGGGCGTGCGCGACCACGCCTTCCGGCGTCTGGACGAACACCCAGTGCCCGGTGTGCGCGTCGAGCAGGGCGGGGAGGGCGATCTGCTTGTACACGATCTTGTTGGGGGGCAGGCAGATCCGTACGGAGCGGGTGGTGTGCTCCCGTCCGTCCGGGGTGTGCGTGTGCATGTCGAAGAACTGGATGCCCGGGACGTCCTCGGTCAGCTTCAGCCCGGTCACGTGGGGGACGCGCTCGGGCCACTTGCCGGCGGCGTACAGGAACTCGTAGACGTCTTCCAGACGGCCGCCGATGAACAGCGGGTCCTCGAAGGAGATCACCCGGGGCTCCAGGTCCTCCCACGTCTCGGCGGTCTCGCGCAGGGACGCCAGTTGCCCCGGGGTGCGGCCGTCGAGTTCCTCGGTGAGCGTGCGGACGGCGTCGTCCGGGGCGTCGTCGCGGAGGGTGAACTCATGGCTGACGACCACCTCGGTCGTGGAGGCGCCCGCGGACGAGCACGTCCAGGTGGCGCGCATGGAGGCGAGCGGCGCCCCGGGCTCCACCTGATCCAGCGTGATCCTCCCCGCGTCGGGGGCGAGCCGCCGCCAGGCGTCCCAGACGTGGACCGTGTCGTCGCCGGTCAGCGCCCAGCGCCGGACCAGTTCCGCACCGTCCTCGTCCCGCCGCAGGACCTCGGCGTGCACGGCGGGGCCGAAGTGCTGGGGCCAGGCATCGAGGTCGGCGACGAGGGCGTAGCAGCGCTCGGCGGGCGCCTTGACGGTGACGGTGTGCCGTACGAGATGGGTGCGCGACATGCTGTTCCTCTCAAGGTGGGACCGTTCGTCGGTGATCGCGGGACCGGCCGTCCGGGCGACAGCGGCGCGTCCGAAGGCCGGGAGGTGTGGCGTGTGGTGTGCGCGGGGAGGGCCGGCGCCGCGGGCGAGCGGACCGGCCGGGGGCGGGAGGGCCCTATCGGCCCCCGGACACGTCGAGGACGGCGCCGGTGATGTTGCCGTTGGCCTCGGAGCACAGGAAGGCCACGGCGCGGGCCACGTCGTCGGGCGAACTGAGCTGCCGACTAGGGGTGCGGGACAGTTCCTTCTCGCGTACCCGCGCCGGCAGGTCGGCGAGGACCCCGGCGGTGCGGGTCAGCCCGGGGCTGACGACGTTGACGAGGATGCCGTCGGGCCCCGTGTCCCAGGCCAGGCTGCGGGCGAAGCCGTGCAGGGCGGCCTTGCCCGCTCCGTAGAACTCCTGGCCGGGCGCGCCGTCCCGGACGACGTGCGAGGACACCAGGGCGACGCGGCCCCACTTCCTCTCGCGCATTCCGGGCAGCACGAGTTGGACCGTGCGCAGGGTCTGCTCCAGGTTGTCGCGGAGCAGGGCCCGCCACGCGTCGGCGGGCACGTCCTCCGTGTGCCGGCCGGGCGGGCGCCGGGGTCCGCGCCGCACCGCGTTGGCGACGAGGACGTCCACGCCGCCCCAGCGGCGTGTCACGGTGGCGACGGCGGCCTCGACCGTGTCGGGGTCCCCCAGGTCGTACGGGAGGGCGAGGGCACGGTCGGTGCGGGCGCCGAGTTCCTCGGCCAGGTGGTGGGCGCGCTCGGCGCCGCCGCGGTAGGCGACCGCGACCCGGGCGCCCTCGGCGCCGAAGGCCCGTGCGGTGGCGAGCCCGATGCCGGAGGAGGCGCCGGTGACGAGGACGGCCTTGCCGTCGAGTCCCAGGTCCACGCTCATCCCTCCCGTCCGGGCCGGCGCCCGCGCAGGGCGTCGAGTGCCGGTTCCAGGGCGTGCGGGGTGAGCCGGGGGCCGCGGGCGCAGACGTATCCGTCCGGCCGGACGAGCAGCCATGCCCCGGGGCGGAGGCCGAGGTGCGCGCGCAGCCGCCCGTCCCGGTCGGCCAGGGACGAAGGTTCCCTTTCCGGTACTTCGCCGGGGGCGTCGTCGAGGGTGCGCACGGAGAGCCAGGCGGCGTGCTCGCGGGCGGTCCCGCGTGCGGTGCCCAGGACGTCGGGGACGCCGCCGGCCACGAGCAGCGTGCACCGAGGGTCGCGCAGTTCGTCCAGGAGCGCGGTCCACCCGTCCGTCCGTGCCCCTGCCTCGGTCACTTGGGGCAGCCGGGTGCCCGGGCGCGGGCCGGGGGCGCCGGCGGGCCGGGGGTCGGGCAGCGTCAGCGGGCTGTCCGGGTAGGCCAGGGCCAGGGCGGACATCGCGCCGATGATCTTGCGCTCGATCCGGCCGCGCACCGCGGCGGACCGGCGGACCACGGCGAAGACGGCGGGCAGCGCCGCGGCAGCGGTGGAGTTCTTCAACTGGACCAGGAACGTGGCCTTCTTGGTGGCGCCGAGCAGGGCGCGCCCAATGGGTACGCGTTCGGCCGGGTAACTGTCCAGCAGGTGCTCGTCGGCGTGGCCCCGCTCGACCATGGCGAGCTTCCAGCCGAGGTTGAAGGCGTCCTGGACACCCGTGTTGAGGCCCTGGCCCGATGCCGGGCTGTGCACGTGCGCCGCGTCGCCGGCCACCGCGCAGCGGCCGACGCGCATGGTGCCGATCATCCGCTGCTGGATGGTGAAGACGGACACCCACGTGGGGGTGCGGACGGTGACGGGGCGCCCGAGGCCGTGCCGGAGCTTGCGGGCGAACCGCTCGGCGACGGCCTCCGGGTCACCGTCGTAGTGGGCGTCCGCGGTGTCCAGGAGGCGCCACCTGCCCTTTTCGGGGAACGGGATGACCATGACCGTGCCGGTGCCGGTCTTGACCCAGTGGATGCTGTTCTGCGGAAGGTCCACGTCGAGGTGCGCGTCGGCGATCAGCCAGGTCTCGGTGGCGTGGCCGACGAGCGGCAGGCCCAGCAGCTTGCGGACGGTGCTGTGGCCGCCGTCGCAGCCCACCAGCCGGCGGACGGTGAGGTGTTCCTCGCCCGCCGGTGTGCGCAGCACGGTGTGGACGGCATCGGCGTCCTGGGTGAACGCGGTCAGGCGTACGCCCCATTCGACCTTCACGCCGAGTTCGGCCACGGCCTGGCGCAGCACGTCCTCCGTGGCCGCCTGGTCGATCATCAAGGTCATGGGGAAGCGGGTGGGGTGGCGGGAGTAGTCGGGGCCCAGGCGGGCCAGGGTGCGGCCGTTTCGATGCATGGTGAACCGCTGGACGACCCGGCCCCGGGCCATGATCCGGTCCAGCAGCCCCGCCTGGTCGTAGGTCTCCAGGGTGCGCGCGTGCGTGGCCATGGCCCTGCTGGTCGTGGCCGGCCCGTCGGCGGCGTCGATCAGGCGCACCCGTACACCGCGGCGGGCGAGTTCGTACGTGGTCATCAGGCCCACCGGGCCGGCGCCCGCCACCAGGACGGCCGGTGCCGTGTCGTGCTGCGGCGTGGTCAAGTCGGTCTCCTTACGGTGTCGTCGGGCGGGGGGACGGGGCGCCCGGGTAGCGCGGCAGCAGGCCCAGGCGTGCCGCCTCGCGCAAGGTCGGGGCGGTGCCGTCCCGTTCGGAGAGCGCCGGCTCCCGGTCCGTGGGCCAGGGCAGGGCCAGATCCGGATCGAGCGGGTGCACGGCGCGTTCCAGTGCGGGCCGGTACGGCGCGGAGCACAGGTACAGCACGGTCGCCCGGTCGGTGAGGGCGGCGAAGGCGTGCCCGAGTCCTTCGGAGAGGAGCACGGCGCGCCAGTGATCCGGGCCGAGCCGCACCGCGTCCCAGCGGCCGAAGGCGGGCGAGCCCTCCCGCACGTCCACGGTGAAGTCCAGCACCTCACCGGCCACGCAGGTCACGTACCGGGCCTGGCCGGGAGGCGTGCGGACGAAGTGCACACCGCGGACCACGCCCCGCCGGGAAACGGACACCCCGGCCAGGGCGATGGGCAGCGGCGCGCCCGTGGCCCGCGCGACGGTCGCGGGCGCGTACCACTCGGCGAACATGCCGCGCTCGTCGTGGTGGGGCCGCAGGGTGAGCTCCCAGGCCCCCGGGATGGCCAGCGGGCGCACACCGGCTCCCGCGTGTTCCGGCTCCGCCGGGCGGTGACGGCCCGGGCCGTCGGGCGCGGCTACCCGGCGCACGCCGGCTCCCGCGCGACCAGGGGGTGCTCGACGGCGGTGACGACTTCGGCGGCGACATCGGCCGGCGAGGGCAGCCGGCCGATGCCGTCGGCCACGGCCCGGGCCGCCTCCCGGTGGCGGGGATCGCCGAGGAGAGCCCGGCACGCGGCCTCGACGCTGTCCGGTGACGCCTCGGCGGGGTCGAGCCGGTGGCCGGCTCCGACGTCCACCACCGCCTGCGCGTAGGCGACGGTGTCCGAGTACGGGGAGGGCAGGACGAGTTGGGGCACGGCGTGGACGAAGGACGTCATCGTCGTGCCGGGTCCGCCGTGGTGGACGACGAGGTCGCAGGCGGGCAGGATCTGGTCGAGCGGCAGCCAGCCCGCCGCCCGTACCGGCCCGGCGAGGCCGGCCGGGCCGGGGGCGACCGCGGCGTCGCCCATGGCGAGCACCACCTCGGCACCCGCCCGTGCCGCCCCCCGCACGACCGCGTCCGGCAGCGGACCGCTCCGGTCCTGCGGCAGGCTGCCGAGTGTGACGCAGACGCGGGGCCGGTCGCGCGGCCCGCGGGTCCACTCCGGCACCGCGGCGGAGCCGTTGTACGGCACGTACCGCATCGGCAGGACGCGCCGGGGCGGCCCGGAAGCCCGGCCGCCGGGCACCCCGGGCGGGCGGACGTCGATGACGAGCCGGGGACCGGGCAGGTGGCGCAGGCCCCACGCGGCCAGTTCGGGAGCCAGTTCCTCCTGGGCCGCCTCGTGGTAGAGCGGGGAGATCGCCAGGCCCCAGCCGTGCTCGACCCAGGGCACACCGGTGCGGGCGGCCACCATGCGGCCCGCGTACTCGGTGGGTTCGCTGACCACGAGGTCGGGGCGCCAGCGTTCGGCGATGCTCAGGGTGCGGTCCAGGGTGCGCGCGGCCAGCCGGCCGAACCCCCGTCCGCTGCGGCGGATCCTCCGGTCGGGATCGGCGGACCAGGGGACGGGTGTCCCGTCGCGCTCGAAGCCGATCATCTGCCGCATCGTCACGTCCGCGACGGTGCCGACGGCGGGGAGACCCGCCTCGCGGACGACCGGGGCGAATTCCTCGGGGACGGCCGCCAAAACCTCGTGCCCGGCTGCTCGCAAAGCCCAGGAGAAAGGCACCAGCTGAAGTACGTGACCGTGCAGGGGAGCGCTGGTCAGCAAAATCTTCATGGGCAGACCCTGCCATAGCGACGGGCATCGGGAACAGGGCTGCCCGCGCTCTTCCATTCATGGTCGAGCGGCGCTCGACCGGGGCTCGTGCCGGCGCTGGGAGAAAGAGTGCGGGCCCGCACGGCCCATGATCCGGAGGGTCGGAAAATGCGCATACTCTTCACTACCTTTCCTTCGCCGTCCCACCATTTCCCGATGGTTCCGCTGGAATGGGCGGCGCGGGCGGCCGGCCATGAGGTGCGGGTTGCCAGCGCCCCGTCACTGACCGGGGCGATCACCGCGTCGGGGCTGCCCGCCGTGCCGGTGGGCCGTGCCGTCGATCTGGGGCGCGCGGCGCGGCAGGACCGGGACCTGGTGGCGTGGCACGACCACGACCGCTGGCCGCAGGGCTGGCCCGTCCGGCCGGAGCTGCTGGACGAGCGGCGCCTGGGCCTCCTTGAGGCACTCGGGCAGCGGCAGTTCGCCATGGCCGCGAACATGCTCGACGACCTGGTCGCGTTCGGCCGTGCGTGGCGGCCCGACCTGGTCGTGCACGACGCCGTGTCGTACGCGGGCCCGGTCCTCGCCTCGGTGCTCGGCGTGCCCGGCGTCAGCCACCTCTGGGGCAGCCCGGGGTTGCAGCGGCTGGAGATGAAGGGCCTCGGGAGCGAACCCCAAGACGGCTACGTGCGGCTCTTCGAGCGGTTCGGCGCGGCCGTGCGGACCTGGCCGGACGCGTGGGTCGACCCCTGCCCGCCCGCCATGGGCTTCGGCCCGGCCGACGGGGTCCACCCCATGCGGTATGTGCCGTACAACGGGCCCGGCGCCCTGCCGGACCGGCTGCTCGACCGGCCGGAGAGGCCGCGGGTCTGTGTGACGTGGGGTGCCACGACGGCCCGGCTGCTCGGCGCCGCGATGGCGGACCTGCTGCGGCAGGCGGTCGAGGCGGTGACCGCGCTGCCCGTGGAGGTCGTCCTGACGACCACCGCCGACCAGCGCGAACTCCTCGGCGACCTGCCCGGGTCGGTCCGCACGGAGGTGTCCGTACCGCTGCACCTGCTGCTGCCGACGTGCACCGCGGTGGTCCACCACGGAGGCGCGGGCACCACCCTGACCGCCGCCCGGCTCGGCCTGCCCCAGCTGACCGTCACCCGGCGGCCGGAGCCCTCGCTCAACGGGGAGCGGCAGGCGGCCACGGGCGCCGGCATCCACCTGACGTACGGCGAACTGAGCCGCGCGGCCGACCCGGTGAAGGAGATCCGGGAGCATCTCGCCCGCCTGCTGGAGGTCCCGTCCTACCGGGAGGCGGCGCTGCGGCTCGCCGCCGGCATGCGGCGGGTGCCGCCGCCCGCCGAGACCGTCTCCGTCCTGGAGGGGCTCGCCCGGAAATGACCTGCGCGCCGTTCCCGACGGCCCGATCAACGGGAGACCATTGATGAGTGTGTCCAACGACGGCGGCGCGGAATTTGATTCCGTGCGGCCCCAGCATCTCGTGTCACTCACCGGATTGCGCGGAATTCTCGCGGTCATGGTTTTCGGCACGCATTTCTATCTGGCATTCGTGATGGCGGGCGGTTCGTTCGACTCGGCCGTCGTGCAGGAATTGCTCCGGATTCTCTTTTCGCGGGGAGGGGGCGTGGCGGTCTCCTGCTTCTTCCTGCTGAGCGGATTCGTCCTCACCTTCATCGCGCGACCGGGCGACCGGGCCTGGTCCTTCTACCGGCGGCGCATCGCCAAGGTCTACCCCGTGCACCTGGTGACGCTGGCCGTGGCGTTCACGCTGGTCGCGGTGCGCTATGAAGTGCCGGGGACGCAGGTCACGCTGGCCCACGTCTTCCTGGTGCAGGACTGGGTGCCCAGCCAGTGGTACTACCTGACGATGACGGGCCTGGACTGGTCGCTGAGCTGCGAGGCGTTCTTCTATCTGTGCTTCCCGGCGTTGCTGTACCTGTTGGGGCGGGCGCGCACCTGGATGCTGTACGCCCTGCCGGCGGTGGCCGCGGTCCTGGTCTTCGTCCTGCCGTACGTCGTCTCCCGCACCTTCTCCCTGACCCACCCCGACCCCGCGGAGATGGTGGCCACGGGCGAGTACGGCGGACCGGTCGGCTACTGGTTCGCCTACGTCTTCCCGCCGATGCGCATGGCCGAGTTCGTCATCGGCATCTGCCTCGCCCTCCTGGTGCGCCGCGGCGCGTGGCGGGGGCCCGGGGTGGCGGTGAGCCTGGTGCTGTGCGCGGTCGGCTGGTGGGCGACACTCCGCGCCGGCGGGTACCTTCCGCTGGGCGCCACCATGGTCGTGCCGTTCGCGCTGCTCATCGCGGCGCTCAGCACCGCCGACCTGCGGTCCGGCTGGTCGCCGCTGCGGTGGAAGCCGTTGGTGTGGTTCGGGGAGATCTCCCTGTCCTTCTACGTCAGCCACCTGTTGGTGCAGGAGGAGCTGTTCAGCCGGCTGTGGAGCGCGGGCCAGAAGGCCGGGCTGCTGCCCGCGCCGCTGCCGGTGCTGTCCTGGTGGGTCGGTCTGCTGTCACTGGTCGCGCAGTTCCTCTTGGCGCTGGTGGTGGCGTGGTTGCTCTACCGGCTGGTGGAACTGCCGCTGGTGCGCAGGCTGCGGCCGAAGGACGTCCCGAAGCTGCCGCTCACCGCGGTGGCGCCGGGAGCGGCGGCCACCGCGGT
>NZ_JBEXNM010000110.1:0-20048 GCF_040611095.1 Streptomyces sp. NPDC003077 | reverse complement strand
CCTCAATCGCCGGACGGGCTGAGAGTGGCGGGCTCGGCCCCCGGGGAACGGGGGTGAGCTGCGGCCTGTCGCGGCTCCCGTCACTGCGTCCTCAAACGCCGGACGGGCTGAAAGTGGCGGGCCCGGCCCCCAGGCACCGGGGAGTCCTCAAGCGCCGGACGGGCTGAAGGCGCGAGCTCGGCCCCGGGCATCGGGGTGCCCTCAAGCACCGGACGGGCTGAAAGTGGCGGGCCCGGCCCCCAGGTACCGGGGTATCCCCAAGCCCCGGACGGGCTGAAGCCGCGAGCTCGGCCCCGGGTACCGGGGTATCCCCAAGCACCGGACGGGCTGAAGGCGCGGGCCCGCCCCCAGGCACCCGGGTGTCCTCAAACGCCGGACAGGCTGGTAATCCTCAGCCCCCCACCGGCTCGGCAACCTTCGCCCCGGCCTCGGCCCCGTCCTCGGGAACGGGCCCGCCCCGCCGGATCAGCCCCACCGACACCACCGCGGCGACAAGATACGCAACCGCAGCCGCCCCGAAGGCCCACGCATACCCGACGACCACATCCGTCTGCGTCGCCGCGACCGACATCAGCGCCGCCAGGCCGACCGTCGGCCCCAACTCCATCGCGGTGTTCATGACACCACCCGCCAGTCCCACCTGATGCTGCGGCACATGCGCGGTGGCCAGCACGGCCGACCCGGAGAAGATGAACGAGGCGCCGATCGGCAGCAGGATCAGGCCCGGCAGCAGCCCCAGGGAGTACGTGCTGTCGGACTTGATGCCCGCTAGCAGCGCGAAGCCGACGGCCCCGACGGCCAGGCCGGTGATCGTCACCTTGCCCGCGCCCCACCGTCCGACCAGCGGCGCCGCCACCTTGTTCGTCGCGATCAGGGCGATGGTGAACGGCACGAACGCGCCCGCCGTCGCCAGCGGCGACCAGCCCCGCTCCTGCTGGAGGTAGAGGGAGAGCAGGAAGTTCACCAGGCCGGACGCGGCGGCGGCCAGCAGGATGCCGACGAGCCCGACGACCCGGCGCGGCTGCCGGGCGAACCCCGGCGGCAGCAGCGGATGCCGGACCCGGCGCTCGACCAGGAGGAACGCCCCGAGCAGCACCGCGCCGACGACCAGCGGCACGAACACCGTCGTGGCGGTCCACGGGTGGTCGCCGCTGACGATCAGGCCGTAGCTGCCGATGGAGATGCCGAGCGTGGCCAGCACCGCGCCCGCCGGGTCGAGACCGGGACGGCCTTCCGCCGGCGCGGCGGGCCCCTCCGGCATCAGCGGCTTGGTCACGGCCAGCGCGAGGAAGGAGACGACGACGGGCACGGCGAACATCCAGCGCCACGACACCCACGTCGTCACCACGCCCGAGACGATGGGTCCCAGCGTCGCCCCGAGCACGGACACGCCGCCCCAGGTGGCCATCGCCCGCCCGAACGCGGCCGGTTCGGGGAGCAGCGCCCGCAGCACCGCCACCGCCGCCGGAGCGGTCATCGCCGCGCCGATGCCCTGCGTGAAGCGCAGCCCCACCAGGGCCCAGAAGCTGGGGGCGAACGCGGCGGCGGCCGAGGCGAGCCCGAAGACCGCCAGGCCCACGACGAACATCCGCCGCCCGACGTACCGGTCCGTCAGCCGCCCGCCGAACAGCAGCAGACCGCTGTACGGAAGCCCGTAGGCGGCGCTGACGAGCACCAGGTCCGCCGAGCCGAGGCCGAATTCCCGGCCGATGATGGGCAGCGGCACCGAGATCAGGGTGATCGTGAAGATCAACGTGCACTGGACGACGGCGAGCACCGCGAACCCGAGCCCGGGCCGGGGCCGCGCCCCGCGAGCGGTCTCCGCACTCTTGCCGGTCTTCTCGGCCATCTCGGCCTTCTGGGTCTTCTCGCCGGGCGCGGGTAATGCGCGCTCGGCGACGCTCTCTCCAGGGGATGTGGGCATGGGGAAGCTCCTTTGTCTCCGGTTGGGGGGCAGGACGGGGCCAGGGGGCGGCCCCGGCGGGGGAGTGGGAACGGCCGGGACGTAGCGGACCGGCCGGGTCGGGGGAGCACCACCGGTTCCGGTGCCGCCGGCGGCCAGGGAGGCACGACGGCCTGACGAAGAGCGGGTGTTCTCCGGGAACGGTGGCGTGCGTCGGGGACGGAGGTCGCGGCGGCTTACGGGAACGGTGCCGAGCGGACCGGCGGGTACGTGGCGCCCGGCAGGAGACCCCAGGGGTACGGGGCTGCCGGGGCGCCGCCGAGCGCGCGGAGTGCCGCGGCGCCGCCGGGCTCGCGGGAGGGCGGGCCGGTGCCGATTCCCCGGTGGGCCGAGACGGCAACGGGCCTGCGGGAGTGCGCCGCCGGTGTGTCGCGGCAGGACCGGGCGGGCATCAGAGTGCCCCGTCCGACCGGGCCGCGCCTTCCCTCACGTCGTACGCGCGACCGCCGTCCGGCGCGCCGTACTCAGTACCGCTCATCGCGATCACCCCCCGTGACCCTCAGAGTCCCGACGGACACGGGGACGGGCAATATTTGTTGCCAATACTGGAACGGGCCCCGGCCCCTCGGCCCCGCCGGGCTCGCCCCTCGCGGTCCGCCCCGGCCCCACCGGACTCGCCCCTCGCCGTCCGTCCCGGCCCCACCGCGTCCGCCCCTCGCCGTCCGTCCCGCGCCCGTCCTGCTTGAATCCCCGCATGACGCACACACCCGCCACGGCCACCACGCAAGTGCACGTCCTCGCGGTCTTCCGCGGCCCGGACGGAGGGGGCGGCAACCTGCTCGGTGTCGTACGGGACGGGGCGGCCCTGCCCGACCGGGCCGCCCGCCAGGCGCTCGCCGCCGACCTCGGCTTCAGCGAGACCGTCTTCCTCGACGGTTCCCCCGACGGCGGGCGCACGGTGCGGGCCGACATCTACACCCCTGGAACCCGCCTCCCCTTCGCCGGACACCCGCTCGTCGGCGCCGCCTGGCTGCTGCGGCACCTGGGCTCGCCGGTGGAGGCGCTGCGCCCGTCGGCGGGTGACGTTCCCGTGACGTACGACAGGGACGGGGACGAGAACGAGAACGGGGACGAGAACGGGGGCAGGGACGCGGACGGGGACGTCGTCTGGGTGCGCGGGCGCGCGGAGTGGGCGGCCGGGCGCCGGACCGAGCGGTACGACTCGGTGGCCGCCGTGGACGCCCTGCCCGCGCCTCCCGAGGGCACCGGCTGGCTCTACGCCTGGGCCTGGCGGGACGAGCCCGCCGGCGTCGTCCGCGCCCGCGGGTTCCCGCGCCGCCCCGACGGCGTGGTGGCGGAGGACGAGGCCACCGGCGCCGCCGCCCTCGTCCTCACCCACGAACTCGGCCGCCCCCTGGACATCCGCCAGGGCACCGGCTCGCAGATCCGCACCCGGCCCGCCGCCGACGGCACGATCGAGGTGGGCGGCCGGGTGACGCTGGAGGAGATCCGCTGCTGCTGAGGAGGCCGCCGAGGGGTTACCGGGGGACGGAGACGGCGGGACGGAGACGGCGGGACGGGGAACCAGCCCCCTCTCCCCCTCAGGCGCTCCGCCGGAATTCCTCCCCCAACTCCCTCAGCACCGCCGTGTTCAGCGCGTACGCGCGCCCGCACTCGTCCACGACGCGCTGCTTCTCCAGGTCGTCCAGCGGCAGCGCGTCCAGCAGTCCGCGGTACTCGCGCTTGAAGGCGGCCGGGTTCGCGATGTCTTCGAAGACGTAGAAGCGGACGCCGTCCCCCTTCCGCGCGAACCCCCACACCTTCTCGGCCGTCCCGCGGATGATCTGCCCGCCGGAGAGGTCGCCGAGGTACCGGGTGTAGTGGTGCGCGACGTACCCGGCGGGCCAGTCGCGGACGCAGGCGGCGATCCGTTCGACGTACGCGGCGGTCGTGGGCAGCGGCTCCAGCCCCGCGCGCCACGAGGCCCCGCCCAGGTGCGCCAGGTCGCGCTCCAGTTCGGCCGTACGGGCCAGCTCGGGGCGCACGAACGGCCCGGTCACCGGGTGCCGGGCGAGGACCTCCGCGTCGCTCTCCAAGGCGCGGTACACGAACCACAGCTGCTCGGTGTAGCGCCGGTAGGCGGCCAGGCCCAGCCTGCCTCCGAGGAGGTCGCCGATGAAGGACGAGCCGTTGGCTTCGGCGTGCCGCTCGCGCGAGGCGGTGCGGATCACCGTCGAGAAGGGGACGGGAGGAGCGGACGGTATCGGGCCGAGCGCGTCCAAGACGAACCTCCGGGGGCCGCTGGGAGAGGACGGGGCAGAGACGGATCACAGCTACTTAGGTATACCTAAGTAACCCCGTCCTCAGTCAACCTTTTCCCGACACCCTGTCGGTAAAACCTCTCGGCGCGATCCGGGTGAAGGCTCGCCGGGGCATGGCCCGTGCGGCCCGTATGGGTCATATCGGTCGTATGACTCAAACGAAAACCCCGCCGGATCACGGCGGGGTTTTGACGCGGCGGGCGCGGCACCCGGGGTCGGCCCGGAGTCCGCCCGGGGTCGGCCCGGAGTCCGCCCGGGGTCGGCCCGGAGTCCGCCCGGGGTCGGCCCGGAGTCCGCCCGGGGTCGGCGATCAGGGCAGGGTGAGGATCTCCGCTCCGGTCTCCGTCACCACGAGCGTGTGCTCGAACTGGGCCGTGCGCTTGCGGTCCTTGGTGACGACCGTCCAGCCGTCGTCCCACATGTCGTACTCGTGGGTGCCCAGCGTCAGCATCGGCTCGATGGTGAACGTCATGCCGGGCTTGATCACGGTGTTGTGGTGCGGGCTGTCGTAGTGCGGCACGATCAGGCCGGAGTGGAAGGCCGTGTTGATGCCGTGGCCGGTGAAGTCGCGGACCACGCCGTAGCCGAACCGCTTGGCGTACGACTCGATGACTCGGCCGATGATGTTGATCTGGCGGCCCGGCTTGACCGCCTTGATCGCCCGGTTCAGGGCCTCGCGGGTGCGCTCCACCAGGAGCTTGGACTCCTCGTCCACGTTGCCGCACAGGTAGGTGGCGTTGTTGTCGCCGTGCACGCCGTTGATGTACGCGGTGACGTCGAGGTTCACGATGTCGCCGTCCTTCAGGACGGTCGAGTCCGGGATGCCGTGGCAGATGACCTCGTTCAGCGAGGAGCACAGGGACTTCGGGAAGCCGCGGTACCCGAGCGTCGAGGGGTAGGCGCCGTGGTCGCACATGAACTCGTGGGCGACCCGGTCCAGTTCGTCGGTCGTCACGCCCGGGGCGATGAGCTTGGCGGCCTCCTCCATCGCCTGGGCCGCGATCCGGCCCGCGATCCGCATCCGCTCGATCGTTTCAGCATCCTGCACCTCGGGCCCCGTGTAAGGGGTGGGCGCGGGCTTGCCCACGTACTCCGGGCGGGGGATCGAGGCGGGCACGGGACGGGTGGGGGAGATGGTCCCCGGGACAAGGAGAGACTGGCCAGACATGCGAGCGAGTCTATCCGCGGCCCATCGGGCAAGATGGCGGCACAGAGGTCGCTCGCACCCGGCAGCACACAGGAGGAGTGATGGCGCTGTTCAAGAAGCGTACGGTCGGCAAGCCCGGCGAGTGGTACTACTGCCTGCGCCACCAGAAGGTCGAGGAGGGCCCCGAATGCCGCGCGGCCGACCGCCTCGGCCCGTACGGCTCCAAGGAAGAGGCGGCGCACGCCATCGAGATCGCCCAGGAGCGCAACGCGGAGTGGGAGACGGACCCCCGCTGGCAGAAGGACCGGGGCGAGGAATCGGAGGCGTAAGCCTCCACGGAGCGTCACAGAGGTCCCCAGAGCCTCCACGGAGCGTCCGCGAAGGCCCCCAGAGCGTCCGCAGAGGTCCGCCAGAGGTCCCCGAGCCCCCGCAGGCGAGCAGGCCCCCGCCTCAGCCCGCCACCGTCACCCCCTGATCCTTCCCTCCTCCCCCCTCGTCCCGGCCGTCCCCCTCAGCCGAACAGCCATCCCCCGCGCGCCGCCTCTCCGCCGCCGCGCGCATCTGGGCGGCGTGCGGGTCGGTGCGGGCGTCGTACGCCATGAGCTTCGGCAGCGAGACGGCCAGCGCCGCCACCGCCACCAGGCACATCAGCCCGCCGGACCACACCGACGTCCGGACGTTGGTGAGCGCGGCCATGCCGCCCGCGCGGACCTGGCCGAGCTGCGGGCCCACCGAATACGACAGGAGCTCGATGCCGGCCAGCCGGCCGCGCAGCCCGTCGGGGATCGTCAGGTTCCACATGGTCGAGCGGAAGATGCCGCTCACCATGTCGCAGGCGCCGGCCACGGCCAGCAGGAGCAGCACAAGCCAGACGTCGGTCACCCACCCCGCGGCGGCCATGGCCAGCCCCCAGGCCGCCGCCGCGTACACGACGGCCCGGCCGTGCCGGTGCACCCGCGAGGTCCAGCCGCTGGTCAGGCTCACCACGCTCGCCCCGGCGGGCAGCGCCGCGTACATCAGGCCGAGCGCCCAGGGGGCGTCCAGGTCGTCCGCCAGGAACGGGAAGATGGCGGTCGGGAAGGCGAAGAGCATGGCGACGATGTCGATCGCGTACGTCCCCAGGAGTTCCTTGCGCTTCCAGGCGTAGTGGGCGCCCTGCCCGATGGCGCGCAGGGACGGTTTCTCGGCCTCCCGCGCGGCCGGTGAGGGCGCCAGGCCGAGGGCCAGCAGGACCGAGACCAGGAACGTGACGGCGTCGATGGCGTAGGCCCAGCGAACCCCCGCGTACGCCACGAGCAGGCCCGCCAGCGCCGGGCCCGCGATGGCGCCGATCTGCCAGCGCAGCGAGTTCAGGGCGGCGGCAGCGGCGAGCTGGTCGTGCGGCACCACGCGCGGCAGGATCGCGGTCAGCGCCGGTCTCTGGAGCCCGGTCAGCGCGCTGGTGGCCGCCGCGACCACGTACAGCGGCCAGACCTGCGGCTGCGGCAGCACGCTGTTGAGCAGCAGGATCACGGACAGCAGCCCGAGCCCGGCCTCGGACCAGACGACGAGCTTGCGCCGGTCCACGGCGTCCGCGAGCGCCCCGCCGTACAGCCCGAAGACGATGAGGGGGACGAGTTCCACCGCCCCGACGGCGCCCACGGCCACGGTCGAGCCGGTGAGCTCCTTGAGCTGGAGCGGTACCGCCACGAAGGTCAGGAAGGTTCCGAAGACGGTGACGGCGCCGGCGCACCACATCAGCCGGAAGTCCCGCGAGGACCGCCACGGCGAGAGGTCCGGCAGGAGGGCGCTCAGGCGCCGGGTTCGTGGTGGGCGGGCTTCGGGTGTGGGGGGTATGTCGTCGGTCACGGGCACATGGTCCGGACGCTCGGGGGGCGCGGCAACGGATTTAGGGGCGGGCGGCACATTCGGGACCGCGGATCCAGGGGCGGGTGGCACATTCGGCACCACTGTCAACCAAGGGTTGACGCTCGGGTGCTGTCAACCTACGGTTGACGCATGACGACATCTGCCGCCGGCGGTGCCGGCTCCACCCGCATGACCAACGTCCGTCTGGACGACCTGATCGACGCCATCAAGAAGGTCCACACCGACGCCCTCGACCAGCTCAGCGACGCGGTCCTCACGGCCGAACACCTCGGCGACCTGGCCGACCACCTCATCGGCCACTTCGTGGACCAGGCCCGCCGCTCGGGCGCCTCCTGGACCGACATCGGCCAGAGCATGGGCGTGACCCGGCAGGCCGCCCAGAAGCGCTTCGTGTCCAAGGGCCCCAACCAGGCCGAGGACTTCAGCCGGTTCACTCCGCGCGCCCGGAACGTCGTGGTGGCGGCCCAGAACGAGGCCCGCGCGGCCGGCAACGACCAGATCCGCCCGGAACACCTGGTGCTGGGCCTCGTGGCCGAGCAGGAGGGCCTCGCCGTCCACGCGATCACCACCCTGGGCGTCCCCCTGGCCCGCGTCCGGCAGGCCGCCAAGGAAGCACTCCCCCCGGCGGCGGCCGAGCTGCCCGCCCTCATCCCCTTCGACGCGGACGCCAAGAAGTCCCTCGAACTCACCTTCCGCGAGGCCCTGCGCCTGGGCCACAACTACGTCGGCACGGAACACGTCCTGCTGGCCCTCCTGGAGCACGAGGGCGAGGACGGACTCCTGACGGGCCTCGGCCTGGAGAAGGCGGCGGTGGAGGCGGAGATCGTGCGGCTGCTGGCCGAGGTGACGAAGAGCGCGAAGGAGGCGGACGCCTGACGCACTACGGGCGCGCCCCCGGTGACCGGTCTCTCCCCAGGGGAGACGGCGCCGGGGGCGCGCCCCATGCGCGGATCGCCCGCCGAGCCGCGTCCGCCCCTCCCGAACCCCCTCACCCGTCCCGCGCCAGCAACGTGCACCACGTCTGTCTCCCGTCCTCGCTGGTGCCCCAGCGGTGGGAGAGGGCCTGGACGAGGAGGAGGCCGCGGCCGTGTTCCTCGTCCGGGCCCGGGTGGTGCAGGTGCGGGGGGTGGGGGGAGCCGTCGGTGACCTCGATGTGGAGGCGGCCGGCGGCGTGGGCGAGGGAGACGCAGACGTCCGGGCCCTTGCCGTGCACGACGGCGTTGGTGACCAGTTCGCTGATCAGCAGCTCGGCCGTCTCGGTCAGGTGCGACAGGTTCCAGCGGCGGAGCTGTGCGGTGCCGAAGCGGCGCACCTGACCGACGAGGTGTTTCTCGGGGGCGAAAGACACGATCACCCGTTGGGAATCGTTCACGCATGCTCTCCTTGCCGGTCTGGTCGATGGGTCGTGACCCCGAGTGAGCCGGTGGCAGCGGAGGCGTTCACAGGTGCAAGCCGGGTGCACGCCGGTGTTGGCACTTGGCTTGTCGTTTTCTTGACCGGGTGCGGGGCGCGTCCCTCGGCGCGATGATGCCCAGCGTTGTCGCGCGCCACCGGGAACTCGCGTTTTTCGCTGCCGTACTCACCATGGCCTCAACTCACTACACCCGCAATGTGTTCAGCTACAAATTGCGGAACTGCAGTTAGTAGAGTGGCGTTTCACGTTCCTGCCTGCGAAGGGCACGGGTCCGACACACTGGGTGGGAAAGGGCTGGTCGCAGAGGAGGAGATGTGGGGCAGCCAGCGCGCCGTACCGCGCGCCGCCGCAGGCTGGGGGCCGCGCTCAAAGAGGCCAGGGAGGCGGCGAGCGTCACGCCGGACCAGGCGGCACAAGCGATCCATGGGGACAAACCCAAGATCAGCCGCATTGAGACGGGACGACATCGCATCACCCGGCTGGAAATCGACACCCTGCTGAACCTGTACGAGGTCAAGGACGACAAACTCCGCGAGTGGTTGATCGCGCTTTCGGCCGAGGGGCGCAAGCGCATGTGGTGGCGCCAGCACAGTGACGTGCTGCAACCGGAGTTCAAGGAGTTGTTGACCTTGGAGGCCGACGCGAAACGGATCGCGGCTTTCCAGCCACAGATCATTCCCGGGCTCTTACAGACGAAGGCATACGCCGCGGCCGTCATCCGGGCGTCCGATGTGCGGCTGGCGGACGACGAGGTGGAGTTTTTCGCCAACTTCCGGATCGAGCGGCAAGCGGTGTTCCAGAAAGAAGATCCACCGCAATACTTGTGCATTCTGACGGAGGGGGTGCTCCGGCAGCAGGTCGGCGGTAAGCGGGTGATGGCCGAGCAGTTGCGGCACCTGGTGAGGGTGAGTCGGCCACCGACCACGACCATTCAGGTGATCCCCTTCGAGCAGGGCGGTTACACGGGCACCAACGGGGCCTTCGTGCTGTACTCCTATCCGGATCCGCTGGATCTCGATGTCGTACAGGTCGAATACCTCGGCGGCAGCCTGTACCTGGAAGAAGATCGACCGGTGCGCAAATACCAGGACGCGATGGACGGGCTGCGGACGGCGGCACTATCTTCCCGCCAGTCCATGGAGCTGATCTCGTCGATCGCACGAGACTTCGAACATGAGTGATGGAGTGCCCGCTTATGACTCGGCATGACCTTCCCGCGGAGAAGTGGCGCAAGTCCTCCCACAGTGGAGCCCAGCAAGGCGACTGCCTGGAAACGCAGGTCACCGATGGGGGTTTGGTGGCCGTCGGGGACAGCAAGGCGCGCGTACGGGGAGCGTTCGTGTGTGCTCCCGGGGTGTGGGAGTCGTTCATCGGTGCCGTGAAGCGGGGGGAATTGGGCGACGTGTAGCCGGGCTGGAGTGATCGGGTTCCGGCCGGAAAGGGGCGTCGGGGAGGGGAGCGGGGTTCCGACCGGAAAGGGCTGCCGAGGGGGCGGAAACAGCTTCGGTGGGGGACGGGAACGGCCGCCGACGATGAGAGCCGAATTGCCGCCGGAGCCTCGCTTTCCGCTTTCCGTCCCTCCGGCGGCCGGCGTTCCGCCGATGTTCTGCGGACCTCCAGCGACCTTCCGCAAACCTCCAGTCGACCTTCCGCAAACCTTCCGCCGACCTCCCGCAAACCTCCCGCCGACCTTCCGCCGGCGTTCCGGATAGCCGTGGAGATCACCGACGGCATTACCGTCGCGGCCCTTTCTCCATACGGCCGCCACGCCATCCATTGCATCCGCGTAACGACTCCTTGACGGCCCGTAACCCGCTCCCTATGGTCACCGCAGGACAGAGGACGTCCTACCTCCGGCCGTGAGGGGTGGCCCGTGGCTCACGAGACGCCGTTCGAGGCATCGTTCGAGACGTCCGTGCCGTTCCGGGCCGGGACCGAGGGGTACGCGAGCTTCCGCATTCCGGCCGTGGTGCGCGGCAGTGGCGGGACGCTGCTGGCCTTCGCGGAAGGGCGGGTCTCCTCGGCGGCGGACCACGGGGACATCGACATCGTGCTCAAGCGGTCCACGGACGGCGGGCGCACCTGGGGTCCCTTGCAAGCCGTCGCGCGCAACGGCACCGGTACGGCCGGGAATCCGGCCCCCGTCGTGCTCGCCACCGGTCGCGTCCTGCTCCCGCACGTCCGCAACGCCGCCTCCGCCACCGAGGCCGCCATCCGGCGCGGGGAGGTCTCCGCCGCCGACGGGCGGCGCGTGTGGATCCAGCACAGTGACGACGACGGGCAGGTGTGGAGCACGGCCCGGGAGATCACCGCGCAGGTCAAGCGGACGGGGTGGCGCTGGTACGCGACCACGCCGGGGCACGCGCTCCAGTTGCGCGCCGGTCCGCACGCCGGGCGGGTGGTCGTCCCGGCCAACCACTCCATCCCGCCGGTGGACCCGGCCGACGACGGCTCGGAAGGCCGGTACGACGGCGGCCACGTGCTGCTGAGCGACGACGACGGGGCGAACTGGCGCATCGGCTACACGGACAGCAACCCCAACGGCTACATCAACACCAACGAGACGACGGCCGCCGAACTGCCCGACGCCTCCTTGTACTTCAACGCCCGCAACGACGCGACGGCCCCGGGCCACCGCGCCGACGCCTACTCCGCGCCCGAGGACGCCGGGGAGCGGCTGGTCAAGCCGTTCCGGCCGCAGGCGGGGCTGACCGGGCCGGTGGTGCAGGGGAGCGTGCTGCACCTGGGGACGCCGGACGTGCTGCTGTTCTCCGGGCCCGCCGACCCGGCCGCCCGCGCGCTGATGACCGTCCGCCACAGTCACGACCGGGGCCTGACCTGGCGCGTCGCGCACACGGTCTCCGGGCTGCCGGCCGCGTACTCCGACCTCGTACGGATCGACGACGCGACCGTCGGACTGCTCTACGAGACCGGGGACTTCAGCGCCTACTCGACGATCACCTTTCGCCGCATTCCCGTGGAGGAGCTGCTATGAGGACGAGGCTGCTATGAGGGGGGCGGGGCCGGTATGAGGACGGGCGGCGAGAGTCCACGGCCGGAGCCGGGGCCGGGGCAGGACCGGCCACCGGGCCCGCGGCTCCCCGCCCCCGGGCGCCGGACCGTGCTCGGCGTCGCGGCGGGCGCCACCGCCGCCCTCGCGCTGGCCGGGTGCGGGGACGACGGGTCGGGGGACGCCGAGAAGCCGCGCGAGCGGAAGAAGGGCGAGAAGATCACGCTCACGTTCTGGTCCTGGGTGCCGGGCATCGACAAGCCGGTGGACCTGTGGAACAGCCGCCACCCGGACGTGCGGGTGCAGGTGGAGAAGGTGTCGGCGGTCAACGGGCAGCAGTACGCCAAGATGCACGCCGCGATCAAGGCGGGGGACCCGCCGGACCTGGCGCAGATCGAGTTCCCGGTCGTCCCGAGCTTCCTGCTCGACAACGGGTTGCAGGACCTGGCCCCGTTGGGCGCCGACCGCTCCAAGGACCGGTTCGTGGGCTGGCAGTGGCAGCAGTCGGTGTTCGGGAAGGGGGTCTACGCGATTCCGCAGGCGTCCGGGCCGATGGGGTTCTTCGTCCGGAAGGACCTGTTCGACAAGTGGGGCATCCAGATTCCCCAGACCTGGGACGAGTACGCGGACGCCGCCGAGGCCGTCCGCCGGCGCGGCGCGTGGATCGAGACCTTCGCGCCCACCAACGGCAACCGGTTCGCGGGTTACGCCTGGCAGGCGGGCGCCAAGTGGTACGCCGCCGAGGGCGACACCTGGAAGATCGGCATCGACGACGCGCCCACCCGGAAGATCGCCGACTACTGGGAGGACCTCGTCCGGCGCAAGCTCGTCAAGACCATCCCGGACCGGCAGAACGCCTGGTACAAGGACATTCAGACCGGCGCCATCCCCGCCTGGCTCGGCGCGAGCTGGGGCGACGCCCTGCTGGTCGGCAACGCGCCCGGCACGAAGGGCAAGTGGCGGGTGGCGCCGCTGCCCCAGTGGGAGCACGGCGCGAACGTGCACGCCAACTGGGGCGGCTCGACCACCGCCGTCTTCCGGGGCACCCGCTACCCCAAGGACGCGCTGGACTTCGCGGTCTGGCTCAACACCGACCCCGACTCGATCGAGCTGCTCATCAAGGGCGGTTACGGCTTCCCGAGTGCGAAGAAGGGCTACGCCACCACCGATCTGGACGTGGCCAAGGACTTCTTCGGCGGCCAGGCGTACAGCCGGGTGTTCGCGGACGCGGGCGCGCACGTCGACACGAGCTGGCAGTGGGGCCCCGGGGTGGACACGCTGTACCAGCGGCTGGGCGACGCGTTCACGGAGGCGCTGGCCGGCGGCGGCTCCTTCCGGTCTGTGCTGACGAAGGTGCAGGAGCAAACCCTCGCGGATCTGCGGGGGAAGGGGCTGAAGGTGGAGAGCGCCGGGTGAGGAGGGGGCGGGGGAGGGGCAACGGGGCGCGTGGGACGGCGGGTGCCGGAGCTGTGGGTGGCCGAGCGCGGGGCGGTCCCGGACGAGCCGGTGGACGGGCCTCCGGACGAGCCGCTGGACGGGCCTCCGGACGAGCCGCTGGACGAGCCCCGGCCCACGGCCCCCGCTGGACCCGTACCGAGACGCGGAACGCCCGCGCCGCCGCCGGTTTCGTCCTCCCCTTCCTCGCCCTCTTCCTGCTCTGCTTCGTCGCGCCGATCGTCTACGCCGTCGTCCAGAGCCTCCAGAAGACCGAACGGACCGGCCCGCTCGGGCTCGGCGGCGAGGAACGCGAGGTGTTCGCCGGGCTGGCCAACTACGGGCACGCGCTCGCCGACGACCGGTTCCTGAGCGGTTTCGGACGGGTGCTGCTCTTCGGTGTCGTCCAGATACCGGTGATGATCGCGCTGGCGACCGTTCTGGCGCTCCTCCTGGAGAGCGCGAGCGCACGCGGGGTCACCTTCTTCCGGGGTGCCTTCTTCCTCCCCTACGGGGTCCCCGGGGTGATCGCCTCGATCCTGTGGGGGTTCCTGTACGTGCCCGGGATCAGCCCTCTGGTGGAGATCGGCCGGTCGATCGGCTGGGACGTGGACTTCCTGTCCCGCGGCGCCGTCCTGTGGTCCATCGCCAACATCGTCACCTGGCAGTTCACCGGCTACAACATGCTCGTCCTGATCTCCCAGCTCAAGGCCGTACCGGGGGAGCTGTACGAGGCGGCGCGGATCGACGGCGCGAGCGCGTGGCAGGTCGCTCGGCACATCAAGATCCCGCTGATCCGCCCCGCGCTCGTCCTGACCACCGTCTTCAGCATCATCGGCACGCTCCAGCTCTTCGCCGAACCGATGGTGCTGCGCCCGCTCGCCTCGTCCATCGACTCCGGGTACACGCCCAACCTGCACGCGTACAGCGCGGCGTTCGTCGGCAACGACCAGCACACGGCCGCAGCGGAGGCGGTGCTGCTGGCTCTGGTCGCCTGCGTGCTGTCCTTCGGCTTCCTGCGGCTGGTGGGACGGCGGGGAGAGGGGATGGCGGGATGAGCGGCTTCCCGGGGCGGACCACGGCCGATGCCCGGCCGCGGGCGACGACGGACGCGAAGAAGGGCACGGGGAAGGGCGTGACGGAGGGCGCGGGGAAAGGCAAGGGGAACGCGGGGCAGGCCCCCCGCTCGCGCCGCGCGGCCAACCTGCCCCCTGTCCGCTACCGCATCATCACGGCCTCGCTGCTCACCATCGCCGCGATCTACTTCCTGCTGCCGGTGTACTGGCTCGTCGTCTCGGCCACCAAGAACAGCGCCGACCTCTTCGGCACCTTCGGCTTCTGGTTCGCCCGCCCGCGCCCGCTGGAGTACCTGGGCGACGTGCTGACCTACGACGACGGGATCTACCTGCGCTGGGTCCTGAACTCCCTCCTCTACGCGGGGGTCGGCGCGCTCGCCGCCACACTGCTGTCCGCGGCGGCGGGCTACGGGCTGGCGAAGTTCCCGTTCCCCGGGCGGGAGGCGGTCTTCAACGTCGTCCTGGCCGGCGTCCTGATCCCCGGCACCGCGCTCGCCCTCCCGCTGTACTTCCTCTTCAGCTCGATCGGCCTGAGCAACACCTACTGGTCGGTGCTCATCCCGAGCGTCGTCAGCCCCTTCGGCGTCTACCTCTGCCGGATCTACGCCGCCGCGGCGGTCCCGGACTCGCTGCTGGAGGCGGCCCGGATCGACGGGGCGCGCGAGGCGCGGATCTTCGCGTTCCTGGGGCTGCGGCTGATGACCCCGGCGCTGGTCACCGTCTTCCTCTTCCAGTTCGTCCACATCTGGAACAACTTCTTCCTGCCGCTGGTCATGCTCTCCGACTCCGACCTGTATCCGATCCAGCTCGGCCTGACGACGTGGACGGGCTACGCGGACCGGCAGCCGGAGCTGTACCAATACACGGTGGGTGGCGCGTTCCTGTCCGTTTTGCCGTTGATGGTGCTGATGACGGTCCTCCAGCGGTACTGGCGCACGGGCCTCACGGAGGGCGGAGTGAAGGCGTGACAGTATCGCTGTCATGACTACTCCTGACGATGTGAACGCGCAGGGCGACGGCGCCTCCGAGGGCACCCCGGCCCCCGCCAAGAAGGCCCCGGCCAAGGACCCCTGGGACCTCCCGGACGTCTCCGGCCTGGTGGTCGGCGTCCTCGGCGGCACCGGCGACCAGGGCCGCGGGCTGGCCTACCGGCTCGCCCGCGCCGGCCAGAAGGTGATCATCGGCTCGCGGGCCGCCGAGCGCGCCCAGGCCGCCGCCGACGAGCTGGGCCACGGCGTCACCGGCGCCGACAACGCCGAGTGCGCGCGGAACAGCGACATCGTGATCATCGCCGTGCCGTGGGAGGGCCACGCCAAGACCCTCCAGTCGCTGCGCGCGGAGCTGGCGGGCAAGCTCGTCATCGACTGCGTCAACCCGCTCGGCTTCGACAAGAAGGGCGCCTACGCGCTCGTCCCCGAGGAGGGCAGCGCCGCCGAACAGGCCGCCGCGCTGCTCCCCGAGTCCCGGGTCACCGCCGCCTTCCACCACCTCTCCGCCGTCCTGCTCCAGAACCCGGAGATCGAGAGCATCGACACGGACGTGATGGTGCTGGGCGAGTCCCGCGACGACACCGACGTGGTGCAGGCGCTCGCCGCCCGCATCCCCGGCATGCGCGGCGTCTTCGCAGGCCGGCTGCGCAACGCCCACCAGGTCGAGTCGCTGGTCGCGAACCTGATCTCGGTCAACCGCCGGTACAAGGCCCACGCGGGGCTGCGGATCACGGACGTGTGAGGGACGGGGGCGACGCTCCCGCGTGTCGCCCCCGTACCCCGCCTGAGCTGGCCTTCCGCCGCCGGACACCGTAGGACGAGACCGACGTGTCACCCCGTAGGGGGCATGGGGGACACTGGAGGGGTCCGACCCGACCCCCGACAGGAGCCGAGCCCCATGCCCCGCCTCGCCGTCTTCGCCCTCATCGTGTGCGCCCTCGCCGTCGCGGCGGCCGTGATCTCCTTCGTGGAGGGGAGCTGGCTGGGCATCGTGTGGGTGCTGATGGCCGGGATCTCCAGCAACATGGCGTGGTTCTACATCCGCAAGGCCAAGGCCGACCGGGCGCAGGCCGCCGAGGCGGCGAACGGGGCGGGTGCGGCGCGCACGGCCTGACAACGGGCGCCGGGCTTCCCAGGAAGCCCGCCGCACGACGAAACGAACGGGCGGGCCGCCGGACCGCGACCCACCCGTCCGCCGTTCCGGTTCCGCCGCCTACCTCAGCCCGCTGTCGAGCGCGCTCATCAGCGTTCCGTTGGCGGTGTCGCCGGACATCTCCCAGATCATCGCGCCCAGCAGCCCCTTCTGCTTGATCCACGCGGTCTTCTTGCCGATGGACCACGGGTCGTCGAAGGACCACCACTGGCCGTTCGCGCCGGTGTACCCGTACGTCGAGACGGACTGCTCGTCGTGGTACACGGTCATGCCCGGCACGTTGGCCAGCAGGTTGGCGTACCCGCGGGTGCCCGCCTCCTCCTGGAACTGGCCCGGGGCCGCGCCGTCCGCCGCCTGCCACTCACCGTGCGCGCCACCGTCCACGACGCTCTTCCAGCCGCGCCCGTAGAACGGGACCCCGACGGTCAGCTTGCGCGGGCTGACCCCCGCGTCCGTGTACGTCTTGATGGCGTCCTCGACGCTGAAGTGGAACGGGTACGGGTCCTGGGCGTCCCGGTACAGGTTGGCCTGGTGGCCGGTGCGCTTGGGCTCCCAGGAGTTGTCGCTGCCCGAGCCGTGGAAGTCGTAGCCCTGGACGTTGGCGTAGTCGAGGTGGTCGAAGACCTTGTCCAGCTCCCAGCCCTGCTCGATCTTGACCGGGTCGGCCGGGGTGAAGGCGGTCAGCAGTTTGTGCTCGCCGCCCAGCGCGTCGAGCTGCCGCCGGAACTCGGCGATC
Organism: Streptomyces sp. NPDC003077; assembly: GCF_040611095.1. Taxonomy (NCBI): domain Bacteria; kingdom Bacillati; phylum Actinomycetota; class Actinomycetes; order Kitasatosporales; family Streptomycetaceae; genus Streptomyces; species Streptomyces sp. NPDC003077. The sequence continues at coordinate 2,996 of NZ_JBEXNM010000110.1, read as the reverse complement.
AGCAGCGTGTTGTTCACCTTGTCGGCCGCGCTGTAGTGGTTGCCGGGGTGGCCCTCCGCGCCCGGCCACTCCCAGTCGAGGTCGATGCCGTCGAAGATCCCCGCGCCGGTGCCGGGGCCGCCCGCGCCGTTGTAGACGGGCAGGTTGCCCTTGATCCACACGTCGATGCAGGACGAGACGAACTTCTTGCGGGAGGCGTCGGTGGCCGCCGCGTCCGAGAAGAACTTCGAGAACGTCCAGCCGCCCAGCGAGACCACCACCTTCAGGTGCGGGTGCTTGGCCTTGAGCTTCTTGAGCTGGTTGAAGTTGCCGCGCAGCTTGCCCCAGCCGTCGTCGGCGACCCCGTCCACCGACTGCGACGCGGGGAAGGCGCGCCCGTAGTCGGCCTCGGCGTCACCCGCGCCCGTGCCCTCGTCCGGGTCCTGGGGGTTCTGGGATACGCCCTTGGTCACGCCCGCCAGGCAGGTCAGGTTGACCGGGTCGATGTTCTCGAAGGAGTAGTTGATGACGTCGAGCTTGGCGGCGGCGCCCGAGGTGTCGAGGTTCTTGACGAAGTACTGCCGCCCGTAGATGCCCCACTGGGCGAAGTAGCCGACCTTCAGGTTCTTGCCGGGCCCGGCGATGTCGTCCGTGGTGACGTTCGCCGTGTTCGAGGCGGGCGAGGAGTTCTCGGCCGCGTCGCGCGCCTTGACGGTGAAGGCGTAGGCCGTCGCGGGCTGGAGGCCGTCCACGGTCGCGGTGGTCGTGTCGCCCGGGACCGTCTTCGCCAGCGTTCCGCCCCGGTACACGTCGTACGCCGCGACGCCGACGTTGTCACTCGCCTTGTCCCAGGCCAGCGAGACGCTGGAGGACGTCTTCCCGGTGCCGCGCAGGTTGCCGGGCGCGGTGGGCGGCACGGGGTCGGTCGCCGGGTCCACGGTCTTGGCGGTGACCGGCGGGCTCTCCGGCCCGGCGTTGCCCCGCCGGTCCTTGGCGCGGACGGTGAACGTGTACGTGGTCGCCGGGGTCAGGCCGGTGACGGTCGCGGACGTGCCGGTGCTGGTCGCCACGGTCTTGCCGTCGCTGACCACCTCGTACGACGTGACCGGGTAGTCGCCCGGCGAGGCGGCCGGCCAGCTCAGCGCGATGCTGCGGGCCGTCGCCGAGGTGACCGTGGGCGTTCCCGGGGCGGACGGCGGGACGTCGGGCGTGCCGTCGCACTTGTCCCCGTTGACCGTGCAGGCCGTGGGCGTGCCGACCGGCCCGTTCGCGATGAACCAGTAGCTGTACGGCTCGGTGCTGCCACCGGCCGCGACATTGCCGTTGTAGTGGGCGTTCTTGACGGTGACGTGGCGGCCGTTGACGGTGGCCACGCCGTGGTAGTGGCCCTGGAGCGTGACCCCGGCCGGGAGGTCGAACTCCAGCGTCCAGCCGTTGACGGCGGCCGACCCGCCATTGCGGACGACGTAGGTGCCCGTCCACCACGACCCGTTGTTCTGGGTGCTGAAGGTCGCGGTGAGCGTGCCCGCGGCCTGCGCGGGTGCCGCCGCCGTGCCGGTCAGCGTGGCGACGATGACGAAGAGGGGGGTGAGCAGGGCCAAGGCTCTGCTCCGGAATGTGCGCCGGTCTTTCATGGGCGTCCCTGTGAGTGTGAGTGGTACAGGGTGGGGAACCGGACTGCGCATACCCGGACCGGCGCGCGGGGCGTGTGCGAGGGACCGCCGGGCGGGCTCACGTGAGGCGCGGGCCGTCAGGCGGGGCACCGAGGAAGGGTGAGCCACCGGGTGGCCGAGCGCCGGGTGGGGCCGAGCAGTCGCACCATAAATGGTCTGGACCAGAGCGTCAACAGGGTCGGTGAGGGGCGATAGTTGGTGACGTGAAAGCCGCTGGACGCCTTCGGAGTGCTCGGCGGCCTGGCCGGGGGCGAGCCGTCCCCCTTCTCCTGCCGGTCCCGGTCGTGTGCCCCGATGCCGAGGTACCCGCCTTGGCGCGATCGGCCTTACGTTTCCTCGGACTTCATGGCCCCGGCGGGACATGCCCGGCTTCGGTCTCCACGGACCGGCGGGACATGCCCGGCTTCGGTCGGTCTCCACGGACCGGCGGGACATGCTCCGGACCCCACGGGCCGGCGGGGCACGCCCCGGGCTCCACGGGTCGGCGAGGCACGCTCCGGGCTCCACGGGCCGCCCCGGCGGGCCATGATCGACTGCTGGCTATGCTGCCGCGCATGGACATCGTGATCCCCCTCTTCGACCACTTCGAGCCGCTCGACGCGATCGGGCCGTACGAGATCCTCGCGTACGTGCCCGGTGCCACCGTGCGGTTCGTCGCGGCCCGACCCGGCCTGGTGCGGGACGTGCTGGGGTCCTTGCCGGTGCACGTCCCCACCGGCTACTCCGAGGTGGAACACTGCGACGTCCTGCTGATCCCGGGCGGCGGCAGCTTCCAGAGCATGGTGAACGACCCCGCGTTCCTCGACTGGGTGCGCCGGATCCACGCCGGCACCCGCTTCACCACGGCGGTCTGCACGGGTTCCCTGGTCCTCGGCGCGGCCGGTCTGCTGGACGGCCTGACCGCCACCACCCATTGGGACGCCGCCGCCGATCTGGAGACGTACGGCGCCGTCTACACCCCCGAGCGGGTGGTCCGGCACGACCGGGTGATCACCGCGGCCGGGGTCTCCTCCGGCATCGACATGGCCGTCCGGCTGGCCGCCCTGCTCACCGACGAGACGACCGCCCAGGCGATCCAGCTTTACACCGAGTACGATCCGCAACCGCCTTTCGACACCGGCTCGGTGGCCAAGGCCCCGGCCGAGGTCGTCGAACGGGCTCGGGAATTGGGCCGACAGGCGAGCCGCCGGGTTCGTTGAGGAGCCGCCCCATGGCGTCGCTCCCTTCGGCTGCTTCGGCCTCTTCGGGGCCTTCGGGGCCTTCGGCTCCTTCGGTTGGGAGATGACCGCGAGTGCGCACGCATGGCAACGGCCGGGACGCCTGGTAGCGGACCTACCAGGCGTC
>NZ_JBEXNM010000109.1:0-20098 GCF_040611095.1 Streptomyces sp. NPDC003077 | reverse complement strand
CCGCTGAGCTCACCCCCGTTCCCCGTGTCACCCCCCCTCCCGGGCAACCCGACCCGGCGCCCCCCCCCCCCGCCATCGCCCGCCGCCGGGCGGCGGGGCCGGTTCCGGCACACCGGCCGGTTCCGGCACACCGACCGGCCCTGGCTCACCGGCAGGCGCGCCTGCCCGTCGCCGCCGCGCGTGGGGAGGGCGGCGCCGGGCCCGGCCGCCGTCGGACGCACCACACGAGGGGGCGCGGGGTCACCGCTTGCGCGCCACCCCGCCGAACATGGCGACGTCCCCGGGGCGGACCCCCGGGACCGCCGGCGGCGCGTCCCCCGCCTCCCACCGGGCGCAGGACACCACCCCGGGTCCCACCGGCTCCAGGCCGTCGAAGAACCGGGTGATGCCCTCGTACGTGCGCTGCGTGAGGTGCGGGGTGCCGTGCGCGTTCCAGAAGGCGACGGCGGCGTCCACGTCCGCCATGCCGGGCGCGGTGACGGTGTGGGACAGCACCAGGTGACTGCCCGCGGGCAGCGCCTCCATCAGGCGCCGCACGAGGCCGTACGCCTCCGCGTCGTCCTCGATGAAGATCACCACGCCCAGCAGCATCAACCCGACCGGCCGCGACAGGTCCAGCGTCTTCGCGGCCCGCTCCAGGATGGTGTCCAGGTCGCGCAGGTCCGCGTCCAGGTAGTCGGTGGCGCCCTGCGGCGTGCTGGTGAGCAGCGCGCGGGCGTGCGCGAGGACGAGCGGGTCGTTGTCGACGTACACCACGCGCGCGTCGGGTGCGACGCGCTGGGCGACCTCGTGGGTGTTGTCGGCGGTGGGAAGCCCCGTGCCGATGTCCAGGAACTGCCGGATGCCCACGTCGGCGGTCAGGTGCCGCACCGCGCGTCCCAGGAAGACGCGGTCGGCGCGGGCGTAGTCGCCGATGCCGGGGTGCAGCCGCCGGATCTCCTCGCCCGCCGCCACGTCGACCGGGTAGTTGTCCTTGCCGCCCAGCCAGTGGTTCCAGATGCGGGCGGTGTGCGCCCTGGTGGTGTCGATCCGGTCGGCGATCCGTTCCGCGGCGTCGTGGGTCGCCGCGTAGGCGCCGGAGTCGTACGGGGGAGCGGGCGCGCGGTGGTCGGTCACGGTCTCTCCTGGAGCGAGCGGGGACGGCGGTGGTCAGGGGCGGTCGCCGCTCAACTTACGTGTGTGATCGCGGGGGTTGGCGGGCGGGGTCCGCCTGTTGTCCTTCGGAGAAGGGCCGTCCGCCTTACGGGTGGCAGCCGTTCGCTTTTCGGTGGGGGAGTTGCCCTTTTTCGGCAGGGCAGTCGTCCGCCTTTCTGCACGGAAGTCGTCTGCCTTTCGGAAGGGGGGTGGTCCGCCTTTCGTCACGGAAGTCGTCCGCCTTCCGGAAGGGCCTTACGAGACCCCGGCAGGCGGCCCACGGGCCGTACAGGCTCCCGGTCGGGACGCCTACGGGCTCACCGCGAGCACGATGTACCCCGCCAGCAGGACGAGGTGCACCACGCCCTGGAGTGGCGTGGCACGCCCGGGAATCACCGTGAGCGTCCCCACGACCACCGTCAGCGCGAGCAGCACCATATGGGTCGCCCCGAGCCCCAGTTCGAGCGGGCCCGACAGCCAGACCGAGGCCAGCGCGACCGCCGGAATGGTCAGGCCGATGCTGGCCATGGCCGAACCGAACCCCAGGTTCAGGCTCGTCTGCACCCGGTCCCGGCGCACCGCCCGCACGGCCGCGATCGTCTCCGGGAGCAGCACCAGCAGGGCGATGACCACGCCGACGACGGCGTGCGGCAGGCCCGCCGCGGTCACCCCTCCTTCGATCGTCGGCGACACCGTCTTGGCCAGCCCGACCACCGCGACCAGCGCCAGGGCCAGCAGCCCCAGGCTCGCCAGCGCCCCGGCCCGGGTCGGCGGGTCCGCGTGTTCCTCGACGTCGATGACCTGGCCCGAGGAGGTCACGGGCAGGAAGTAGTCGCGGTGCCGCACCGTCTGCGTCGTCACGAAGGCCCCGTACAGCAGCAGCGCCGCGACCGCCGCGAACACCAGCTGGGCCGGGGCGAACCCGGGCCCGGGGGTGCTCAGCGTGAACGTCGGCAGGACCAGGCTCAGCCCCGCCAGGGTGGTGACCGTCGCGAGCGCCGCGCCGGTGCCCTCGGCGTTGAAGACCGCCACCCGGCGCTTGAGCGCGCCGATCAGGAGGCAGAGCCCGACGATCCCGTTGCAGGTGATCATGACGGCGGCGAACACGGTGTCCCGGGCCAGGGTCCGGCTCTTGTCGCCGCCGTCCGCCATCAGCGTGACGATCAGCGCCACTTCGATGATCGTGACGGCGATGGCCAGCACCAGCGACCCGAACGGCTCACCGACCCGATGCGCGATCACCTCCGCGTGGTGCACCGCCGAGAGCACCGCCCCCGCCAGGAACAGCGTCACGAGGACCACCAGCAGCACGGGCAGCGACCGCCCCCAGGCCAGGACCAGCAGCACGATCGCGAGCACGGGCACGGCACGGGTCCAGTGGAGCGCGGGGGAGCGGAGCCGGGCGATCACGCCATCGAGCTTGGCAGATGTGCCGGCGAACGGCGCGTCGGCGGTCGTCCGACGGGTCGGCCGGTGCCTGTGCTTCCGCGAGGTGATCGGTGGCGGGCCGGTGTCTCTGCTCCCGCGAGGTGATCGCTGGTCGGCTGGTTGGCCGGTGTGTGCGTGGGCGGGGCGGGGCGCCGGTGCCGGGACGGGTTGGTGTCCGCCCGTCGGCCGGTACCCCTTCGCGACACTCCCGACTTCGCTCGTCAGTTCTTCCGCCAATCCTTCCGGGCGGCTTCACCGTGCGGAAACGCTCCGCCGGAACCCCGGCGCCCGCGCGCACGGCACTGCCGGTCCGCCCGGGCAGACCGCCGCCACCGGGCGCCGCGGGCGGCCCGGAGCGGTGGCGCCGGGCGGACGGCGCGCGGCAAGAGATTTGCGCGGGAACCGCTACACCGCCCCTGAAAACTCGTTGGCCCTCTATGGCGAGTGAGCCGGGTGGGTCAACACGCCGTGTGACGCCGTACCCCACCGCTGAGCCCGTATGAGGCTCGCGGCCACTCGACGACCGGGCGCGGTCGAGGCCCCGTGTGGTCCGCCGCGCGGGGCACACCCGCTCGGTCGCCGTTGAGCACAAGCACCTTCGTCAGGAGACGGCAAGCATGAACAGGATGTCTGGCAATCGCGACCGTCGTTTGCCGCTGACCGCCGCGCAGACGGGGATGTGGTTCTCCCAGCAACTGCACGCGGAGAACCCGATCTACCGGGCCGCCGAATACGTGGACATCCACGGCCGGGTGGACCCGGCCCTGCTGGAGGCGGCGCTGCGCCGGGCGGTGGCGGAGACCGAGACGCTGCGGGTCCGCTTCGAGACCGACGACGAGGGCCGGGCGTGGCAGGTGGTCGAGACACCGCCGGACTGGCCGCTGCCGGTGACGGACCTGCGGGGCGCCGCGAACCCCTGGGAGGAGGCGCGGACGTGGATGCGCGAGGAGCTGCGCCGCCCGCTCGACGCGGGCCGTCCGCCGCTGTTCACCTTCCGGATGCTGCGCCTGGCCGACGACCGCGTCGTGCTCTACCTCAGCTTCCACCACATCGTCCTGGACGGGTACGGCTTCTCCCTGTTCATCCAGCGGGTGACCGAGCTGTACGGCGCGCTGGAGGCGGGGCGGCCCTGCCCGCCCTCGCCCCTGGGGACGCTGGAACCGCTGCTGGCGGACGAGGCCCGCTACCGCGCGTCGGAACGCTTCACCGAGGACCGGGCCTACTGGACGGAGCAGCTGGCCGGGCGGCCCCGCGCGGAGGGCCCGGCGGGCCGGTGGACCACCCTGCCGTACACGTTCGTCCGCGAGACCGGGTATGTCGCCGCGCCGGTCGCCGACGGGCTGCGGACGCTGGCCCGGCAGGCCCGCTCCGGGCTGCCCGCGGCGGCGATGGCGGCGATGGCGCTGTACATCCACCGCATGAGCGGCAACCCCGAGGTCAGCCTGCACCTGACCGTCAGCGGCCGGTGCGGGGCGGTCGCCCGCGGCGTGCCGACCATGCTGGCCAACATCCTTCCGCTGCACCTGCGGACGAGTCCCTGGACGACGGTCGGCGATCTCGTGCGGCACACCGCGCGGCAGGCCCGCGCCCTGCTGCGCCACCAGCGCTACGCGTCCTACTACCTCGTCCACGACCTGGGCATCGCCGACACCGGCGGATACCTGGCGGACTGGGGGATCAACATCATGGGGTACGACCCCGAGCTGCGCTTCGGCGACCACCCGGCCACGCTGCACAACCTCTCCAACGGGCCGGTGACGGGCCTGTCCGCCAACGTCTACGACCGCACCACCGACGGGACGCTGCGCATCGACTTCAACGCCGACCCGGACCGGTACGACGCCGCGACCACCGCCGCCCACCACCGCCGCTTCCTGCGGCTGCTGGAAACGCTGGCCGACGGCGGACCGGACCGGCCGATCGCGGCGATCGACCTGCTTCCGGACGAGGAACGGCGGCGCGTCGTGAACGGCTGGAACGATACGGCACGGCCGGTGCCGGGCACCTCGCTGCCCGAGCTGTTCGCCGCCCAGGCCCGCCGCACGCCCCACGCGCGGGCGCTGGTCTGCGGTGACCGCGAGCTGACCTACGCCGCACTCGACGCCCGCGCCGACCGGCTGGCCCGCCTGCTGACCCGGCGCGGCGCGGGCCCGGAGACCTTCGTGGCGCTCGCGCTGCCGCGCTCCGCCGACCACGTGGTGGCCCTGCTCGCGGTGCTCAAGGCCGGGGCGGCGGCGGTGCCGGTGGACCTCCGCCAGCCCCCCGAGCGCGTCGCCTTCCTGCTCGCCGACGCCGACCCGCTGTGCGTCTTGACCACGACCGCCGGCGCCTCCGCGCTGCCGCGCCCGGCCGACGCCCTCCTTCTGGACGATCCGGCGACCGTCCGAGCGCTGGAGGACGACCCGGCGACCGTTCGCGCCCTGGAGGACGAGCCGGGTGCCGACGATCCTGGGAAGCCGGCGCCGCCGCGGCCCGAGCACCCCGCGTACGTGAGCTACACCTCCGGGTCCACCGGCCGGCCCAAGGGCGTGGTGGTGGAGCACCGCCAGTTGAGCAACCTGTACTTCGATCACCGGGACACGCTCATCGGGCCGGAGTCCGCCGCAGCGGGCCGCCGCCTGCGTGCCGCGCTGACCGCGGCGTTCTCGTTCGACACCGCCTGGGAAGGCCCGCTGTTCCTGACGGCGGGGCACGAACTCCACCTCGTCGAGGAGGCGGTGCGGCTCGATCCCCCGGCCCTGGTGCGCTACGTCACCGATCACCGCATCGACTTCCTGGACCTGACGCCTTCCTACCTCCACCAGCTCGCCGCGGAGGGGCTGTTCGACGACGCGGGGCACCGGCCGCGCGTCCTGATGGTGGGCGGCGAGGCGGTCGACGCCGCGCTGTGGCGCACCCTGCGCGAACTGCCCGGCACCCGCGCCTACAACTACTACGGCCCCACCGAGTGCACCGTAGACGCCGTCTACTGCCGCATCGGCGAACACGGCGACCACCCCGTCATCGGCCGTCCCGGACACAACGTCCGGGCCTACGTGCTGGACGCGGCGCTGCACCCGGTACCGGCCACCGTCCCCGGCGAACTCTACCTGGCCGGCGAACAGGTCGCCCGCGGCTACCTCGGACTCCCCGCCCTCACCGCCGAGCGCTTCGTCGCCGACCCCTTCGGCGCGCCCGGCACCCGCATGTACCGCACCGGCGACCGGGCGCGGTGGACCGAGGACGGCGTCCTGGAGTACCTGGGACGCACCGACACCCAGGTAAAACTCCGCGGTCATCGGATCGAACCGGGCGAGATCGAGGCGGTCCTCACCCGCCACCAGGGCGTCGCCCGGGCGGCCGTGGTCGTGCGGGAGGACACGCCGGGGGACCGCCGGCTGACGGCGTACGTGGTGCCGTCCGACGGAGGGGCGGACGGGACGACGCAGGCCGAGGGCACGGCGGCTGAGGGGACGGCGCGTGCCGACGGGGGGACGGTGCGTGCCGACGGCGGGACGATCGGCGCCGGTGGGGCGCGGGCGGCCGGTGCCGAGCGCGCCGTCGTGCCCGGGCAGCGGCCGGGGCGGACCAGTGGAAGGGGCGGCCCCGCCGGTGGAGCGGACACCGCCGCCGTGCCCCTCGATCCGGCCGACCTCCGGGCGTGGGCGACCGAGCGACTGCCCGCCTACATGGTGCCCGCCGCGTACGTCACCCTCGACGCGCTCCCCCTCACCCGCCACGGCAAGCTCGACCGCGCCGCCCTCCCCGCGCCCGCGGCACACCCGCGGGGCGGCGGCGGGCGGCCACCGCGCGGCCCTCGGGAGGAGGCCCTGTGCGGCCTGTTCGCGGAGGTTCTGGGGGAGCGGCGGGTCAACGCCGACGACGACTTCTTCGCGCTCGGCGGCCACTCGCTGCTCGCGGCCAAGCTCATCGGCCGCATCCGGTCCGCGCTGGGCACCGACCTGTCCATCCGTGCCCTGTTCGAGGCCCCCACGGTGGCGGCGCTGGCCCGCAAGCTCGGCGCCGGGGACGCCCGGCCGGCCGAACCGGACGCGTTCGAGGTGCTGCTGCCGCTGCGCGCGGACGGCACCCGGCCACCGCTGTTCTGCGTCCACCCGGCGGGCGGGCTGAGCTGGTGCTACGCCGGGCTGCTCCGCCATCTGGGGGCCGACCTGCCGGTGTACGGCATCCAGGCGCGCGGGCTGGCGGGGCCCGGCGGGCTGCCGGGCACGTTCGCGGAGATGGTGGACGACTACGTCGCGCACATCAGGAAGGTCCAGCCCGCCGGCCCGTACCACCTGCTCGGCTGGTCGCTGGGCGGCGCGCTGGCCCACGCCGTCGCCGTGCGGCTCCAGGAAGAGGGCGCCCGGGTGGACCTGCTGGCGATGCTCGACTCCCGCCCCATCGACCCCGCGGGAACCCACGGCGCGCTCCCGGAGCAGCAGGACGTCATGACGCTCCTCCTGGAGGCCGCGGGGCACGGTACGGAGGGTTCCGGGTCCGGCCGCCCGCTCGGCGTCGCCGAGGTCGCCGCGATCCTCAGTGAGGACAGCCACACGCAGACGCTGCTCACCCCGATGAAGGACCACCCGGAACTGGGCGAGCGGCACGTCGCGGCGGTCACCGAGGTCGTCACCAACTCCGTCAACCTCCTGCGGACCTTCACCGGTGGCGTCTTCGAGGGCGACCTGCTGTACTTCCACGCCACCGAGGACAAGCCGGCGCACGCACCCGGCTCCGGCGCCTGGCGGCCGTGGGTGACCGGCCGTATCGAGTCCCACGACGTGCCCTGCGCGCACCACGCGATGACCCAGAGCGAGCCGCTGGCCCACATCGGCCGGGCGCTGGCGGATCATCTGGCGACCGTGGACGTGCGGTGATGCCGGACGTGAGGTGGTGGCGGGCCGGGCGGTGATCGCGCGGTGCCGGTGAGGCCGGACGCGGCGGCCCTGAGGGTGCGGCTCCCGCATCGTCAGGGCCGCCGTTCCCGTCAGGACCGTCCCCGGGAGGGACGGGCGGCGCGAGGCCCCCTGACGACCGGGCCGCGCCGCCACCCAACGGATCGGCCCGCCGAAGCCCTCCTTCCGGACGGACGGGGATGGCGGTACGGGAGCATCCGCCACAGGCCCGTCGCACGGACGCCCAGGCGTATGCGCGTTGAACCTCTTCATGTCAAGGAAAACGCCGGAACTTCACTCGTAAGAGTGGTCCAGCTCTCGCGTTTGTCCCTTCCGCCGTCGTCGTCTTCCTACGGTGCTGACACGCGTCGCCCAAGACCCCGGCGCCGCATTCCGCCACGTTCCGCCATGTTCCGCCCCGGCCGTTGCGTTGGGGCCCGTCTGCCGGGGAGCGACGCCATGCGTCAGGGCATCACCTACATCCGCTTTCATCAGCCCACCATCCGCCGTGCGCACCCGCACCACGGACTCAGTGACGACTCCGCCCCGCGCCACGTGGGGGCCACACCCAGGGATCTCGGCAGCGCGGACCACGACGGCGGGCTTCCCGCCCGTACCCATCCGTGCCGGGCCGACTCCTTCGGCGCGCTTCCCGCGGACCCCGGCCGATGGCCGTTTCCCGTCCCGGATCCGCCCGCCGTCTTCGTCCGCAGCCATGTCAGGGGCCGCTGGACGGTGATCTCGCTGCACGGCGAACTCGATCTGGCAGCCGTTCCCGAGGCCGAGGCGCACCTGATGCCCGCGGTCAAGCGGCCCGGCGCGCGGGTGGCCGTCGATCTGCGGCCGACCGACTTCATCGACTGCGTCGCCCTGCGGCTGCTCGCCGATGCCGCCCGCGAGGCCGGCGAACGGGGCGGGGAACTCCGGCTCGTCTGCGTCCGCCCGCACCACCTGCGGCTGTTCCGCCTCACCGGCCTGGCCGGCGTCCTGCGCCCGGCGCCGACTCTCGGCGAAGTCTGCGACGATCCGCCGTCGGCGACCTGACCACGGCCGGGCCGTCCGGTCGCAGCCGGCCACGCGCCGGATCGTCCGTCCGATGACGGGAGGGCCACACTGCCGTACGCCCCCCCGCTCAGCCCAGCAGCGGCAGCAGGCTGTGCGGCTGGACGGGGAGGGCGCGCAGGCGCCGGCCCGTGGCGTGGTGCACGGCGTTGGCGATGGCGGCGGCGGTGCCGACGATCCCGATCTCCCCGATGCCCTTGGAGCCCATGGGGTTGAGGAGCGGGTCCTCCTCCTCGATCCAGTGCACGTCCACCGAGGGGACGTCCGGGTTGACCGGGACGTGGTAGGAGGCCAGGTCGCGTTCCGGGTAGTCGCCGTACTCCACGTCCACGCTGCTCGTCTCGGTGAGGGCCATGCCCACGCCCATGATCATCCCGCCCATGAGCTGCGACCGCGCGGTGCGCGGGTTCAGGACGCGCCCCACGGCGAACACCCCCAGCAGCCGCCGCAGCCTGGGCTCCCCACTCGCGGTGTCCACCTGGACCTCCGCGAAGTGCGCCCCGAAGGCGTGCCGGGCGTGGTCCTGCCCGAGCCCGATGTCGCCGGCCGTGTCGACCGCCGCCGACAGCCCCTCGTCCGGCAGCGGCCCCTGGTGGTCCCGCAGGGCCTCGCGCAACTGGACGCACGCCTTGTGGACCGCCCACCCCCAGGACGAGGTCCCGCTCGAACCGCCGGCGACCGGCGCGTCCGGCAGCAGGCTGTCCCCCAGTTCCAGCCGGACCCGGTCCATCGGTGCCCGCAGCGCGTCCGCGGCGATCTGGGTGAGGACGGTCCGCGCGCCGGTCCCGATGTCGGTGGCGGCCACCCGTACGAGGAACCGGCCGTCCCCGGTGGCGCGGGCCTCCGCCTGGGAGGGGGCGACCAGGACGGGGTAGGTGGCCGCGGCGACGCCGGTGCCGATCAGCAGCCGGCCGCGGCGGTCGCGCCCGGGCGTGGGGTCGCGTCCCTCCCACCCGAACCGGCGGGCGCCCTCGCGCAGGCACCGCACCACCTGGCGGCTGCTGAAGGGCTTCCCGGTGTCCGGTTCGGTGTCGGGCTCGTTGCGGACGCGCAGTTCGATCGGGTCCAGGCCGCAGGCGCAGGCGAGTTCGTCCATGGCCGACTCCAGCGCGTACATCCCCGGGCACTCGCCCGGCGCCCGCATCCACGACGGGGTGGGCACGTCGAGCCGGGCCACGCGGTGGGTGGTGCGGCTGTGCGGGGAGGCGTACATGACGCGGCTGGGCGCGGCGGCCTGCTCGGTGAACTCCTTGATCGTCGAGGTCTGGGTGGCGACCTCGTGGGCGAGCGCCTGAATGCGCCCGTCGCGGTCCGCGCCGAGCCGGACGCGCTGGAAGGTCGGGGCCCGGTGACCGGTCAGGGACGGCAGCACCTGCCGGGGCAAGGCCAGCTTGACCGGCCGCCCGGTGTGCCGGGCCGCCATCGCCGCCAGCACCACCTGCGGACGCGGGGTGCCCTTGGAACCGAACCCGCCGCCCACGTGCGTGGCGACCACCCGCACCTGCTCCGGGCGCAGCCCGAAGAGGGCGGTGAGCGTGTTCCGCACGGTGGTCGCCCCCTGGTTGGAGTCGTACACCGTCAGTCGGTCCTCCTCCCACCAGGCGACGCACGCGTGCGGCTCCATGGGGTGGTTGTGCAGCGGCGTCAGGGTGTACAGGGCGTCCACGGTCACCGGGGCGGCGGCATACGCCGTGTCGAAGTCCCCGTGCTCCCGGACGGCCGGGGCACCGCCGTTGGCCGCCTCCGGGACGTACAGCTTGCCGTGGTCGGGCGTCAGCACCACGTCGTGCGGCTCCGGCGCGTACGTGACCCGCACCGCCAGGGCCGCGGCGCGGGCGGCCTCCAGAGTGCGGGCCACCGCCAGCGCCACGACCTGGCCGCGGTGCGCCACCTCGGGCGACTGGAGGACCTGGAGCGTGGCGTCGTCCGCTTCGCCCAGCCGCGGCGCGTTCTCGTGACTGAGCACGGCCAGCACGTCCGGGTCGGCCAGTGCCGTCTCCGTGTCCAGTCCGGTGACGCGGCCCCGCGCGACGTCGGCGGGCACCGGCCAGGCGTGCACCGCGCCCTCGGGCGTGTGATCGGTGGCGTACCGGGCGGTGCCGGTGACCTTCTCGACGGCTTCGAGGCGGGCGACGGGAGTGCCGAGGGCGGTGGAGGGGCTGGTCATCGGGTCTCCGGAGGGTCGGCGTCGTCGGTGCCGTCGGCACCGTTGGTGCCGGAAGCGGAGGCGGCCAGGTCGGCCAGGACGGCGGTGATCAGGCGTCGGGCCAGCGGCACCTTGTACGCGTTGCCGGACAGCGGCCGGGCGAGCCGCAGCTCCGCCTCGGCGGCGCGGCCGAACGCCTCTTCCGTCGCCGGCGCCCCGCGCAACTCCTCCTCCGCGACCCGGGCCCGCCACGGCTTCGCCGCCACCCCGCCGAGCGCCAGCCGCACGTGCGCGACGCGGCCCTCGCGCACGCCCAGCTCGGCCGCCACGGACACCAGCGCGAAGGCGTAGGACGCGCGGTCGCGCACCTTGCGGTAGGCGGAGCGCACGCCCGGCACCGGCGGCGGCAGCTCCACCGCGGTGATCAGTTCGCCGTGCCGCAGGACGGTGTCGCGCTCGGGCGCGTCCTCGGGGAGCCGGTGGAACTCGGTCACCGGCAGCGCCCGCGTCCCGTCCGGGGTGACACAGTGCACCTCGGCGTCCAGCGCGGCCAGCGCCACGGCCATGTCGGACGGGTGGGTGGCGATGCAGTGGTCCGACGCGCCCAGGACCGCCAGGTCACGGTGCACACCGGTACGGGCCGGGCACCCCGAGCCCGGCCGCCGCTTGTTGCACGGTTTGCCGACGTCCTGGAAGTACAGGCAGCGGGTGCGCTGGAGCAGGTTGCCGCCGACGGTCGCCGCGTTGCGCAGCTGCGGCGAGGCGCCGGCCAGCAGCGCCTGGGAGAGCACCGGGTAGTCGGCGCGCACGACCGGATGCACGGCCAGGGTGCTGTTGCGGACGGCCGCCCCGACCCGCAGACCGCCGTCCTGAACGCGCATCACCTCGTCGAACGGCAGCCGGCTCACGTCCACCAGCACGTCCGGGGCGTGCACCCCCAGCTTCATCAGATCGACGAGGTTCGTCCCGCCGCCCAGGAACATCGCGCCCGGCTCCTGGGCCAGCAGGTCCATCGCCGCGGCGGCGTCGGCGGCCACCTCGTACCGGAACGGCCTCACCGCGCCGCCTCCCGCACCGCGTCGACGATGTGCGGGTAGGCCCCGCAGCGGCACAGATTGCCGCTCATCCGCTCCCGCACCTCGGCACCGGTCAGCTCCACCGGCCGCGGGGAACGGCTCCGCACGTCCGGCCGGTGCGGCACTTCGGGCGGATCCGGCGCCTGAGGCGGCGTGACGGCGCTCGGCCACCCGGCCCGCGCTTCGGTGATCGCCGCCACCGCGGAACACAGTTGCCCCGGCGTACAGAACCCGCACTGAAAGGCGTCATGCTCCACGAAGGTCCGCTGCACCGGGTGCAATTCCTCCCCGTCGGCCAGCCCCTCCACGGTGGTGATGTGCGCCCCGTCGACCGCCACCGCCAGCAGCAGACACGAATTGACCCGCCGATCCCCCCACAGCACCGTGCACGCCCCGCACTGCCCGTGATCGCACCCCTTCTTGGCCCCCGTCAGCCCGGCGTGCTCCCTCAGCAGATCCAGCAGCGTGGTCCGGTTGTCGACGACCCCGGCGAACGGCTCGCCGTTGAGGTGCAGGGACAGCGCGGTCGTGGTGGTCACGTCGCGGGTTCCTTCCGGTGAGGGATCGGCCGGTACGGCGGTACGACCTTTGGGGCTCACCAGGAGGGCGGGGGATGAAACGGGCGGTGGTGGAGAGCCACCGGGATGGCGGAGGGGGTTTTGCGGGGGGTTACGACCGCAAAGTGCCCATTTACGTCGTCAGATGCGGAACGGAGAGAACGATGCCCGCCCATTCCTCCTTCTCCGCCACGGCCGTCCATCCTTCGGCCTGTGCCACGCGCAGTGCTTTCGACCGTCCGCAGCCGCGGTAGTCCCGTGGGTAGACCCTGAAGACGGCTTGCTGGGGTTCGTTGCCGGTCGCGGCCACGAGTTCGGCCGCGTGAACGAGACGGGCGTGAAAGCCGTGCCCCCTTTTCCTCGCTTCTTCCGCCAGTTCTGTCAGGACGGAGCGGTAGTGCGCTTCCCAGCGCAGGGGGTCGCGGCTCCACTCGCGAGCGAATCTTCGGGGGCCGAGGAACAGATGCGCGGTCTTGAACCAATCGACCGGCCCGGCGTTGTACGTCTCGAAGACGGCCATGACGAGATGCACCGCGCAGCGCACGATCAGTTCACCCGGCAGCACCAGCCATTGCGCCACGAACCAGAAGGGGAGCCAGGCCCGGGAGAGGTGTGTGACCTGCTCTCCCTCGATGTTCTGTTGTCTGCTCACGAAATCCCCTCGGTGCTGTGGAAACGCTCGGTAATGGAAGCGGGGATTCTCTGGTCCGACCCTGGCCTCACCGTGGACTCCCGGTGGGCTTCTCGGAATGGGCGGCGTCGTGCCATTTCGGGTCGGGTCGGAAGAGCATGATGCCGTAGGCACTGGTGGAGAAGACGGTCCAGCCGTTGGCCCGGGCGATGCGCTGGGCCTTCGTCGGCCCGCAGCCTCGGTAATGCGGAATGAATATGGTGCAGAACACTCGCTGCGGGTTCTCTTTGTCGGCGGGTGCGCGTTGCGCCACGTATCGCAGCCGTACCCGGAAGCTGAAGTCCTGCTCGTGGGTCTCCTTCCCGATTTCCGTCAGGACGGCACGGTAATGCGCCTCCCAGCGCCGGGGATCGCGGTTCCACTCGCGGGCGAACCTTTTGAGTCCGATGGACCGGCGGGCGATGCTGCTGACCTCCACCAGATCCGACATCGCCCCGTCTCCCAGCGTCACGAAAACGTTCCAGGCGAGCCGCCAGGCCAGGTCGAGGGGTAACACCAGCCACTGCAGCGCGAAACACACGCAGAGCCAGGAACGGGAGAGGAAGACGACGTTTTCCCCTTCGACGACTTGCCTGCGGCTCATGAGAATCCCCGTATCGGTCACGTCGGTGCCGGGAACGGCGCCGGCACGGTTGGCGAGTGTCGTGCGTGGGGGCGAAAACAGCGGGAGCTCCCCCGTGGTCTTCCGGAGGGAGTGCGCGGATCGGTTCCCGAGTGCCGCAGAAGAGCGCGGCGCCGTTTCCGGGCCGTTCGTGGTCCGCGATGCCCCCGTTTCGCGGATGCTCTCGGTTGCCGATGTCGTTCCGGTGAACGGTCGAGTGCCGCCACCTCGGTCGGTCCGCCCACCGTGCAGGAGCCGCTCCGGCTCGTACCATCCGAGCCCGGAGTTTTCCGTCCACGGTCCCCCTCGCCGACAGGGGGGAATGGTAACTGCCGAGCGAATGAAGCCCGGTTGGGGGGTGGGCGCATTTGCCGGTGACGAGGGGACGGTGGCGGGGCCCGGGCGCGTGGACCCACGGCGGGCCGCCGGGGACACGGGCTCGGGTGCCGGGGAACGGCGCCCGATAGGATGTGGACCATGAGTCCGCTTAGTAATAGGGCCCGCCGGTCGGTTTCGTCGGAGGAGCGCCCGTGACCGCCCGCAAACCGCGCGCCGACGCGCTGCGCAACCGCGAGACCGTGCTCGCGGCGGCCGACGAGCTCTTCGCCCGCTGTGAGAGCCCCCGCACCGTGTCCATGGACGAGATCGCGGCGGCGGCCGGAGTGGGCAAGGGGACGCTCTTTCGTCGCTTCGGTGACCGCACGGGGCTGATCCGGGCCGTCGTCGAGGCGCGTACCGGGGCCCTGCGCCAGGCCGTGGAGGAGGGGCCGGAACCGCTCGGCCCCGCGACGCCGCCGCGGCAGCGCGTGCCGGCTCTGCTCGGTGCCCTGCTCGACTTCAAGCTCGACAACCGGCACCTGTCCCTGGCGCTGGAGGAAGCCGGTGCCGGCAGCCCGTACCAAGGGGCTCATTACGCGTGGTGGCACGGCACCCTCCGGGACGCGCTGCGCCGGATCCCCGGCGTGCCGGACGCCGACTTCGCCGCGCACGCGCTGCTGGCCGCGGTCCGCGCGGACTTCGTCGAGCACCTGGTGGGACGGGAGGGTTTGTCGCCGGAAGGGGTGCGGGAGCGGTTGGCCGCGTATGCGGCGAGGGTGCTGGGTGCACCGGATGGCGGATGAGGTGATGCCGGGAGGGGCGGCGGTCCGGTTCTGCGGGCGGTCCGCTCGGCTCCGCCCGTCCGGTGGGCCCCGTTCGTCATCGAGCGCTCACTGACCCCTCGCCGAAGTGCCGTTCGTGTGCCCTCTAGGGTGCGGGCATGACAAGCCAGCAATACCTCTCCGCAATGTTCTCGCTGGACGGCCGGGTGGCCGTGGTGACCGGGGGCAGTTCCGGTATCGGCCGGGCCATCGCGGGGGCGCTCGCCCGCGCGGGGGCGAGCGTGGTGATCGTGGCCCGCAAGGAGGCGGAACTCGCCGCGACCGTCGCCGAGTTGACCGGCGAAGGGTGCCGGGCGGCCTGGGTGAGCGCCGACCTGGGCACCCGGGAGGGCGTCCGCGCGGCGGCCGAAGAGGCGGCCGGGGTGTTCGGCGAGCCCGACATCCTCGTCAACTCCGCCGGGATCAACCTGCGCCCGCCGATGGGCGAACTGGGCGAGGACGTGTGGGACACCACGATGGCCGTGAACCTGGAGGCGCCGTACCTGCTGGGCCAGCGCTTCGGGCCCGGCATGGCCGAGCGGGGCTTCGGGCGGATCATCCACATCACGTCCCAGCAGGCGCACCGGGCCTTCGTTCAAAGCGGGGCGTACGGGGTCTCGAAGGGCGGGTTGGAATCGCTGGCTCGCTCTCAGGCCGAGGCCTGGTCGCCGTACGGGGTCACCTGCAACACGCTGGTGCCGGGGTTCGTGATGACGCCGCTCAACGAGCGGCTGTCCTCCGATCCGGAGCGGGTGGCGGCGCTGGCCGCCCGCACGTTGGTCGGGCGGAACGGACTGGCGGAAGACTTCGCGGGCGCGGCGGTCTTCCTGGCGAGCGGCGCCTCGGCGTACGTCACCGGGCAGTCGATCTTTGTGGATGGCGGGTTCTCCGTGCACTGAGTTCCCAGGGGCCGTCCCTGGCCGGGGTCCTGGCGCGCGCGGCCATCGATCGCGTGGAGCCCGGTTACCGACGAGCGCGTGCCGTGCTGGAATATTTGAGTGCCGGCCCCATGTTTCGCCGCTATTCATAAACCTGTCGATTTGTTTTCAAACGACTTCTGACGGTGGAATGTGAAGTGCTGATCGGCGTGCCGGGCGGGCCGGCGGGAATGCCCGTACGCGCGGCGTGCGCCGCGCGTACGCATTCCGGACCGGGGGTGGCTGCACGGCGTGATTGCCGGTGGTGGGTGCGGTCCGCGAAGGTTCAAGAAGGGCGGTTTGCGGCTTTGCGAGGCTCCGTCGATCCGGTCACCGGTGACCCCGGCGAGGTGGCGCCCGGTTGACGGGGTGGTGGGCGCGGGCCGGGCGCGGCAAGGGAAACAGGCGCGGAGCGAAAAGATGACGTATTAATTAAAGAGTTCGGCCGGAATTTCTGGTGCCGTGTTTTGGGTGGCTTATCGGCGAGAAAGTATCGGGGTGAGCGGAGGTCCGTAGGGGGCCTCCCGAGAAAAAAGGGGAAATGCGTCATGTTCCTTCCTGCCACCGGATACCGGTACAACCCGGCCGGTGACGTCGACGTCGCCGTTCCGGCCTGGCGTGCCGCCGTCCTGATGGGCGACGACTCCTGACCGCTGGTCGGGAAGTTCCGGCGGTCACCTGAGGGTGGCCGCCGGGTCATTTCCGGGCCGACCGGACCGATAAAGCCACCACCCGTGATGACGGGACCTCGCCCCCGATCGCCGAAGAAGGCACCGCTCATGTCACCGACCCGTTCCGCGACCCTCCGCGACGACACGCTGGAGCACCTCCACGGGTATCCCGTCCGTGACCCCTACCGGGGACTGGAGAACAGTGACGCCCCTGAGGTTCGGGCCTGGGCCGACGAGCAGGACGAGCGCTTCGCCCGGGAGCGGGAGCGGTGGGCGGACCACGAGAGCTGGGCCCGCGCGGTGTCCGAACTCGCGGTGACCCGCTGGTCCGCCCCGCCGGTGTGGCGCGGGGACACCGCCTTCTTCGCGCAACTGGGTGCGGGGGAGGCGTATCCGGCGCTGTGCGTCCACGCGCCGGGCGCCCCGACGAGGCGGCTGGTGGATCCCGCGCGGCTGGACCCGTCCGGGAACACCCGGTTGGTGGCCTGGAGGCCGTCCCAGGAGGGGCACCGGCTGGCCTACCTGCTCTCCCGCTCCGGTTCGGACGTGACCGAGCTGTGGGTGCTGCGGACGGCGGACGGCCAGGTGCTGGAGGGGCCGATCACCGGGATGCGCGCGCCGTCGGTGGCCTGGTCTCCGGGCGGTGAGGCGTTCTACTACGTACGAGGACGCGGCTCGGACGGGAACACGGGAGGAGGGGACGGACGGCAAGAACCCGGCGGCGGGAACGAGGACGGCGCGCCGCCGTCGCCCGCGGGCTACCGGATGCGGGTGCTGCGCCACCGGATCGGCACCGACCCCGAGGACGACGAGGAAGTCTTCGCCCGTGGCGGCGCGGACACGTACTACGGCCTGAGCACCGACCGCGCCGGCCGGCGGCTGGCGGTCACGGTCACCAGTGGCGTCAGCACCCACAACGAGGTCTGGCTCACCGACCTGACCCGGCCGCACGGGGAGCGCACGTGGACCCGTGTACCGGCGCACGGTCCGGACGGGCTGTGGCAGCCCCGGTTCGGCCCCGACGGGCAGATGTATCTGCTGACCGACCACCGTGCCCCTTTCGGACGCGTCCTCCGCCCGGCGGAGCGGGACACCGATCGGGACGGCCCGGACGGCCCAAAGCGGGATGACGCCACGCGGCACACCACGGAGGACTGGACCGAGCTCATCCCCCAGACCCCGCACGCCGCCCTCGACGACTGCGCCTGGCTGACCCTGCGCCACCCCGACCGCCCCCGGCTGCTGGTGCTGCGCACCCACGGCGTCCACAGCCGGATCACGCTGCACGACGCGGCGGACGGCCGGGAACTCGCGCAGGTGCCGCTGCCCGGCTCCGGCGTCGTCACCGGCCTGCGCAGCCGCCCCGAGGGCGGCCACGAGGCGTGGTTCACCTACACCGACCCGGGGACCCCGCCCACGGTGCTCCGCTACGACGCCCTCACGGGCAGGGTCGACCCGGCCGGTCTCGACGAGGCGGCGTCACCGGTTCCCGCCCCGGGCCAGGGAACGCCCGAGGGCTCCGCCACCCGTCCGGCCACCCCGGCTCCCCGTCCGGCACCGGCGCCACCCACCGGGCGCCTCCGGCCGCGCCGGTTGCCGCCGCGCAGCCGCCACCTGATCTGCCCCGCCACCGACAGCACCCTGATCGACCTCTACCTGCTCGCCCCCGCCGACGCCCCGGTCGGCCCGCGGCCCGTCCTGCTCAGCGGATACGGGGGGTTCGGCGCCACCATCCGCCCCGCGTACTCGCCGATGGCCCGCGCCTGGGCGGCGGCCGGCGGCATCTACGTCATGGCGGGCGTCCGCGGCGGCGGCGACCACGGGACCGCCTGGCACCACGCCGGGCGCCGGGAGAACAAGGCCACCGCCATCGCCGACTTCCTGAGCGTGGCCTACTGGCTCGTCGACAACGGCTACACCACCCGGGCGCAGCTCGCCGCCTACGGCAACTCACACGGCGGACTGCTGGTCACCGCGGCCCTCACCCAGCGCCCCGGGCTGTTCGCCGCCGTCGCCGCCAGCGGGCCCCTGTGCGACATGGTGCGCTACGAACGGTTCGGCATCGGTCACACCTGGACGGAGGAGTTCGGCACCGCCGCCGATCCGGCGCACCTCCCGTGGCTGCTGTCCTATTCCCCGTACCACCACGTCCGCCCCCATACCGCCTACCCGGCCGTGCTGCTGACCGGACCGGTCGTCGACGAACGCACCGGCGAGGCCCACCCGCGCAAGATGTGCGCCGCCCTCCAGGAAGCCACCACCAGCGGCAAGCCCGTCCTCCTGCGCCGCGAACCGGCCACCGGCCACGGCCCGCTCGGCACCGCCACCGCCGCCGCCGTCCTCACCGACACGCTCACCTTCCTCGCGACCCATACGGGGCTCCGCCCGCCGACCGGGGAGGAGGAGCGGCAGACGGGCTGATCGCGGAGGGGCCGGTGTGCCGTGACGGGCGCCGCTCCTCACGCGGCCGGGGCGAGTTGGCGCAGCCGCTCGTCGAGTTCCCGGCGGTAGAAGTCGATGAATCCGTCCGGGTCGGGCCCGGCGTTCTGCATGACCAAGCGGTCGAATCCGGCGTCGGTGAATTGGCGGGCGACTTCCTCGTACCGGGACGGGTCGGGGCCGCAGGCGAATTGCCGGCGGATGTCCTCCTCGCGGACCGTGGCGGTGGCGGCCTCGAAATTGACCGGGTTCGGGAGTTCGCTCATGACTTTCCAGCCCGTCACCGCCCACCGGGAGGTTTTCAGCACGGCCTGCGCGGCGGTGCGCTCGTCCGGGGCCCACGCCATGGGCACTTCGACATAGCGCGGACCGGTGCCGCCCGCCTCGCGGTAATGGCGGACGAGGTCCGCTTTCGGCTCGGTGGCGAACAGGCCGTCGCCGAGTTCGGCGGCGATCCGCGCCGCGTTCGGTCCACCGGCCGCCACCGGCATCAGGGGCAGTTCCTCGGGCAGGTCGAATACCCGGGCGTCGTCCAGCCGCAGGTGTCTGCCTTCGTACGAACGGTATCCGCCGCGCCACAGCAGACGGATGATCTCCAGCGCCTCGCGCAGCATCGCGTGCCGGACCCGCACCGCGTCGGGGAATTCCCGCCCGACGACGTGTTCGTTGAGCCGTTCCCCGGAGCCCACGCCCAGGGTGAACCGCCCGTTGGACACCAGGGCGAGCGTGGCCGCGGCCTGCGCGATGATCGCGGGGTGGTAGCGCATGGACGGGCAGGTCACCCCGGTCGTCAGCCCGATCCGCTCGGTCCGTGCGGCGATGGCGCCGAGCACCGTCCAGGTGAAGGGCGAATGCCCCTGGTTGTTCAGCCAGGGGTGGTAATGGTCGCTGATTTCCACGAAGTCGAATCCGGCCTCTTCGGCCCGCACCGCCTGCCGGATGATCTCGCCCGGTCCGAATGCCTCGGTCGCCAATTTGTATCCGATGTGCAACTGTCCCACTCTGTGCTCCATTTCGGAGATTCCCGCGTTCGCTGCGGCTGGCCGCCCTTTCGACGTTATGGCGATACCGACCTCCCCGCCCGGTGGCGCCACCGGACGCCGGATACCGGGAGAGCGCGGTGGGTGTACCGGTCGCGGCGCCCGACGGACAGGTCGGCCGGCACGACCCGCAACGACGCCCCTCCGCCCCCACGAACGGAACCGATCAAAAACGGGCCGACGCAAAATCTTTTCCACCCCCCACAAGGGGCGGACGCGCATCCCACGGAAGGGGACGTCCCGGGGTGCCCCCGCAGCGGACTGGGGCGCGGCGGCCCCGTCACAAGATGACGTCGGGTAAGCGCAACTGCCGCGAGGAG
>NZ_JBEXNM010000108.1:0-20792 GCF_040611095.1 Streptomyces sp. NPDC003077 | reverse complement strand
AGGCGGTCTCTCGGACGCCTCGTCCGGACGGTGCGAGCTCTCGAAAACCCCGGCCGGAAGGAAGGGCCCTCCGGCGCCCTCGGCCGCACGAAACGCCCCCACCTCACGGACCCCGCGCACCGCACCACCTCCCTCCCCCACCGCGACCGGATCCTCCTCACGGCCCTCGCCCTCACCGTCGCCGGTATCACGATCGCCCTGGACGCCCTCTCCGGCACCGACCCGCGCGTCGTGCTGCCCGCTCTGTTCGCCGGTGCCGCACTGGTGGCGGTGTTCGTCTGCCGCCCCCGGTCGCGGGCGTGGATGGGGACGGCCACCGCCTCCACCGGCGCAGTGCTGCTGCTCGCCTCGCTGGCGCTCTCGGGGGAGGACCCCCGCGAGTCACTGGTCTCGCCCTTCGTGGCGGCGGTGCTGGTGGCAGCGCTGCTCACCGCGACCATCCGCTGGGCGCCCCGCCGTCAGGTGCTGCTCGGCGGGCCGTCGGCAGGCCTGGCCCTCGCCTTCTGGACGCTTCCGTACGTCGCCTCACCGTCCTTCTACGAAGCGCTGGGCGTGGCCGCTTTCTGGTCGCTGCCCGTGGTCGGCGCGGCGGTCGTCGGCGGCTATCCGCGCTCGATGGCCCGGCGCCGACGGCAGGCCGTGCTCGACGCCCGCCGCGCCCAGCAACTCCGGCTCGCCCACGACCTCCACGACTTCGTCGCCCACGACGTCAGCGGAATCGTGGTCCAGGCCCAGGCAGCCCGCTTCGTCGCCGAACGGGACCCCGAGGCGGCGCTCGCGGCGCTGGAGCGGATCGAGCGGGCGGGGCTGGAGGCACTGGCGACGATCGACCGTACGGTGCGGATGCTGCACGATACGGACGAGGAGGACCTGCCCCCGGCCCCGAATCCGGAACCGGGCCAGGACGCGGACACAGGCCCGGGCCCGGATATGGACCCGGCCCCGGACCGAAACGATGCCGGACCCCAGCACGCCTCCGCCGCACCTCCCCACCCGCTCCCCGGCCCGCGCGAGCCGCTGCCCGGGACGGACCGACTCCGCGAGGCCGTACGCCGGTTCTCCGGCACGGGCCGGACCCGGGCCCGTATCGACATCGGCCCCGGTGTCGACGCCGCGCTGACGCGCGAGGCGGCGGCGATCGCACACCGCGTCGTCGTGGAGGCGCTGACCAACATCCGGCGCCACGCGCCCGACGCCACCCTGGCGGAGGTCACCCTCACCCTCCACACCCCCGCACGGGAAGACGTCGTACCCCCGGGCCGCCGGAGCGACCGCCGCCCGGCCGACCGCCCCGCCCCGCTCCCCGTCGTCACCCTCCGCGTGACGAACGACGCGGGCCAGGGCTCCCAGCACCCCACCGTCCACCGGCTCGCTCGCCAAGAACGCGGCGGGCGCGGCCTGCCCGCCCTGGCCGAACGCGTCCGCGCGGCCGGCGGCACGCTCGACGCGGGCCCGTACGGCGACGGCTGGCGCCTGACGGCCACCTTCACCTGCGACCCCGGCCGTCTCCCGTCTTCGCCCGCCACCTCCCGCTCTCCCTCATCCTCATCCTCATCCGGAGGCGCCTCGTGACCACTCCCACCCGCATCCTGATCGCCGACGACCAGGAGGACGTCCGCAGCGGCTTCCGGCTGATCCTCGACTCGCAGCCGGACATGACCGTCGTGGGCACCGCCGCCGACGGCGCCTCCGCCGTCGAACTGGCCCGTACCCTCGCCCCGGACGTGGTCCTCGCCGACATCCGCATGCCGCGCCTGGACGGCCTGGAGGTCACCCGGCTGCTGGCCGGTCCCGAAGCGGAACGGCCGTTGCGGGTCATCGTCGTCACCACCTTCGACCACGACGACTACGTCCACACCGCCCTGCGCCACGGCGCCTGCGGCTTCCTGCTCAAGCGCTCCGGCCCCACGCTGCTGATCGAGGGCGTGCGCGCCGCCATGGCCGGTGACACCCTCATCAGCCCCCAGGTCACCGTGCGCCTGCTCCGCCGCCTGACCCTGCCCGACACGACGCGCGAGCCCGTCCCGCTGACCGACCGGGAGCGCGAGATCATCCGCCTCGTCGCCCAGGGCCTGACGAACGCGGAGATCGCCGACGAACTGTTCATCTCCTCCGGAACCGTGAAGACCCACCTCGCGAACGTCCAGTCCAAACTGGCCGTACGCAACCGCGTCGGCATCGCCGCCTGGGCCTGGGACACCGGCCTGGCCGAACCGGGGGCGGTGCATTAGGCACGGCACCGGCGCCAGGGAAGGTTCCGGCCGACTCTTTTCGCCGCGGACGGCCCCGAGCTACAGGGCCGAACGTCCCCTGCGGCACGATGGGGGCATGAGCATCGTAAAGATCAACGTGCTGACCGTCCCCGCCGAGCAGCGGGAGGTCCTGGAGAAGCGGTTCGCGGCGCGGGCCGGGAGTGTGGAGTCCTCGGACGGCTTCGAGTGGTTCGAGCTGCTGCGGCCGGTGGAGGGTACCGACCAGTACCTCGTCTACACGCGCTGGAAGGACGAGGAGTCTTTCCAGGCGTGGATGGAGGGCCCGATGAAGGCCGCGCACCAGGGCGGCGGGCAGGGAGAGGCCGGTGGTGAGCGGCCCAAGCCCGCCGCCAGCGGATCCACGCTGTGGTCCTTCGAGGTCGTCCAGCAGGCGGCGCCCAAGGCGCAGCAGGGCTGAACGGGGCTGAACAGGGCTGAACAGGGCTTGGCAGCACTGGCCAGTGCCGAGCGGGGCTGGCCAGTGCTGAGCAGTCCCAGGCCGTGTCGGCCTTCGCCCGTGCGCCATGGGGAGTAACGCAGGGACCGGGCGGTGACAGGTGTCAGAGATCGCCCAACCCCAGGGGCGGCGCGCCTTCCGGTTCGATCTTGCTTCCCGCACAGCGGACACATGCGACCGTCGCGAGCATGACGCCGCCTCCCGCGTTCAACCGTTGCTGGTGCGTGACGTGTCCGCGCCCGTGGCACCGGAGGCACGGGTTCTCGTGCTCCATTTCCTCCGCGTCTTGCAGGCGTGCCTGCGCGTCGTACAGGTCATGGCGAGCCTGGCAGACCGCACAGAGGGGCAGTCGCTTCCCGTTGTCGTCCTGCGGCCGGTGCCGCTTCCCGCAAACGCACAAAACCATGGCCCTCTCCCCTTCGTTTGATCAAGGCGGGTCGGACACGGTCCCGCAGGTACAGCACACGAGCTTGGCAGCCCCGCCTGTGTTCTCGCTTGCCTGCCCTGCCCGGTGACCACGTTCCCGACGCTGCTTCCGATGGCCTGCCGCGCTTCATCACGGGTCATCGCGTCCGCCGCCCAGTCTTGCGCCTGGTGACGACGTGCGCGCGGGTTTCCTCCCGGGTCAGGGGCCGTACCCGGTCGGCGTGGGTGCGCCACACGTGGCCGCCGACCAGCGCGGCCATGAGCACCACGGAGCCGATGCGACGGACGACCTTGCCTTTGTGGTCGGTGGCCGTATCGACCGCGAGTTCCCCTACCCCGGGCACGCCCTCACTCATCCGGTCGGTCATGCCGTTCGGCGCCCTTCGTGATCAGTACGGCGAGGGTGCGCACGATGTCCGCGCGGGCCGAGCCCAGTCGTACGAGCGGGCAGCCCGAGGCCGTGGCGGGGAAGTCGATGGCCACGGAGGGCAGCACGATCCCCGCACGGAACAGGGCCGCTTGCAGCTCCGTGATGGCCTGTACCGCGTGCGCGAACGGCTCCTTGTCCTCGGGCGCGGACGGCGGCGCGGGCACCGGGCCGATCGTCGCGAGCAGCCTGCGAACAGTGCCGGTCACGATGGGGTCGACGATCACCGCCGGGTGTCCGTGCTTCGTCGTTCCGGTCCATGCGGTGATGGGGAATCCGCGAGCGGACAGGGCCGCTTGCAGTTCGGCCGCCAGGTCGACCATGGGCCGTTGCGATTTATTGGTGTCGGGCGTTTCTTTCGCGTTCACGGGTGCTCCAGCTCCGTTGCGGCCACCGCTGCGTATTGATGCTCGTGCTCAACATCCGACCTGCGGAGAAAGTGGGCTAGTGGCATCCGTAGGGGCAGGTTCGGAAGGCACGTCACCGATCGCGTTCATTGGGGGCATCTTTAGGGGCAAGATGGGGCCATGGCCATTGGGGACTTGATCAGGGACCTACGCAAGGCACGCGGTTGGAGCCAGGGGCGACTGGCAGATGCGATCAACAGTGCCTACGGGGCAGGGCTGACCCGGGAATGCGTAAGCCGCTGGGAGTGCCACAAGGTGGAACCCCACCCGTTCTACCTACGGTGCTTGTCTGGCGTCCTGGATGTCCCCCTGGCCGTTCTGGAAGGCGAAGTGAACAGGCGAAAGTTCATCAGCGAGGCAGCCGCCACGACCATAGCTCCATTGGTGGCTTCCGATTTGCTCAGCACTGGATTTTCCGCGCGACTGCACGGTGGCCCATCCGCGGACGACTGGGAGCATAAGCTTTCCGTCTACGGCACTGACTACATGAGTCTTGGCGCGTCCGAGATCCAGCGTCGAATCGCCGGCGAACTGATGGTGGTGCAGCAGCAGCTCGACAACCCGCAACTCTGGTCTGTTGCCGCCAGATTGATGACCCTCTACGCGAAGACCTTTCCGGGCAGCGACGGCAACAAAGCTCTCGACTGGTACCGCATGGCTGTGCGTGCCGCGGACGAGTCCGGAGACACGCAGACGCGCGTATGGGTTCGCGGACGGGCCGCCATCGCCCTGGGTTACGAGGGTGCGGGCCTGGGCATGGTGGATGTCTTCGCAGATCAGGCAATGGCCATTAGTGACCGCCCGTCGCTCGGGCTACTAAACGCCATCATGGGGAAGGCACACGCGGCGGTTTTGCGCGGCGACAAGACCACCGCATCGCAACTCACCAGCAAAGGGCTTGCAATGTTCGACGCGTCCGCGTCCTACGACCAAACTTCCGACTACGCCGTTCCATATTGGCGCATGAACATTTTCCTCAGCCTACTCTTCGCACGCCTGGGCGAAGAAAAGAAAGCCCTTGAGTCGCAAGAAGCGGCACGAAATGAACTGCCGAAGACGTTGCCCAGGTTCGCGACACATCTAGAAATGCACCGAGGCTTGATGCTCGCGAAGTCCGGCGATAAATACGGGGTTGCGTATGCGCGTCAGGCACTTTACCGACTCCCCGCAGAAAAACATTCATTGACGCTCAGGATGCTCATGCGCGAAGTTGAAGAAGTTGAAAGCGCCTGACCTGAAGGGAAAGCACCCGTCCTGAAGGAAAAGCATCTCTGGCCCTCCCCGCGAGCGAGCCCCCGCCCCCCTGTCGACCAGGGGGCGGGGGCTCCCGCGTGTCGCGCGTAGGCGCCGGGCGCCGGGGCCTCAGAGGGCCAGCAGTTGCCGGGTCAGGTCGCGGTACTGGCGCAGGGCCACGCGCAGGGCTTCGGTGTCGCCGCCTTCGTGGGCTTCCCAGGCCGTGCGCAGGGCGCGGCGGCGGGCCGCCAGCGCCTCCGTGAGGAGGGCCGTCAGCTCCTCGTACACCCCGTCGGCGTCCTCGACCGCCTGGCGGGGGTGGTCGACGAAGAGCGTCATCGTCTGCTCCAGCCGCTGGTGGAGCTTGTCGTGGGCGCCGCCGGGCAGCAGCGGACCGGCCTGCGCGACGTCATCGGACGCGGTGCCCGCCGAGCCGGGAGCGCTCTGCCGACCGCCCCCGGAAGCCGGACGGTGCCCGCCGGCCGGTGCGGCGTGCTGCGGGCCGCCGGGGGTGGCGGAGCCCTGCGGTGCCTGGTGGCCGCTGGGGGGCGGGGCCTGGTGGCCGATCGTGGTCATGCCCTCGTTCTCGGCCCGTTCCTGGGCGTGGCGTTCCTCGGGCCCACCGGCGTAGTAGCGGTCGCCGGGCTCACCAGTAGTGCCAGTAGTGCGGTCGCCGGAACGGCCTTCGGGCCGCTCGGGCTGTCCGAGCCGGTCGTCGTTTCGGGTCTCGTACGGTTTCATCGGACGGTCCCCTCGGAGGAGTCGTGGTGCGGTGACGAGTGGTCGCCGCGGGACTGCCACGGCAGGCGTGGCCGGTTGCCGGCGTGCTGGGGGCGTCCGCCGCCGGGCTGCCGTGTCCGGGAACGGCGGCCGTGCCGGGCGGAGTGCTGCTCGGGTGCGGCCCGCAGCAGTTCGCCGAACAGCGCCCGGGACTTGACCAGCGCCTCGCGCAGGTCCTCGGTGCGGAGCTCGCCGCCCTCCGGCCGGTGGCCGGCGGTTCGTCCGGCGTCCGTGCCCGGTCGTCCGCCTCCGCCGCTGCCGCGCAGGGCGACCTCGTGGATCTGGCGGTAGCCGTGAACGGTGTGCGGGTGGTGGACGGACAGCGCCTCGGCCTGTTCGTCGTACGTGTCGGCCGGGTAGCCGCGGTCCCGGGCGAGCCGCCCGATCAGCAGGTCCGCTTCGACGACGGCCTTGTGGGGCTCGTCGACGAACAGTTCCTGGACGGCGTCCCACTGGGCGAAGTACTGCCGTCGCTCCTCGGGGCCGAGCGGCAGCGGGTGGAAGTCGCCGTAACGGTGCAGCCGTCCGTCGAGTTCCTTCTCCGCCGCCTGCACGTCGCCGTCGTGAACGGCCACGGTCCGCTCGTACTCCCGCCCGAAGTGCCGCCGCAGTCGGCGCCGGCCACCACCCCGGGTCTTCACACCGACGAGAAGAACGATCGCGGCGAGCGCCACCGCCGCCACGATCAGCGTGATGATCGCGCCAATAGACATGGGTCCCGGGTAGCCCCGAGCCAGGGGGCCAAACCCGGCATGGGCACGGGTCGGCCGCCAACTGGCGTGATTTATCCGATGGTTGGGATCAGGCGCACCGGTCTCCCGGCCGGTACCGGTGTGCGCCGTCGTGCTGGGGGCAGTCGGCCTCCCGGCCGTTGAGTTCGGTGGTGAGCTGCTCGACGAGTTCGTTCAGGTCGGTGGGCCGGTCCGCAGTCCACCAGTCGCCGAGCAGTTCGGCGAGCGACTGCTGCCGGGCCGCCGCGAGTTCGTCGGCGACCGCCCGTCCCTTGTCGGTGAGCGTCAGCGGCAGGCCCTGGCGGGCGGCCAGTCCGCGTTCCTCGATCTGGCGCGTGGCGTCGGTGATCACGGAGAGCGGGACGATGCTGCGCTCGGCCAGCAGCGCGGGCTCGACCGAGCCGAAGCGGTACATCCGCAGCAGCATCCAGCTCGCGGCCGGTTTGAGGTCCAGCCCGGCCCGTTCGGTGATCCTCTCGTAGATCTGCTTGCGGCCCTCCAGGCTGCCCAGTTTGGACAGGGCGCGGGCGCACTCGTCGCGCGAGGAGCGCTCGACGGGGTTGGACGAGTAGACCTGGCTGGTGTCGGGGGCGGTGACGCTGCGGCGCAGCGGCTCCTCCTTCAGGAACCAGGCCAGGACGAACGCGATCAGCACGACCGGGACCGCGTACAGGAACACGTCCGTGATGGAGTCGGAGTACGCCTTCAGGACGCCGCCGGCCTGGGCGGGCGGGAGCTTGCCCACCGTCCGCGGGTCCTCGGCGACCTTGGACGGGTCGACGCCGGGCGGCAGCCGCTGCCCGGCGAGGGCGTCGGCGATGCGGGGCCCGAGCTTGTTGGCGAAGATCGTTCCGAAGATGGAGACGCCGAAGGACGAGCCGATGGAGCGGAAGAAGGTCGCGCCGGACGTGGCGACCCCGAGGTCCTTGTACTCCACGGCGTTCTGCACGATCAGCACCAGCACCTGCATGACGAGCCCGAGCCCGAAGCCGAACACGAAGAAGTCCAGGCTCATGACGGTGGTGCTGCTGGAGGTGCCGAGTTGGTGGAGGAGGACGAGCCCGATGGCGGTGACGGCGGTGCCGAGGATCGGGAACACCTTGTAGTGCCCCGTACGGCTGACGATCTGACCGGAAGCGGTCGAGGACAGCAACATCCCGATCACCATCGGCAGCATGTGCACGCCGGACATGGTCGGGGACACGCCCTGGACGACCTGGAGGAAGGTCGGCAGGTACGTCATCGACCCGAACATCGCGAAGCCGATGACGAAGCCGATCACCGAGGTCAGGAGGAACGTGCGGAGCCGGAAGAGGTGCGGCGGCAGCACCGGTTCGGCGGCCCGGCGCTCCACGAAGCCGAACGCGATCAGGAGGAGCACCCCCAGCACGCCGCACAGGATGATCTGCCAGGAGCCCCACGGGTAACTGACCCCGCCGAGCGAGGTCATCAGGACGAACGCGGCGGCCACCGCCGCGATCAGGGCGGTGCCCAGGTAGTCGATGCGGTGCGGGTTGCGGCTGGCCGGGATGTGCAGGACGGCGGCGATCACGCCCAGGGCGATGATGCCGATGGGCAGGTTGATGTAGAAGACCCAGCGCCAGCTCAGGTGGTCCACGAACAGGCCGCCGAGCAGCGGGCCGAGCACGCTGGTCGCGCCGAAGACCGCGCCGAACAGGCCCTGGTACTTGCCGCGCTCGCGGGGCGGCACGATGTCGCCGACGATGGCCATGGACAGCACGATCAGCCCGCCGCCGCCCAGCCCCTGCACGGCCCGGAAACCGATCAGCTGCGGCATGTTCCGGGCCAGCCCGCACAGCGCGGAACCGACGAGGAAGATGACGATCGCCGTTTGGAAGAGCTTCTTGCGCCCGTACTGGTCGCCCAGCTTGCCCCACAGCGGGGTCGCCGCCGTGGAGGCCAGCAGGTAGGCGGTGACGACCCAGGAGAGGTGGTTCAGGCCGCCGAGGTCGCTGACGATCGTGGGCAGCGCGGTGGCGACGATGGTCTGGTCGAGCGCCGCGATGAGCAGCCCGAGCAGCAGCGCGCCGATCGCCACGACGACCGAGCGGGTGGAGTGCTGCTCGCCGGGGGCGGAGGGCCGGTCTTGTCCTGGGGGTCGGCCTTGCCCTGGGGGTCGGCCTTCTGCTGAGGGGGCTCCCGTGGGGTGCACTTTTCCCGGGGCCGGGGCGGACTGCGTGGGGTACCCCTGTCCGTGCCCCTCTCCGGGGGCGGCAGAAGCGCCGGAGTCCTGCGCCATGTACGTCTCCCTCCGGTGGATTGCGCCGCCTTCCCATCGTGGTGGCTCCCCGGGCATCCGGCCCGTTGGGCGCGGCGATCGGTTGGGGCCGGGGCGGGACGGCGTTCCGCGGCGCTTCAGGGCGTTTTACGGCGTGCGCGGCGGGGCACGGGCGGGCACGGGCCGTTGTGGTGGTTCGTGCCGACGGGGTCGTTGCGGTGGTTCGTGCCAACGGGGTCGTTGCGGTGGTTCGTGCCGACGGGGCCGCTCCCGGGCGCGGGCCCTTGTGGTGGTCCGTGCGCCGACGAGGCCGCTGCCGGGCCCGGGCCCTTGCGGTGATCCCTGTGCAGGACGGGGCGGGGCCGGGATAATCACTGCGCAAACGACGGATCAGGGAGGAATCGCTCGTGACGGCCAAGACCTGCCCGCACTGCTTCGCGCCCGCTCGCGGCGACGGCCGGCCGAGCTGCTTGTGTGTGGCGGCCGAGGCCGACGATTTCGACCCCTTGCACGTCCGCCCGTACGTGACGCTGTCGGGGGTGGAAGGCGAGCCCGAAGGGCTGGGCGGCCCCGAGGGGGTCCACCGCCTGGACCGCCCGGACCGTTCGCGCGGGCCCCACGGACGCGCGGTCCGGGGCGTCCGCGAGGGCCGGGACGCCCGTACCGGCAGGGACAGTCACCTCGCGGATGCCCGTACGCGGTCCGGAGCCCGTATGGAGGCGGGGGCAGGGGCGGGGACGCGTACGGGGTCCGGCACCCGGGCGCGGGCGGATGCCCGCGAGGAGGCCGACACCCCGGAACAACCGGACTCCCACGCCGGAAAGAAGGTACATACCGGCACGAAAGCCCGCACTGGAACGGAAGCGCGCGAGCCGTCAGCCCCGCACTCCGCAAGCCCCGCCCTCCCCGGCCCCGACGACCCTCCCTCCGCGCCCGACCGCTCCGGCACCGGCCCGCTCGCCGACGTCGGCGCCGGTGCGGGGACCGGTCTCGGCGCCGCCGCCGAGGCCGCCGCCCTCGCCCGCCGCGACCGCAAGAAGCAGGCCGCCATGGTCGCCATGGCGGTCGGCGCCGCCGCGCTGGCCGCAGGGGCCGTGCTGCTCAGCGGGGCCCTGCTGTCCGACACGGACCACGATCGCGGGCAGCCGGAAAGCCGCGGCGAGCGGCCACCGGCCACCGTCCCGTCGCGCGGCCCCGGCCTCCCGCCCGGCGGCGCCGGATCGTCCGCGTCGGCCGTCGCCCCGCCCGGCCCGTCCGCCTCCGCCTCCTCCTCGGCGACCGTCTCCGTGTCCGCTGCCCATCCCCCGTCCCACGAGGAGAGCAGGCACGCATCCGAGGGACCTCCGCCGGCGACACCGTCCCCGACGACCAGCCCCACCCCCACCACGCCCGGCGCCTCCGGCGGCACCTCCCCCGCCCCCTCCACCAGCGCGCGGCCCAGCACGCCGCCGGTGCTGCGCGAGGGTTCCAGCGGCCCGGAGGTGGCGGAGCTCCAGCGACGCCTGCGGCAGGCGGTCGGCTATCCCGGCGAGCCGACCGGCGTGTACGACGCCGACCTACGCGCCGCCGTGGCCGCCTACCAGCGGACATACGCCATCCACGGCGATCCGGAGGGCGTCTACGGCGCCCACACCCGGCAGCACCTGGAGTCCCGGACCCAGGACTGATGACAGGGCCGGTTGGCGGCGACCCTCGACCCTTTTGTACTCTGTTGGAACAAAGTGGTTCCGCCCGCACTCCCTGACCGGCGGGCGGAACCGCTTGATTTCCCACACCCCCGTCACACTCCGGGCCTCAGCACACCCGGCAAGCACTCACGACGGCCACCCGAGCGTGAACCACACCCGCTTCCGCGACCGGGCTCCGACTGGTTACGCGTCCACTACACGTCCGGGCGCCCGGTGGCCGCCAGGAGAAGGACGGACCAGCCCCGTATCGGCTTCGGGACGATCAAATCCCGTGGTGCTCGCAGGGCGAATCGCTGCCGCGACGAGGAGCGGGAAGCGACCGGGCAGGCAGTGCGCGGTTCATGACGGATCTCGCCACGCGCAGCGGTACGCCGCCCGCCGACCGCACATCAAGCCCTTCACTCAAGGCTGCGATTCGGATTTACCGGTGTGTCACGGCAGGTCCACACTGGGGGCGGCAAATCGAGGGACGTGGATACCACCACGAAGGGCGCCACCCTCGCGTCGGCGACAACTGGGCATCTCGACGCCGAAACCGATCTCGTCAACTACCGGCCCATGCTCGACCGGCTCGAAGAGCGGTCGCCGGCACCCAGCCGATCACGAGATCTCATCCGCCAGGCGATATAAGAAGCAACGTGAAAGCGTGGAGACAGTGTCAGTGGTCATGAATTGGCAGAAGTCATCGTTCTCCGACCAGACCGCAGGGAACTGTGTCGAGATGGCGACGGACAGCTCCGAAGCGCTCATCCGTGAGAGCGATGCCCCGCAGACGATCCTCAGGGCAGGCCGCCCCGCCATCGGCGCGTTCTTCGCCGGGATCAAGAGCAATGGGCTCGAAGACCCGGCCTGATATCGCACCGAGACCGCCGAGAGCACCAGAATGGTTTGAGCGGCGCCCGCCCCCGAGGCCGGGTGCCGCTTCTTTTTCACCCCCTCATCGATCCGAGTTGTCGAGGCGCCGGGTAGCCGGAAGTGGGGCGGCTCGGTCTGACGGTGACGGGCGGGACCATGCGCCTCGCCCGCCCCCACTACCGCCGCGCCCGGCAGCCCCCCTCGCGGAGGGCATCCTCACCGGAAGATCATCGGGACGCCATCTGTTCTTTGTGTGCCGCCTCTCCTGTTTTGTATCGTTGAAGAACAAAGAGGCTTGCGTCTCCGACGGGCGTGTGCCGTAGTTCTCCAGGAGTGCCCAGTGGCTAGTTCCCGCAGGTCAGAGACGGTCCAGGTGTGCAAGGCCCTGCTGCTCGACATGGACAGCACGATCGTCAACTCGGAAGCGGTCGTGGAGCGCTGCTGGCGTCGCTGGGCCGCTGACCAGGGGCTGGACGCCGAGGAGGTCCTCAAGGTCGTCCACGGGCGGCAGGGGTGGGCCACCATGGCGGCGCTGCTGCCCGACCGGCCGATGGAGGAGAACCACGCCGACAACCGCCGGATGCTGGAGCAGGAGACCTCCGACGTGGAGGGCGTGGTCCCGGTGCCGGGCGCGCCCGCGTTCATGGCCGCCCTCGCGGAGCTGCCGCACGCCCTGGTGACCTCGGCCGACGTGAAGCTGTCGGACGTGCGGATGGCGGCGGCCGGGCTGCCGATGCCCGCCGTGCGGATCACCGCCGAGTCCGTGTCGGCGAGCAAGCCGGACCCGGAGGGCTTCCTGAAGGGCGCCGCCGAGCTCGGGTTCGCGCCCGAGGACTGCGTGGTCTTCGAGGACTCGGAGGCCGGCATCCTGGCCGGCAAGGCCGCCGGGATGCGGGTGATAGGCGTGGGCGAGCGCGCCGCCGCCTTCGGCCCCACCGTCCAGGTCCGCGACCTCACCCAGGTCTCGGTCGAGGCGCTGGCGGACGGGTCGATCGTCCTGCACATCAGCGCCTGACGGCTGCCGCCGCGAGCCTTCGCCCGTCCGGCCCAGCCGATGGGCGGCGGCCCGCCCCATCAAGCCCGTCCGGCGATTGAGGACAACGCCCCCGGCGTTCACCGGCACCCCAAGATCACCCGCCACCCGCCACCCGCCCAAGAGCCAGTACCCGCGCTCACCGGGGTGTCCTCAAACGCCGGACGGGCTGGAGATGGCGGGCCTGCCCCCCAAGCGCCCCCACCCCGGGTGTCCTCAATCGCCGGACAGGCTGAAAGCGGCGGCCTCGACCTCCGGGAATCCTGGGGTGGCCGGCTGCGGCTCGTCATCGCTCCCGTTACCGCGTCCTCAAGCGCCGGACGGGCTGAAAGTGGCGGCCTCGGCCTCCGGGAACCCCGGACGTCCTCAAACGCCGGACGGGCCGGAGGAGGACGGCGTCACCCCACGATCGCCTCGTACAGGCTGAACCCCGCCAGCAGCACCATCACCGCCGCCGCGACCTTGGTGATCAGGCGGAGCGGGACGTACTTCATCAGCGTGCGGCCCCCGAGGATGCCGATGCCGGCGACGGCCCACAGGGCGAGGACGGCGCCGATGCCGACGGAGACGGGGTCGTTGTAGCGGGCGGCGAGGTTCGCGGTCATGATCTGGGTCAGGTCGCCGAACTCGGCGACGAGGATCATGGTGAACCCGGCTCCGGAGACCTTCCAGAAGCTCTGGTCGGCGGGCTTCTTGATCTCCTCGTCCTCGTCGTCCTTCTTGAAGAGCAGGACGGCCGCGCCCGCCAGGAAGAGCACCCCGACCACCGCCTGGACGAGCCGGTGCGGCAGCAGGGTCAGGACGCTGCCCGCCGCGATGGCGAGCGCGACGTGCACGGCGAACGCCGCGGCCACGCCCACGAAGACGTACGAGGCGCGGTAGCGGGTGCCGAGCATCAGCCCGGCCAGCGCGGTCTTGTCGGGCAATTCGGCGAGGAAGACGACGCCGAAGACGACTGCGGCGACGGTGATGCTGAACACGGGGCTGATACCTCGATCGGTCGGGCCGCACCGAGGGGGCCCGCCTTCAGGGGTCGCTTCGGCACGGCAGCGTCGAACACTGCGGCCGAAGGTCTCGCTGGCCCGCCTACGGTACGACGGGCTCCGGGCGCCGGCTCGCGCGTCACCCTCCACGGCGTGGCGCCGAGGCGGGCAGCGGCTGAGCAGTATGTCGACGGTCCGGCGAAGAGCTACTCCCCTTCTGCTGTGGCCAAGGGTAAGCGGTGGATCCGGCCGCGGGCGACCAGCTCCAGCACCACCGACACGGCCACCGCCTGCACCGCCAGCAGCGCCACCAGGACGAACAGCTGCACCGCACCGGCCTGTACGGGAGAGGCGCCGCCCAGGAGCATCCCGACGAAGGCGCCGGGCAGTGTGACCAACCCCACCGTGCGGGTCTGGTCCAGTCCCGGCAGCAGCGCGTCCGCCGCGGCCGGACGGGCGACCTCCATCCGGGCCTCCCGGTCCAGCAGCCCGAGCGCCATCCCGGCCTCGACCTCGCCGCGCCGGGTGTGCAGCTCGTCCAGCGCCCGCCGGCCGCCGAGCACGGTGGCGGTGAGCGCCCCGCCGATCAGGATGCCCGTCACGGGGATGAGCGTGATCCCGCGTGGCGGCACCAGGCCGGTGAGCACCAGCACGCCCACGACCGGGCCGACGCCGGCCGCGATCGGGAGAGCGGCCCACCACCAGGTGCGGTTGCGGGTGATGCGCCGACCCGCGGTCCTTACGGCGACCGCGAACATGAGTACGAGGAAACACAGCAGCCACGGCAGGACACGTACCACCCAGCCGATGAGGAACGAGACGGCGGCGAGCTGGACGGCCGCGCGCACCCCGGCGAGGGCGATGGCCCGCGCGCGGCCGAGGTGGGCGAGCGCGGCCACGACCACCGCGCCGACCAGGATCAGGGCGAGCACGACGCCGAACGTGGCGTTGACCGGCAGCAACACGCGATCACTTTAGGGGCGGCCGGGGGCTCGTGTGCCCGCGCGAACGGAAGACCGCGCCGGGGCGGCGCCAGATGAGCACGCCAGTACCTTGAACTGGCGTACGCCCGTCGTCACTCTGTTACTTGCCGCCCACCTTGCGTAAACCCCCCACTGCGACCCTGGGCCGGCATCACACGTCGATCCCCTCTCCCCAAGGAAGATCACATGCCCCACGGCTACGCGCGTCGCGTCTCCCTCGCCACCGGTTCCGCCGCCGCCCTGGTCTGCACGATGGTCCTCGGCGGCACGCCCGCCCAGGCCGCGCCGCCCACCCCGCCGAGCGCCGCCACCGCCCGCACCCAGCTCGCGCAGCTCACCGAGCGGCCCCAGGGCTCCCAGGACGGCTACAGCCGCGACAAGTTCCCGCACTGGAGCGACCAGGGGAACAACTGCAACACCCGCGAGGTCGTCCTCAAGCGCGACGGCACGAACGTGGAGCAGGACACCAAGTGCGCGGCGGTGCGCGGCAAGTGGGTCTCCGCCTACGACGGCGCCACCTGGACCCAGGCGTCCGACCTGGACATCGACCACGTCGTCCCGCTGTCGGAGGCGTGGAAGTCCGGCGCCGCGCAGTGGACCACCGAGCGCCGCCGCCAGTTCGCCAACGACCTGACGCACTCCCAGCTCATCGCCGTCACGGACAACGTGAACCAGGAAAAGGGCGACAAGGACCCGGCGAAGTGGCTGCCGCCGAAGACCTCGTACCGGTGCATGTACGCCCGGATGTGGGTGAACGTCAAACACGTGTACGGGCTGACGGCCGACTCGGCGGAGAAGGCGGCTTTGAAGAGGATTCTGGACGCCTGCTGAGACCGAGACCGTCTGCCGAGGCTGAGGCGCCTGCTGAGGCTGAGGCGCCTACCGAGGCCGAGAGGGATGGGGCAGGCGGGGAAGTCGGGGGCCGGCCCCGCCTGTCCTCCTGGGCGCCACTGGGGGTGGGGGCGCGGGACGAGGCGAGCGATCACGGAGAGGTATTGAACAGATCAGTCCAATACGGCTAGGGTGCGGGCATGGGACGACCGCGGACCTTCGACGAGGAGAGCGCTCTGGAGGGCGCCATGCGCCTGTTCTGGGAGAAGGGCTACGAGGCCGCTTCGACCCAGGAGCTCTGCGAGGCGACCGGGCTGGGGCGCAGCAGCATCTACAACACCTTCTCCAGCAAGCACGCCCTGTTCATCCGGGCGCTGACGCACTACATCGACACGATGACGGCCAGTCAGGCCGCCATTTTGGAGGACGCGAGCCGGTCACCCTTCGCCCGCCTGCGGGCCCTGCTCTCCTCCGTCGTCGAGGTGGAGGAGAGCAACCGCCGGGAGCGGCTGGGCATCGGCTGCCTCGGGGTCAACAGCAGCGTGGAGCTCACCAGGCGCGACCCGGAGGTCGCCCGGCTGCTCCGGCGCGATCTGGAGCGGCGGCTCGGAGACCTCCAGGACGTCATCGCGTCCGGGCAGCGCGCCGGCGAGATCTCGCAAGCCCGTGACGCGGGCCAGTTCGCCCTGCTGCTGAACGCGACCATGGCAGGCATGCGCGTATCGGCCCAGAACGGGCTCGACCGCGCCGCGCTCGACGCCATCGCCGACGCCGCCCTGGACGCCCTTACCCCCTGACGCGATACGCGCGGGCCGCGCGACGGCTCGGCCTGCCCAAGTTTCGTACTGATCAATACAAAACTACGCCGGAACGCTCTCGGCACGACCAAGGAAGTGACCTGCTCATGCCCCGCTCGGTATATGTGCTGGCCTTAGGCATCTTCGCCATGGTGACCAGCGAGTTCGTCGTCGCCGGTCTCATGCCGCAGATGGCGGAGGGTCTTGGCGCGACGATCCCCCAGATCGGCTACCTCATCACCGCGTTCGCCGTGGCCATGGCGGCCGGTGGCCCCTTCCTGACGATCGCCCTGATGAAGCTGCGCCCCAAGCCGGCCCTGCTCATCCTGTTCGCCGTCTTCCTGGCCGGCAACGCCCTGGCCGCGACCGCGACCGGCTACGGCGTGATGCTGACGGCCCGCATCATCACCGGCATCGCCTCCCAGGCGTTCTTCGGCGTCGCGATCTCGGTGTGCTCCACGGTCACCCGTGAGGAGGTCCGTGGCCGCGCCATCGGCGTCGCTATGAACGGCCTCATGCTCGGCACCCTGCTCGGCCTGCCGATGGCCACCTTCATCGGCGGCAACATGGGCTGGCGCGCCGCCTTCTGGGCCATCTCGGTGCTCACCGTCATCGCCGCCATCGCCACGTTCTTCGGCGTGCCCAAGCTTGAGCGCCCCGGCGCCTCCGGCGGCACCTTCCGCGAGGAGGTCCGGGTCTTCCGGAAGGCGCGGCTGTGGGTGGTCCTCGCGACCAGCACCCTCATCATCGGTGCCACCTTCTCGGCCTTCAGCTACTTCAACCCCATCCTCACCGAGGTCAGCGGCTTCAGTGAGTCCACCGTCCCCGTCCTGCTCATCGCCTACGGCGCCGCCACCGTCATCGGCAACAACATCGTCGGGCGCCTCGCCGACCGGAAGACCGTCGGCGTGCAGGTGGTGGGCCTCGCCCTCAACATCCTCTTCCTGGCCGGCTTCGCGATCTTCGCTCACCTGAGTGTCGCGGCGGTCGTCCTCATGATGGGCGTCGGCCTGGTCGGCGTAACCATGAACCCGGCCATGGCGACCCGTGTCCAGCGCACCGGCAACCCCGGGCCGCTGGTCAACACGGTTCACTCGTCCTTCATCACCCTCGGCGTCATCATCGGCTCCTCGGTCGGCGGTGTCTTCGTGGAGAGCTTCGGCCTGCGCGCCCCGCTGTGGCTCGGCGCCGGCATGGCCGTACTCGGCCTGCTGAGCCTGCTGCCCGAGCTGG
Organism: Streptomyces sp. NPDC003077; assembly: GCF_040611095.1. Taxonomy (NCBI): domain Bacteria; kingdom Bacillati; phylum Actinomycetota; class Actinomycetes; order Kitasatosporales; family Streptomycetaceae; genus Streptomyces; species Streptomyces sp. NPDC003077. Next base: position 3,437 of record NZ_JBEXNM010000108.1, on the reverse strand, counting down.
CGTGGCGCCGCCGTGACGCCGCACAGGCACCGGCGGCCCCGGAGCCCTCGCTCACCCTGGACCCGCACGACGTACCGGCCCCGGTGAGCGCCAAGGTGCGGGACATGGTCTGAGCCGGTCGAAGCGGCTGACGAGATCCCGCGCGGTTCCGGTCCGGGCGGGATCCCGTCGTCGCGACCCGGCCTCGGCGGGCTCCGATCGCCCGGCCCCGTCGGCAGCGTCCCGCACCACCGTCCAACCCCCCTCCCCGGGCCCCCGAACACCGCGCGGCCTCCCCTTCCGCAGGGGCTCAACCGGCCTTTTCCGACCGGCGGGTGGGGCCGCCTGGTCCCCTCCGACCTGCCGTTCCGGCCGCTTATCCTCGGGTGCAGGACATGTGGGCGCGCGCCCGCATGAGGGGAGGGTCGCCGATGGCCGGGCTGCGCCTGGGGCCGCTGCTGCGGTATGTGGACGAGAACAGCGCAACGTTGTGGGTGGAAACGGACCGGCCGTGCGAGGTGCACGTCCGGTGCGAGAGCGGGGCGGGTGGCGCGCAGCGGACCTGGCAGGTGGCCGGGCACCACTACGCGCTGGTGCCGGTCGCGGGGCTGACGCCCGGCAGTGAGACCACCTACCGCGTGCTGCTGGACGGCCGCCAGGTGTGGCCGCTGCCCGAGAGCCGCTTCCCGGAGAGCGTGATCCGTACGCTGCCGGAGTCGGCGAAGGGCGGCGGCGCGGCCCGGTGGACACCGGGCGCGACCGGGACCGAGACGGACGCGGAGGGGTTGGCTGGGGCTGGTCACGGGGCCACGTCGGAAGGTCACGGTCACGGGGCCACGCCGGGGGGTCACGGGGCCATGTCGGGGGACCACGGTGCCACGTCGGGGGGTTACGGGGCCGTGCCGGACGGTCCGGACGGTGCGCGGCCGGCCGCCTTGCGGATCGCGTTCGGGTCCTGCCGGTGGGCCGCGCCGCCCTCCGACTCCTCGCACGATCCGGTCGGTCCGGACGCCCTGGACACCCTCGCCGCCACGGTGAGCGCCGATCCCGAACGCGAACGCCCGGACCTGCTGATCCTGCTGGGCGACCAGGTCTACGCCGACCACACCTCGGACGCGATGACCCGGCTGCTCGCCGCCCGCCGCGACCTCTCCGAGCCGCCGTGGGACCAGGTCGCGGACTACGAGGAGTACACCCAGCTCTATTACGAGTCCTGGCTCGACCCCGAGGTGCGCTGGCTGCTCTCCACCGTCCCCAGTTGCATGATCTTCGACGACCACGACGTCATCGACGACTGGAACACCTCCGCCGCCTGGGTGACCCGGATGCGGGCCACCTCCTGGTGGCGGGAGCGGGTGCTGGGCGGCCTGATGTCGTACTGGGTCTACCAGCACCTGGGCAACCTCTCCCCCGCCGAACTGGCCGCCGACGAGCTGTACGCCCGGGTGAGCGCGCTGCCGGACGGCACCGAACTGGTCCGGGAGCACGCGGCCGTCGCCGACACCGACCCGGCGGCCGTGCGCTGGAGCTACCGCCGCGACCTGGGCCGCGTCCGGCTCGTCATGGTCGACAGCCGGGCGACCCGTGTCCTGGACGAGGGCAACCGCGCGATGCTCGACCCCGACGAGGCCCAGTGGCTGCGCCGGGCCGTCCTGGACGACCCCGGCTCCTACGACCACCTCCTGATCGGCAGCTCGCTGCCCTGGCTGATGCCGCACCTGATCCACGACATCGAGGGCTGGAACGCCGCGCTGTGCGCCGGGGAGCGCGGCGCCCGATGGGCCCGCTGGAGCGAGTCGCTGCGGCAGCGCGCGGACCTGGAGCACTGGGCGGCGTTCCCCTCGTCGTTCGCCGCGCTGGGCGAGCTGATCGCCGAGGCTGGCAGCGGCGAGTCGGCGCCCGCCACGGTGTGCGTGCTGTCGGGGGACGTGCACCACGCGTACGTGGCCGAGCCGCACTGGCCCGCCGACCGCGACGGCGGCCCGCCCACCAGCCGGGTGCTCCAGCTCACCTGCTCCCCCGTGCACAACAGCATCCCCACCTCAATGCGGGCCGCCTTCCGCTTCGGCTGGAGCCGCACCGGCCGTTGGCTGGGCACGGCGCTGGCCCGGCACGGACGGGTCGCGCCGGCCGGGCTGAGCTGGCGGCGTACGGGTGGCCCGTGGTTCGGCAACCAGTTGATGACGCTGACCCTGCGCGGGCGCTCGGCCGCGCTGCGGCTGGACCAGGCGCGTCGGGACAAGCGCGACGGGCCCTGGCTGGAGGCCGTCTGGGAACGCGCCTTGGTGGAGGCCGGGGGCGAGCCGGACGAGGAACGGGCGGCGGCGGGGCGGGAAGCGGGCGCGGGCGGGTAACGGGAAGCGGGGGCGCTGTCGCTGTCGGGCGCGTAACGGGAGGCGGGCGCGGTGGGGGCGGACGGTGCGTAGAGGGCATCGTCGCGTGTACGGAACGTCGAGCTTGTGTGGGTCATGGCCTGTGTATGGCGTTTTATGCGCATAAAAGGTGACACATGGATATGGAGGCAGGGGCCCGCACGAGGAGGGACGCCAGGTGCCGCCCGCCCCCCTCACATCACCCCCGAGCCACCCCCGGAGTCAGCCTCCGCTCCCAAATGCCAGTCCTCGTCGAGCCCTTCATGGGCGATTTTCAGCCACCGTGGGAGCGCGGTCACGGGAGGCGGGGCCGCTGCGCGTGGCCCCTGCTCGGCAGACTGGTGGCCGAATGTTGAACTTGCAAGTATTGATTAGGTCTGCCTAACCTGAGCCCCCTCACGGTTCCCGTCCCTGAAACCGCAGGAGCCCCATATGTCCGCACTGTCCCCCTCTGGCTCGCTCACCGAGAGAGCCGCCCCCCACGCACTCGCCCTCTTCCGCGTCGTCGTCGGTCTGCTCTTCGCCTGCCACGGCGCCGCCTCGCTGTTCGGCATCCTCGGTGGCGCGGGAGGCACCGGCGCCACCGTCGAAGCGGGCAGCTGGCCAGGCTGGTACGCGGCCGTCATCCAGCTCGTCGGCGGTGTGCTCGTCCTGGTGGGCCTGGTCACCCGCCCGGCGGCCCTGATCAGCTCCGGGTCGATGGCGTACGCCTACTTCTCGGCGCACGCCGGGGAGGGCCTGTGGCCCATCCAGAACGGCGGTGAGCTCGCCGCGATGTTCGCCTGGGCGTTCCTGCTGCTCATCTTCACCGGCCCGGGCGCCTGGTCGCTGGACGGCCTCCTCTTCGGCGCGCGCCGGGCGGACCGGCAGGCGGCCGGTGCCGCCTCGACGCGGGAGCCCAGCGCCGCCTGACACACACCGAGCACGCCGTGCGCCCTCCGGGCCACGCGTCCGGCACCCCCCACGTGTGGCCCCCGGGGGGGCCGGGGGGCCACCGCGGTACAGGGAGGGGGGTGGCCGCACACCCGGGTGGAGGGGCGGGGCGGGCAAGGGCGGGGGGGGGCACACGGGGGGGGGCCGCCCGCG
>NZ_JBEXNM010000107.1:0-20805 GCF_040611095.1 Streptomyces sp. NPDC003077 | reverse complement strand
CCCGGGGCGGCGCGCTCCAGCGCCGCCCCGGGAGGCCGCGGTTCGGGGAAGGCCGCAGGCTCTGAAAGGGCCCGCCCCCGTCGCCAGACACAGACAGGCTCAGTCAGATGACGTCAGGCCCGGTCAGATGGCGTCAGGCGCCTTCAGCTCCGCGGATACCGGGCCAGCCACCCGGGGGCCGCGCCGTTCAGACCGTGCAGGGAGGGGCCCTGTGTCATCTCCATCGCGAAGTCGTCCGCGAGCTGGAGGATCGTCGCGCGTCCCTCCAGTTCGGCCAGCCATACGGGCGGCAGGGCCGTCTCGCCGTGCAGCGCGCCCAGCAGGTTGCCGCAGATCGCGCCCGTGGAGTCGCTGTCCCCGCCGTGGTTCACCGCCAGCAGCAGGCCGTGCCGGACGTCCTCGGCGACCAGTGCGCAGTAGACGCCGATCGCCAGCGCCTCCTCGGCGGTCCAGCCCGCGCCCAGGGACTCCACGCGGGCGGGCGTCGGCACGCCCTCCCGTACGGCGCTCAGCGCCTGCTGGAGGGCCTCGGTCGTCTCCTCGTGGCCGGAGTGGCCGGACAGCCGCGCGAGCGCCTTGTGGACGGCGGCGTTCAGGTCCTCGCCGCGGGTGACCGCGTGGGTGATGACGGCGAGCGCACCGGCCGCGAGGTATCCGGTGGGGTGGCCGTGGGTCTGTACGGCGCATTCGGCGGCGAGCTGGAAGACCAGGTCCGCGTCCCAGCCGACCAGCAGCCCGAAGGGCGCGGAGCGCATCACGGCCCCGCAGCCCTTGGAACCCGGGTTCTTGGGCTGCTCCATCGTGCCCATCACCGGGTCGGCCAGGCCGCTCAGGCAGGCGTTCCCGGGGGCGCGCCGGGCGTACAGCCATTCCTCGCGGGCCAGCCAGCCGGCGCCCTCCTCGCGCTCGTCCGGGCCCCAGTCGCGCTGCGTGGCGGCCCAGCGCAGGTAGGCGCGGTGGACGTCGGTGGGCGGGTGCCAGGCTCCGGTGTCGCGCCGCACCTGGGCGCGGATGAGGCCGTCGACCGTGAAGAGGGTCATCTGCGTGTCGTCGGTGACGGCGCCGCGCCGCCCGTAGGCCGGCACGTAGTCCGTCACGCCTTCAGGGCCGTGCGTCTTCCGGATCGCGTCCAGGGAGTCGAACTCGATGCCCGCGCCGAGCGCGTCCCCGATCGCCCCGCCCAGCAGGCAGCCGCGCACCCGGCTCCGGAAGTCCTGCCGCTCGGCCCGGCCCCATATGGGGGTGCCCTCTGCCGCTGCGTTCACTGTTCCTCCCGTTAGCCGACCGCCTACTGCTTCCGGGGGTGCTTGGCCGTCCCCCGGCGCAGCACTGTATTCGACCAGAAACGATCGGTTCGGTGGCGAGGATGCCCGGCATGTGGTCGTGCTTGGGCGGGGCGGGAGGGAAGTGAGTGCCGGTGCGCGCGGGGCCGGGGTCAGGCCGGGCCCGGGACCGGTTCGCGGCACCGGGCCGACGGGTGCGGGGAGGAACCCGACCGCGGTGCGCACAGGAGCCCGGCCGCGGTGCGCACGGGGTTCCGCGTACGTCTCCCGTATGCGCCCCGCGCACCCCCTCGTCACCTGCGTACCCACGCACACGCCGGGCGCCGCCGTCCCGCGCGTCCCGGCCCCCTCATGTGCGCACCCGAACCTCCCACGGCGTCATTCGTCCCGGCACGGGGTGGGCATGCTCCCCCCATGCCCGACTACGAATGGGACCGCACGACCATGGCCATCGTCGCCTGTGCCCTCGCCGGCGACAGCGAGGGAGCCGTGGAGCTCCTCAGGCCGCTGCCGCAGGTGGACGTGTGCCACATCGCGGTGCGGCTGGCCGCGATGGCCGCCGACGCGCTGATCGTGGCGGCGGAGGACGCGGGCGGCGACCGGGAGGAAGCCCTGGCCCATTGGCAGGAGTGCATCCTCCAGCACGAGGCCGAGCACACCGAGGAGTGAAGCGGGGCGCCCCAAGGGGTGCGGCCCAAGGAGCGCGATCCCAAGGGCTGCGCCCCAAGGGGCGCGCTCCCGACCGCCGCCCTACTGGCCTATCGGCAGACCGGCCCGCCCCCTGGAGAGGCCCCGGCCCGCCCTTTGGAGCGCCCTTACTCCAGCACCGGCAGCAGCTCCGGCAGGTGCCCGTCCGAGGCGAGCGCCGCCGCCTGCCGCTCCTCCGGCACCTCGCCGTACGTGGTGGTACGGGGACGGGCCGGGCGGCCGGCCGCCTCGGCGATGGCGATCAGGTCACGGATGGAGCGGTAGGAGCCGTACGAGGAGCCCGCCATACGGGAGATCGTCTCCTCCATCAGGGTGCCGCCGAGGTCGTTGGCGCCGGAGCGCAGCATCTCGGCGGCGCCCTCCGTGCCGAGTTTGACCCAGCTCGTCTGGATGTTGGTGATGTGCGGGTGGAGCAGCACCCGGGCCATGGCGGTGACGGCCCGGTTGTCGCGGGTGGTGGGCCCGGGCCGGGCGATGCCCGCCAGGTAGACGGGCGCGTTGGTGTGGATGAACGGGAGCGTGACGAACTCCGTGAACCCGCCGGTCTCCTGCTGGATCTCGGCCAGCAGCCGGAAGTGCCCGAGCCAGTGGCGGGGCTGGTCGACGTGCCCGTACATCATGGTCGAGGACGAGCGGATGCCCAGCTCGTGGGCCGTCTTGACGACCTCCACCCACGTGGCGGTGGGCAGCTTGCCCTTGGTGAGGACCCAGCGCACCTCGTCGTCCAGGATCTCCGCCGCCGTCCCCGGAATGGTGTCCAGCCCGGCGGCCTTGGCCTCGCTCAGCCACTCCCGGATGGACATCCCCGTCCGCGTCGCGCCGTTGACGACCTCCATGGGGGAGAAGGCGTGCACGTGCATCCCGGGGACGCGTTCCTTGACCGCCCGCGCGATGTCGAAGTACGCGGTGCCGGGCAGGTCGGGGTGGATGCCGCCCTGCATGCAGACCTCCACCGCGCCCACCTCCCACGCCTGCTCGGCCCGGTCGGCCACCTGGCTCAGGGACAGGGTGTAGGCGTCGGCGTCCGTACGGCGCTGCGCGAAGGCGCAGAAGCGGCAGCCGGTGTAGCAGACGTTGGTGAAGTTGATGTTCCTGGTGGTGATGTACGTGACGTCGTCGCCGACCGTGTCCCGCCGCAGGTCGTCCGCGATCCGGCAGAGGGCGTCCAGGGCGGGGCCGTCGGCGTGCAGCAGCGCCAGCGCCTCGGCGTCCGTCAGGCGCGTGGGGTCGTCGGCGGCCACCGACAGCGCCGCGCGCACGTCGGCGTCCAGGCGGGAGGGCGCCATCCCAGGGGCGGCGGCCTCGCGCAGCGCGTCCCAGTCGCCGTACACGTCGTCGAAGTCATCACGGCGGTCGGAGGTGCGGCCCTCGGTGTCGATGGTGTGATGCAGGTCCGTACGGCCCGAGGAGTGCAGCGAGAAGCCCTCGTCGGGCTCCTGCCAGGGGCGGCCGGTGACCACCGCGTCCTCGCGCGCCAGGCCGGTCTCCGGGTCGGCCAGGGCGCTGACGTGCGGCATCAGGCGGGGGTCCAGCCAGGGCTCGCCGCGCAGGACGAACTCGGGGTAGACGGCGAGGCGTTCGCGCAGCTCGAACCCGGCGGCGGCGGACTGCCGCGTCAGCTCCTCGATCTTCGGCCAGGGTCGCTCGGGGTTGACGTGGTCGATGGTGACCGGCGAGACGCCGCCCCAGTCGTCGATGCCCGCGCCGATGAGCAGCGCGTACTCGGAGTCCACGAGGTTGGGCGGCGCCTGGAGGCAGGCGGCCGGGCCCAGGACGTGCCGGGCGACCGCGATGGTGGCCGCCAGGTCCGCCAGCTCGGCGTCGGGCATGCCGCGCATGGCCGTGTCCGGCTTGGCCCGGAAGTTCTGGATGATCAGTTCCTGGATGCCGTGGTAGGCCCGCTGGATCTTGCGCAGCGCGAACAGCGACTCCGCGCGCTCCTCGTACGTCTCACCGATGCCGATGAGCAGACCGCTGGTGAAGGGCACGTTGGAACGCCCGGCGTCCTCCAGGGAGCGCAGCCGCACGGCCGGTTCCTTGTCCGGCGAGCCGTAGTGCGGGCCGCCCGGCTCGCTCCACAGCCGCTCGGCGGTGGTCTCCAGCATCATGCCCATGGACGGCGCGACGGGCTTGAGGGTCTGGAAGTCCGTCCACGTCAGCACGCCGGGGTTGAGGTGGGGCAGCAGCCCCGTCTCCTCCAGGATGCGGATGGAGATGGCCCGCACGTAGGCGATGGTGGAGTCGTACCCCTCGGCCTCCAGCCACTCGCGCGCCTCGGGCCAGCGGTCCTCGGGCTTGTCGCCGAGCGTGATGAGCGCTTCCTTGCAGCCCATCTCGGCGCCCTTGCGGGCGATCTCCAGCACCTCGTCCGGGGACATGAACATCCCGTGCCCGGCGCGGCGCAGTTTGCCGGGCACGGTGACGAAGGTGCAGTAGTGGCACTTGTCGCGGCACAGGCGCGTGAGCGGGATGAAGACGCTCTTGGAGTACGTGATGACGCCGGGCCGCCCGGCCGCCTCCAGGCCCGCGTCCCGCACCCGGGCTGCGGACGCGCACAGGTCCCGCAGGTCCTCGCCCCGGGCCTGCAGCAGCACGGCGGCTTCCGTGACGTCGAGGGCCACGCCGTCGCGGGCGCGCTTGAGGGCGCGGCGCATGGCGTTGGCGGTGGGGCGGCTCGTGGTGCCGGACGCGGGGGCGCCGGGGCCGGGGGTGCTCGTCGTGCCGGACGCGGGGGCGGGGGTGCTCGCGGTTTCGGGCGCGGGCGTGCCGGGGGCGGGGAGGGTCCCGGGCGCGGGCGTGCCGGGGGCGGTGGGGACGGACGGTGCGGGCCGCCGGCCCGTGCCCGGGGCCGGCGCGCCGCTCGCGGGGCCCTGCGGCCCTTGCTGGGGCTGAGGGGTGCCCCGACCCGGTTCCTGATCTGGTGCCTGCTCAGGTCCCTGCGCGCTGGAAGTCATCCCCCGAGCATACGAGCGACCTCTGACGGTGGAACCGCACGGCGGGGGATGGGTGGCGCCAAGGGTGGTGACGAGCCGCCCGGGTGCCCGGGGCGCACCTCTGGGGCCGCGTCGCCGTATGGACGACCGAACGGACGGGCGGCCCCGGGGCCGTGCCCGATTACGGGCACCGAGCCTGGCGGCGGCCCATGGAACGGACTCCCACCGTCATGCCCGTGCCCGACGCGGCCCGTCCGGCAACAGGGTCACCGCCCCCATAGTCCGCCGCTTCACAGGTATTGCGCGTAATCGTCCAAAGTGCGCAGCACCTCGTCCTCCTCCCCGGAAGGCACCGAGAGGACGACCTCCGTCAGCCCCAGGTCCCGGAAGCGCGCCAGCTTCCCGGCCGAAGGGACGACGGAGTACGGCACCACCTCCGGCTCCCCGGCCCGGCCCGCCTCCGTCCATGCCCGCCGCAGTTTCGGCAACGCCTCCGCCAGCCCCCTTCCGCCGATCGGCAGCCACCCGTCCGCGTACTCCGCCACCTGCGCGAAGAACTTGGGGCCAGCCGCGCCGCCGAGCAGCACGCGCGGCGCGCCTCCGGCCGGTTTCGGGTACGCGTACGACGCCCGTACGGAGCCGAACTCCCCCTCGTACGCGGTCGGCGACGGCGCCCACAAGGCCCGCATCAGCCCCAGCCGGTCCCGCACGAGGGCTCGCCGGGTCGCCCATTCCACGCCGTGGTCGGCGGCCTCCTCGACGTTCCAGCCGTACCCGACGCCCAGGGTGAACCGTCCGCCGGAGAGGAAGTCCAGCGTCGCCACCTGCTTGGCCAGGTCGATCGGGTCGTGCTGGGCCACGAGGGTGATGCCGGTGCCCAGCGCGAGGTGCTCGGTGACGGCGGCGGCCTGGCCGAGGGCGATGAGTGGTTCGAGGGTCCGCCCGTACGCCCGGGGCAGCGGCTCGCCCATCGGGGCCGGGGTGTCCCGGCTGACCGGAACGTGGGTGTGCTCGGGGAGATAGAGACCGGCGAAGCCGCGCTGCTCCAGCTCGCGCGCCAGCCGGTCCGGCCGGATCGTCTCGTCGGTCAGCATGATCGTGGTCGCGATTCGCATGGGGCGAACCTCCGCGTCAGGCGTGTGAGTGAACGCATGGTGCCCTGCCGACCGGAAGTTATCCACAGGCCTGTCGCGCGTGGGTCATCTGCGCGTACAACAGTTCTCGCGGGCAGCATCCGGCACATCTCAGCAACGACGCCACAGGACAGCGGAAACTGCGCAGGACGAGGGAAACAGCTCAGAACAGCGGAAACAGCGCAGGCGACCGTAAACAGCACAGCCGAGCAGAAACAGCACAGACAGACAGAACCAACAAGGAAGACAACCCACGGCACACCCAAGCAGGCACGACCCAACCACCGCAGGGGGATCAGAAGTGGACCGACGCGACATTCTCAAGCTCACCGCTGTCGCGGGTGCGGCGGGCGCGCTTACGCTCGATCCCGTGAGCTTCGCGGACGCGGCGCACGCGGCGGACCGTCCCGGGGAAGGCGCCGAGCAGACCCGTACGGTCCGTGGCCACCTGCCCCCGGGCGCCCCCGACTTCGTGTACCTGCCGATCGAGGTGGGGCGAGGGGTGCGGGAGATCGCCGTCTCGTACCGCTACGACAGACCGACCGTCCCCGAGGGGACCGTCGGCAACGCCTGCGACATAGGGATCTTCGACGAGCGCGGCACGGAACTCGGCGGCGAGGGGTTCCGCGGCTGGTCCGGCGGGGCGCGTACGGAGTTCGCCATCAGCGCGGAGAAGGCCACCCCCGGGTACCTCCCCGGCCCGATCGACGCCGGCGTCTGGCACGTCGTCCTCGGCCCGTACACCGTCGCCCCGCAGGGGATGGACTACGAGGTCGACGTCACCCTGCGCTTCGGCCCCCGGGGACGCACGCCCGAACCGGTCTACCCGCCCGAGCGCGCCAAGGGCCGGGGCCGCGCCTGGTACCGCGGTGACAACCACCTCCACAGCGTCTACTCGGACGGCAAACGCACACCCGCACAGATCGCCGCGCTCGCCCGCGCCGCCGGTCTGGACTTCATCAACTCCTCCGAGCACAACACCACCTCCGCGCACGCGGCGTGGGACGGGCTGTGGGGGGACGACCTGCTCATCCTGACCGGCGAGGAGGTCACCACCCGCAACGGCCACGTCGTGGCGATGGGCACCGACCCCGGCGCCTTCATCGACTGGCGGTACCGCGCGCGGGACCACGCCTTCGGCCGGTACGCCCGCGCCATCCGCCGCGCCGGGGGCCTGGTCATTCCGGCCCACCCGCACGCCACCTGCATCGGCTGCAACTGGAAGTTCGGCTTCGAGGAGGCCGACGCGGTCGAGGTGTGGAACGGCCCCTACTCCCCCGAGGACGAGGTCGCCCTCGCGGAGTGGGACAACACCCTGGTCGCGCACGCCCAGGGCCGCGGGGACTGGCTGCCCGCCGTCGGCCACAGCGACGCCCACCGCGACCCGGACGTCATCGGGCTCCCCCAGACCGTCGTCCTGGCCGACGACCTCTCCCGCCGGGAGATCCAGGACGGCATCCGCGCCGGCCGGGTCTGGATCGCCGAGTCCGCCCAAGTGGACCTGGCGTTCTCGGTGACCGGGGAACGGGGCGAGCACGCGGGCATCGGCGAACGCCTCCGCGTTCCCCGCGCGTCCAAGGCCACGGCACGGCTGAAGGTCTCCGGTGCCCCCGGCTGCACGGTGCGTTTCGTCACCGACCAGGGCGTGCTGCACTCGTCCCCGCTGCCCGCCTCCGGCAGCGGCACCGTCCAATGGCAGACCACCCCCGACCACGCCGCCTACATACGGGCGGAGGTCCGCCACCCGCCGGTCGTCCAGGGGCTCCCGGGGCCGATGGCGGCGATGACGAATCCGGTGTTCCTGGGAAGGGCGTAGGGGCCGGGCTCCGTCTGCCCCATCGCTTCTCGCCGGCTCGGGCAGCTCCGTGTCCGGCGTCGTCTCAGTCCTCGACCACCAGCGCCGGAGTGGCCTGGGTGAGGACCTCGCCGCGGAAGAAGGCGGGGCTGCGCCGCCGCATCACCAACATGATCACGAAGCCGACGAGGAGCAGACCGACACCGATGACGAAGACCGAGCCGACGCCGAAGACGGAGCTGCCCGAGCCGTAGGCCGGGTTCCACATGTCGATCAGCGTCTTGAGGAAGACGGCGGCGAGGAGGAGACCACCGAGCACGGGAAAGACGCCCTTGAGGAACAGGTCCCGGGTGGACGTGCGCAGTTCCCGGCGGAAGAACCAGGCACAGGCGAAGGCGGTGATCGAGTAGTAGAAGCAGATCATGAGGCCGAGGGCGTAGATCGTGTCGACCAGCACGTTCTGGCTCAGGAAGCTCATCACGGCGTAGAACACGCCGGTGGCGGTGCCGGCCGCGATGGTGGCCCGGCCCGGGGAGCGGAAACGCGGGTGCACCCGCGCGAACGAGGGCGGCAGGGCCTCGTACGTGCTCATGGCCAGCACCGTGCGGGCCACGGGGATGAAGGTGGTCTGGAGGCTGGCCGCCGCCGAGGCGAGGACGGCGACGAAGAGCAGGACGCCGAGCACCGGCCCCATGACGGGGCTGGCCAGCGCGGCGAAGACGTTGTCGGACGTGTCCGGGTTGCCCAGGCCCAGGCCCTTGTCCCCGACACCGGCGAACATCTGGGTGCCGACGGCGGTCAGGAGGTAGGAGCCGATCAGGACGAGCATCGCCAGCAGCGCGGCCCGGCCGGGGGTCTTGGCGCTGCCCGCGGTCTCCTCGTTCACCGTCAGGCAGGTGTCCCAGCCCCAGAACATGAAGATCGACAGAGACAGGCCCGCGGTGAAGGCGCTGAAGGAGGGGACCTCGAAGGGATTCATCCACGACCAGGAGAAGTCGATCGAGCCCGCGAAGTCGCCGGAGCGCGCCTTGCCGACGGCCATGACGACGAAGACGGCCAGCACGACGAGCTGCAACCCGACGAGTGTGTACTGCACGCCCTTGGTGGCCGTCATGCCGCGGTAGCTGATGGCCGTGGCGACGGCTATGAAGATCAGGCAGGTCAGGACGTGAACGGGGGTGTTCCCGTCGAGGTCGGCCACCGCGGGGCTGCCGGTGAGCTCGCCCAGTAGAAGCCAGAAATAGGAGGTCGCGACACCGGCGAGATTGGAGAGCACGATGATCGTCGCGATGACCATGCCCCAGCCGCACATCCAGCCGACGCGCGGCCCGAAGGCCTTGACGGTCCAGGTGAAGGAGGTGCCGCAGTCGGGCACGGCCTTGTTCAGCTCGCGGTAGGCGAAGGCGACGAGCAGCATCGGCAGGAAGCCCGCGAGGAAGACGGCGGGCATCTGCAGGCCGACCTCGCCGACGGTCGGCCCCAGGGTGGAGGTCAGGCAGTACACGGGCGCGACGGTGGAGATGCCGATCACTGCGCTGCCCAGCAGCCCGACCGAATTGCCGCTCAGACCCTTGCTACGGGTGTCCCCGCCGCCGTCGCCGACGCTCGTTACCGTGTCTCCGGCCGGGGGCCGCGGGTCTGCCTGAACCATGAACAGGACGTTAAGTGCTGCTGTTTCCGTATCCGGAGGAAGAGATTCCGCCCGGGGAACCTTCACCTTGCGTGGCGGCGACACCAGTTGATCAAGTAATTGAAGCTTGGATGACGCCTTCGGTAGGCAGCTCGAAGGCGTGAGGCACTGCTTCCGCGATGCGGGAATCGTAGGAGCGCCCGTTTCGTCCGGGTTCAAAAATTTCCCGTGCGGGTTTGCGCGGGAGGGAGCCGATCCCTTCGGTCGATCTTCCGCTCCCCCGCCTCCGTCTGCCGCGCCTGGGCGAGGGAACGGGCCTTCCGTCTTCCGCACCTGTACAGGGGAGCGGGCCTACGTCTTCCCATCTGCGCCAGGGAAGGGGCCTCCGTCTTCCACACCTGCGCAAGGCAAGAGCCCCCGTCGGCCGCCACGGTGCGACAGCCGACGCCCCTCAAGCTCAGCGGACGAGCGCCCGCCACCCACCGGCCCGGCGACCGGCCACCCACTGGCCAGGCACCGACCACTCACCGGTCAGACGCCGACCTCCCGCAGACCGGGCGCCCCCACGCCGGAGCCGACGCCCCTCCCCAGCCTCCGGCGCATGCCCACCGCACCACCGCGCAGCTCAGCCCCCCACCCCAACGCCCCCCGACTCAGTCCCCCCGCCCCTCCCGCATCCGCGTCGTCCGGTGCACCGGGTCCGTGTCGATCTTCGGGATGACGTGCTCGCCGATCAGCTTGATCGTGTTCATCGTGTCCTCGTAGGACACCCCGATCGGCAGCCCGAAGGCGAGCTGGTCGGCGCCGGCCTGGTTCCAGCGCTCGCACTGCCGCAGCACCTCGTCCGGATCGCCGCAGATCATCAGCTCCTCGGCGATCAGCAGCTCGATGATCTCCTCGCTGTACTCCGGCAGCAGCTCGGGCCAGCGCGGGATGCCCTCCGGGCGCGGGAAGGTGTCGTGGTAGCGGAAGAGGAGCGACTGGAGGTAGTTCAGGCCGCCGCCGACCGCGATCTCGACCGCCTTCTCGTGCGTCTCGGCGCAGATCGCGGTGGAGGTCACCATGATGTTGTCGTTGACGAAGGCGCCGACGGGCTCCGCGTCCTTGACGGCCGTCTTGTACGACTCAAGGACCCACTCCATGTCGGAGACCTTCTGCACGCTGAAGCCGAGCACGCCCATGCCCTTGCGCGCGGCCATCGCGTACGAGGACGGCGACCCGGCCGCGTACCACATGGCCGGGTGCGACCTGCCGTACGGCTTGGGCAGGACCTTGCGGGGCGGGAGCTGCCAGTGTTTGCCCTGGAAGCCCTGGTACTCGTCCTGGAGCCACATCTTGGGAAACTCGGCGACGGTCTCTTCCCACATCTCCTTGGTGGCGTTCATGTCCGTGACGCCCGGCAGGAAGCCGAGGATCTCGTGGCTGCCCGCGCCGCGCCCGGAGCCGAATTCGAAGCGCCCGCCCGAGAGGTGGTCGAGCATGGCGACCTTCTCGGCCACCTTCACCGGGTGGTTGACGGCGGGCAGCGGGTTGAAGATGCCGGAGCCCAGGTGGATGCGTTCGGTGGCGTGCGCGAGGTAGCCGAGGAACACGTCGTTGGCCGAGAGGTGGGAGTACTCCTCCAGGAAGTGGTGCTCGGTGGCCCAGGCGTACTTGAAGCCGGACCGGTCCGCCTGGATGACGTACTCGGTCTCCTCCATCAGTGCGTGGTGCTCCGCCTCGGGGTCGGTCTCGGCCCGAGCGGCGGGCACGTAGCCCTGTACAAACATCCCGAATTCCACGGCCGTTCACCGTTCCTTCCGAGCTGACGACCCGTCAGAGCGGGTTGACTGTGGCATCGACCGTACGCGCCGTCAAGGTCGTCCGGAACGCCGGTTCGCCGCGGAGGAATCGCTTCCGGCCGCCCTCCGTCCGGCCCCGGACGCGCTCCCGGGAGCCGCCCGCCGAGCACCCCCACCCCCACCACGCCCTTCCTCGCCTCCTCCCGTCCCCGTCCCTCCCTGATCAGCGCCCACTCTCCGCCCGGCGGTCCCGTTCGGTCACCACCCGACCGTCAAGCGATCGCCTCTTCACAACAAACCGCTCCCGAATGGCCAACAACCGATCACCGAATGACCGGCGGCATGCGCACCGGACGCCCGGCGGTCGGCGAAGGTTTATGCACACTCCAGACCGCTACTGACGGAAGTGCTTCCGACAAGGCAGACTGGCCGGTGCGAACGGAAGGGCACAGGGCAGGGGGACACCATGGACGACGGTCCGGGGCAGGGACAGGAGCGGCTCCGCTTCACCGTGCTCGGTCCCGTGCGGGCCTGGCGCGGCGAGGCGCCATTGGCGGCCGGCTCCCCGCAGCAGCGCGCGCTGCTCGCCGCCCTTCTGCTGCGCGGCGGGCGGACCGCCACCGCCGCCGAACTGGTCGACGCGCTGTGGGGCGACCAGCCGCCGCACGCCGCGCTGCCCGCGCTGCGCACCTACGCCTCCCGGCTCCGCAAGGCGTTCGGGTCGGACGCGGACACCCTGGTCAGCGAGTCCGGCGGATACGCGATCCGGCCGACCGGCGCCCGACCACTGGACCTGGACCTCGACCACGCCGAGCAGTACGCGGCCGAGGCCGAGAAGGCCCGGGCCTCCGGTGACCGCTGCGGCGCCCGCGAGCGGCTGGAAGCGGCGCTGGCGCTGTGGGACGGCGAGCCGCTGGCGGGGCTGTCCGGTCCGTACGTGGAGACGCAGCGCACCCGCCTGGAGGAGTGGCGGCTCTCCCTGATCGAGGCCCGCCTCGAACTCGACCTTGAGGTCGGCTGCCACGCCGAGGCGGTCTCCGAGCTGACCGCCCTGACGGCCGCCCACCCGTTGCGCGAGCGGCTGCGCGAGCTCCTCATGCTGGCGCTGTACCGCAGCGGACGGCAGGCCGAGGCGCTCGCCGTATACGCCGATACGCGCCGTCTGCTCGCCGACGAGCTGGGCGTGGACCCGCGCTCGTCCCTCTCCGACCTCCAGCAGCGCATCCTGCGGGCGGACGAGGACCTGGACGCGCCGGTGCCGCCGCACGACGAGACGCCCGGCGAACCGGTCTTCGTCCGCCCCCAGCAACTCCCCGCCACCGTCGCGGACTTCACCGGCCGCGCCTCCTTCGTCAGCGAGCTCAGCGAGCAGCTCATGACGGAGGGAGGCTCGGTGATGGCGGTGTCGGCGGTCGCCGGGATCGGCGGCGTCGGCAAGACCACGCTGGCCGTCCACATCGCGCACGCCGCCCGTGACCACTTCCCGGACGGACAGCTGTACGCGGACCTCCAGGGCGCCGGGCACACACCGTCCGACCCGGAGGCGGTGCTCGGGGCGTTCCTGCGCGCCCTGGGCACCCCGGACGCCTCCATCCCCGACGGCCTGGAGGAACGCGCGGCCCTGTACCGCTCCACGCTCGCCGGCCGCCGCGTCCTGGCCCTCCTGGACAACGCCCGGGACGCGGCGCAGATCCGCCCGCTCCTCCCCGGCGCGGAAGGGTGCGCCGCGCTCATCACCAGCCGGGCCCGGATGATCGACCTGGCCGGCGCGCACCTCGTCGACCTCGACGTCATGAGCCCGGAGGAGGCGCTCACCCTCTTCACCCGCATCGTCGGCGAGGAGCGGGTCAACTCCGAGCGCGAGGCGTCCATGGACGTGGTGGGGGCCTGCGGTTTCCTCCCGCTGGCCATCCGCATCGCCGCCTCGCGCCTGGCCTCCCGCCGCACGTGGACGGTCTCCGTCCTCGCCCGGAAGCTGGCCGACGAACGTCGCCGTTTGGACGAGCTGCGCGCCGGCGACCTCGCCGTCAAGGCGACCTTCGAGCTGGGTTACGGCCAACTGGAGCCCCACCAGGCGCGCGCCTTCCGCCTGCTGGGCCTGGCCGACGGCCCCGACATCTCCCTCGCCGCCGCGGCGGCCATCCTGGACATGCCGCTGGACGACGCCGAGGACCTGGTCGAGTCCCTGGTCGACGCCTCCCTGCTGGAGTCCGCCGCGCCGGGCCGCTACCGCTTCCACGATCTCGTACGACTCTACGCGCGTGCATGCGCCGAACGGGACGAGCACCCGCCGTCCGAACGCGACGCGGCGCTGTCCCGGCTGCTGGACTTCTACCTGGCCACCGCCGCCCACATGTACGCGCTGGAGCGGCCCGGCGACCGGCTCGTGGACCATATGGAGAGCACCGGCCAGCCCGGCGTCGTCTTCCAGGACCGCAGCACGGCGCTGGACTGGCTGTTCGGGGAGTCCGGGTGCCTGCTGGCGTGCGCGCAGCAGTCGCGGGACAAGGCGTCGCTGCGGCGCGCCGTGGACCTGCTGCTGCTCACCCGCGACCTCGCCGAGTCCGGCGCCGACGCCCGGCAGTACGAGCAGGCCAACATGACGCTGCTGGCCGCCGCCCGCGAGGCCGAGGACCTGCACGCGCAGGCGCGGCTGCACACCGCCCTCACCAACGTCCACACCCTGGCCGGCCGGCTCGACGAGGCGGACGAGCACGCCAAGGCCGCCATGGAGCTGGGTGCCGCGATCCAGGACCCGTTCTCGTCCTCGTACGCGCCCAACGACCGGGCCATCATCGCCGGCGAGCAGCAGCGGCACGCGGACGCCGAGGCGTACCTGAGCCAGGCGCTCGCCGCGTTCCGCGCCGACGACAACAAGCAGGCCGAGGCCAGCGCGCTGTGCAACCTCTCCCGGGTGCACCTGGACACCGGGCGGGTGGACAGCGCGATCGAGCTGGCGCAGCAGGGCATCGCCATCTACCGGCACCTCGGCGCCACCCGGCGGCTGGCCAACGGCATGTACGCACTGGCTCTGGCGTTCACCCTCGCCAAGCGGCTGGACGACGCCGCCGACCAGCTGCACCAGGCGCTGGTGATCTTCCAGGACAGCCGGCAGCGCTTCTGGGAGGGCATGACGTACTTCCGGCTGGCCGAGGTCGATCTCGCCGCCGAACGCCCGGCGCAGGCGGCCAACCACGCCGAACAGGCGCTCACCGCACTGCGCGGCATCGGCGGGGAGTGGTGGCGGGCCAACGCCCTGACGACGCTGGGGCGCGCGCTGAACGAGATCGGGCACACCGGCCGGGCCCACGTCTGCTGGCAGGAGGCGCTCTCCATTTACGAGCGGCTGGGTTCGGCGGAGAGCGTCAAGGTGCGCAAGCTCCTGACGCCCGTCGCGACCGTGTAGGCGCGCTGTGCCACGCTTGCCGGTGCTCACAACGAAACCCCTGGTCACAGGGGTGGCGGGGGTGGGTTCGCGGCCGGGCCGGACATGGTCCGGGCCCCGGCGGTAGGGCCGGTGGGCCCCGGCGCCGCCGCGTGCAGCGGACGTTTATCGATCGTTCATCGTCGCACGTCACTCTCTTACGTACCGAACCGCCGCCTCGGGGGGCAAGCGGCTCGGAACGAGGCCGCACCGCGGGGTGCCGGCCCCGGCCCACCCGTCCGGCGACCCACGGGGGAGTAGCCGGCCGGGCGGGCCCCAAGCGCCCGAACGCAGGAGTTGATCATCGTGAGCGTCAACAAGAAGCCACCGTCGCCAGCCAAGAAGGTCGACGACCAGGACATCGTCAAGCCGCTCGACAACCACCGTCCGATCGTCGGACCTGACGTTCCCGTCAAGCCCGTCAAGCCCGTCAAGGCGAAGGAAAAGCCGCGGACGGTGCCGGGTGAGGGACCGGTGACCACGCAGGACAACCACCGGCCCATCGCCGAACCGCAGTAAGGATCGGCAAGGCAGGGGGACAGCAAGAGGCAAGAAGCAAGAAGAAGCAGGGCAGCAAGGCAGCAAGGCAGCAAGGCAGCAAGCTGTGAACGGTACGCGGTGGTATGGGGGAATGCACGACACCACGTACTGAGCAATGGTTTTCGGGGGATCGCAGGGGTCGGCTTCGATGGCCGGAGGGGAGTCATCGAAGCCGGTCCCTGCGGCCATTTTCGCGGCAGGTGCTGCGGCGGGGTGCCTTCGGGCCGTTTCCGTCCGCGTCGGAGCCGTTTCCGTCCGCGTCGGAGCCGTTTCGGTCGGCGTCGCACCCGTTTCCGTCGGCGTCGCACCCGTGTGGAATGCGCCGGGGGGCGTGCTTGGTGCGGCGGTGCCCGTTCCGCTCACCTGGTGGGGTTTTTCGGGGCGCCATCCTTTGAGCCGGTGGGCGCCGTTGGCCGAGCGTGCGCTTTCATCCAGGATGCGTGCGGGATTCGCGCGCACTACGGAATTTCCGCGGAGACCATGGGCCTTGCCCAGAGGGCACGGAATTTCGCGTGGTTCGCGGGGATTTCCGGTGCGCTATGGCCGTGTGACGGCCGGACTCCGAATGCCCCGGCGGCCTGCGCGAAAAATACTAATGGGCCGTCAGTTTTTCACCCCGGCAACGGATTAGCGCTCCATCACCCGGAGCGTGAGGCGGGGAAAAGCGCCCGTCCAGCTTCTGTGCCGCCAGGCGCCTCCACGTCACCGATAAGACGCGATCAGGCGGGCCAGGTGTTCCGCGGCGGCCATCAGCGGGCGTTCGCTGCGCGACACCTGGGCGGACAACTCGGCGCCTTCCAGCACACTGATCACGGTGTACGCCAGGTCGCGGGCGACCTCTTCGGCGAAACCCGCGGCGCACAGCTTGTCGTACACGATGCGCTGCCAGTTCTCGAAGGCCCGCGCCACGGCCTCCTGGATGCCCGGGGTGCGGCCGACGGTCTCCAGGGCGGTGGCCGCGATGGGGCAGCCGTCGATCCAGTCGGACGCGTGCAGTTCGCGGGCCAGCGTGCGGGCGCAGCCCGCGACCGCCTCCGCGGGGTCGTCGGCACTCTCCATGGCCTCCCGCAGCATCTCCGCGAACTCCCGGTCCCCGTGGCGGATCGCCTCGGCGGCCAGCTCCTGCTTGCCGCCCGGGAAGAAGTGGTAGACGGAGCCGAGGGTGGCGCCGGCCTCCTTGGAGATCTGCTTGATGCCCGTCCCCTCGTACCCCTGGCGCTGCATCAGCCGGGAGGTGGCCCGGACGATGCGGTCGCGGGTCCCGAGGGCGGCGGGGTCGGCGGCGGCCGGTGACCGCCGCGCGCGGGAGGCGCCGGCGGACGGGGCAGCGGACTGAGGGGCCTGGTCCTTTGTCTGCATACCGCGAGTTTACCGAGATCAGTGAGTAGAGCGTTCGTTCTAGAGCTGTGCTATGTTTCTCGCCGTCCGAGTAGAGCGATCGTTCTAGTGGCGTGGCGGGGGACGGCGATCGGGCCCCGGTCGCGGCATCACCGCTCCTCCCCCAGCCCCACGGACCGTTCCGCGGACATCAGGCAGTTCCCCTCGTTCCCCAGGCAACAGAAGGCGGGTTCTTCATGAGCGACACCCAGCAGTCCGTGACCGTCATCGGGCTCGGCCCCATGGGACAGGCGATGGTTTCCACGTTCCTGGAGCGCGGCTACCAGGTGACCGTCTGGAACCGCACCGCGAGCAAGGCCGACCCGCTGGTGGCCAAGGGCGCCGTCCTGGCGGCCACCGTCCAGGAGGCGCTGGCCGCCAACGAACTGGTGGTGCTGAGCCTGACCGACTACGACGCGATGTACGCCATCCTCGGCCAGGCCACCGACGCGCTGGCCGGCCGCGTCCTGGTCAACCTCAGCTCCGACACCCCCGAGAAGGCGCGCGCGGCGGCCGAGTGGGCGGCGGGCCACGGCGCCCGACACCTCACCGGGGGCGTGCAGGTGCCGCCGTCGGGCATCGGAAGCCCGGAGTCCGCCACGTTCTACAGCGGTCCCAAGGACCTCTTCGAGGCGCACCAGGAGACGCTGAAGGTGCTCACCGCCACCGACTACCGGGGCGAGGACCCGGGGCTGGCGGCGCTGTACTACCAGATCCTGATGGACATCTTCTGGACCAGCATGCTCAGCTACCTGCACGCCGTCGCGCTCGCCGACGCGCACGGCATCACGGCCGAGGAGCTCCAGCCGTACGTCGCTTCCGCGCTGTCCTCGCTGCCGAACTTCGCCGGTTTCTACACCCCGCGCATCAACGCCGGGAACCACGCCGGTGACGTCGACAAGCTGGCCATGGGCGCGGCGAGCGTGGAGCACATCGTGCACACCACGGAGGCGGCCGGGGTGGACACCGCGCTGCCGGCCGCGGTGCTGGAGGTCTTCCGGCGCGGCATGGCGCAGGGCCACTCCGGGGACAGCTTCACCAGCCTGGTGGAGGTGTTCAAGAAGGCCGTCGCCTCGGCCTGATGCCGGGACCGGCGGCCGGGGGCCGGGACCGGCGGCCGGGGGCCGGGACCGGGATCGGGGTCAGGGGTCGGGTCTCGCTCCGGGGAGGTGGCGGCCGGTGCCGCGGGGGTGTGGCGGCCGGCGCTTCGTACGGGGTGGGAGGCCGGGGACGTCACCGGGTCTTCCCGCTCCGTCCCCGGCCGTCCGGCACTGCGGACGACTGCCCCCTCGCGCGTCCGCCGACCTGCGGGAACGCGATGCCGTAGCGCGGTCCGGCGGACGGGCGTAGCGTCGGTTCGAAGGTGCCGGACCTGAAGTCCGACGGGGCACGGAGGGCGCCGGACGGGTGGCGAGGGCGTCGGACGGATGCCGGGGGCGCCGGACGGGTGGCCGCCCTCGCGGACGAAGTCCGAACCGGGAGGCCGACTCGGGAAGCCGACTCGGAAGCCCCAACCGGAAGCCCCAACCGAAGGTCCCAACCGGAAGCCCGACCCGGAAGTCCCAACCGGAAGAGGCGAAAAGTCCGGGGGACGTCAGGGAAAGGTCCGGGAGAAGTCCGGGGAAACCCCGGCGCGAGTCGGGGTGGATCCGGGGAAGGCTGTCACCAGCAGGGCGACGGCGACAGAGCGAGGCGATGCCCGGTGGTACGCAACGTACTCGGATCCCTTTTCGCACTCATCGGCGCGGCGGCGGCCGTCTGGAGCTGCTTCCGCCCCTGGTACGACGACCGGCACGGCGAGGACATCCGCGTCCGGGACCTCTTCGGCGGCATCACCGCCACCAACTCGGGCCTGTACGAGTCGCTGCTCCTCCCGATGGCCTTCGCCGCCCTGGTGGCGGTGGTGGGCGTGGCACTGCACGCGCGGGCGCTCGTCGCGCTCGCGGGGGTGGTGGCGCTCGGCTTCACCGTCCTGTGGATGGTGCGGCAGGGGCAGGCGGCGGGCAGCCTGTCGGTCGGCAGCGCCGCCGACCGGGGGCTCGGCATAGGCTCGGCCATGGCGCTGGGCGGTGGCGTGGTGATGCTGCTGGGCGCCGCGCTGATGAGCGGTCGCGGCGCCGGCCGGGCGCGCGACGACGGCCGCCCGCGCGGTCCTGGGGACGTTGGCCCTTACGGTGCCACGACCGGCCGGTCGTACGAGGGCCACACCGGCGAGGACATCAGCACGTACCCGACCCAGGCCCGGCCGTACGGGTCCCCGGGCGCCGGGCCCTCAGGACGTCCCGCCCACGGCACCGACCCCGCCACCGGCGGGCCGCCACCCGCCCCACCCCACTGGGACAAGGAACCGTAGGCCGGGAGCGTCAGCCGCCCGCCAGGCCCAGGCGGCCCGCGCCGCACCGGCTTTCCCCCACTGGCCACGGGGGGCGCCGCATCCCGCTCGTTCCAGAGCGACGGCCGACGCGCGGCGGCCGACGCCCCACCCCGGCCCCAAGAGTCGGCCGCGCCCCGCTCCCGCCAGGACAACGGCTTCCTCCCCCTCCAACCGGCGCGGCAGCCGTCCCCCTTGGTCACCCTCGCCTACGACCGGCGCGGCAGCCCCGTCCCCTTCTCCGCGTCCAGGGCATACACGCAGCGGTCCTTGCTGCACGCGTAGACGACGCCCGCGACCGCCACCGGCGTGCCGGTGATCTCGCCGCCGGTGGCGAGCTTCCAGCGGAGCTGGCCGCCCATCGCGTCGAGCGTGTAGAGGCAGTGGTCGGCGGAGCCGAAGTGGACGCGGCCGTCCGCGACCACCGGGGCGCCGACGACCTCGCCGCCCGCCTGGAAGCGCCAGCGCGGCGTGCCGGTGACGGCGTCCAGCGTGTAGAGGGCCTTGCCGCTGCCGAGGTGCACGGCACCGTCCACGACCAGGACCGGTTCGGCGGACTGGCGCGCCTCGGTGGCGATGCGCCAGCGGTCCCGGCCGTCGGCCGCGTCCAGGGCGTAGACCGTGCCGAGGTAGTCCGCGAGGTAGACGCCACCGCCGGTGACGGCCGGGCCGGGCGCGTACGCGGGCGGGGCGAGGAAGACCGCCGGTGCCTCGAACTGCCAGCGCAGGTCGCCGCGGGCGATGTCGAGCGCCAGGACGCGGGTCCCCGCGGTGACGTAGACCGCGCCGTCCGGTGCGGGCAGCAGCCGCATCGGCACCCCGCCGCAGGCCGCCGCGTCGCCGACCGGGTACGACCAGCGCTCGGCGCCCGTCCGGGCCTCCAGCGCCTTCAGCCGCCCGTCGGCCCACAGGAACACCGTGCCCTCGTGCAGGACCGGGCCCGACTCGGCCGTCTCGAAGTCGCTCTGGACGCCGGTGACGTCCCACAGCGGCGCGCCGGTGGTGGCCTCCCAGGCCTGCGCCCCGCCGCCGCGGGTGCCGGTGACGACCGTGTTCCGCTCGACGGTGAGCGCGTAGACCCAGCCCTCGGTGCTCAGCCGCCAGCGCTCGGTGCCGTCCGTCGCGTCCAGCGCGTACAGGCTCGGGCCGTCCGAGGCGTGGACGAGCCCGTCCGCGACCGCCATCGACCAGGCGACCTCGCGGGTCTTGAACCGCCGCCGGCCGCTGGCCACGTCCAGGGCGTGCACCTCGAAGGACGTGACGTAGACGAGGTCGCCGGAGACGACGGGGGTGCCCCACACGTCGTTCGACATCCGGAAGCGCCAGGGCCGCCAGCGCCCCGGCGCGGCGTCCTGGCCCAGGGCCTGACCGGTGGGCGGTGGGGCGGTCACGCCGACCGGCGGCTCCGCCGCGCCGGCGTCCGCACGGGCGTGCGCCGGGCCCTGGCTCTCCCCTGCCGTGGCCTGCGGGGGCACGGACGGACCGGCGCCCGGCGGGCGCACCCAGTCCGTCGCCGGGGCGGCCTGCGCCGACGGCGGTGTCTCGCGGCCGTCCGCCGCGCGGGGGCCCGGCCCTATGGCGGCGGACGATCCCGCGAGCCGTACCGGGCCGTCCGGTCCCGTCCCCTCCGCCTCGGCCGGGTGGGGCGCCATCGGGGGCGCGGGAGGCGGCGGCGGGGGCGCCACCGGGGCGTGCGAGACCGCCCCGGACGCGGCCTGGACGGCGGGAGCCGGCTCGGGCGCCGACGCGGTGGCGGGCGCGATCGGCCCGGTGCCGGGCGCGGGCCGCGGCGGGCGGGCCGGGCCGCGCGGGTCCTCGGCCCGGCGGGCG
>NZ_JBEXNM010000106.1:0-20867 GCF_040611095.1 Streptomyces sp. NPDC003077 | reverse complement strand
TCGGGTATCCCGTCGGGCCCTCCCGCTCCGGGAGCCCCGCGCGGGCCCCGGGGAACGGGGGCGGGCCCGGCGGTTGATCAACCGCCGGGCCCGCCGGAAAGACGTGAGGGACCGGGACTCAGGACGGGGTGCGGGCCGCCGCCAAGAGGCGGGCGGTGTCGTCCGGGCACAGCAGGAGGGCCGTGCCGACCGTGCTGAGCGCCTCCCGCTCCGAGGGCGTGTACGGGCCGTCGGCGAGCGCGATCCGGGCGCCCTGGAGGAGCAGGCACTCCCGTCCGGCCGGGGCGAGGTGCGGGGCCAGCGGCTCCAGCGCCTCGTGCAGCTCTATGGCCAGCGCGGTGCCGCTGGGACCGGCGAGGCCGAAGGCGAGCGGCGGCTCGGTGCTCTCCCGGCCGCCCCCGGAGGCCGTGCGGGAACCGCCCGCCTCATAGGTGCCGTGCAGCCGGCCGGTGTCGGCGGCGAGCGCGGCCAGCAGCGTCAGGAGCTGGTCCTCGGTGCAGTCGGCGAACCCGGCGGCGCGCACCGCCCGGACCGCGGTGTCCCGGACCCCGCGGGAGGACGTACCACCGGCCGCCAGCACCGCGAGGGCGATGGTGTGGACGGCGTCCCGCAGCATCGCCGAGAACCGCGTCGTGGTGGGGTGGTCCAGGGCGTCCAGCCCGAAGTGGGTGTGGCAGGCGCCGCACTCGACGACCGGACCGGTGGCGCCGCGCGGGAGCAGCGGGAGACCGAGGAGGGTCAGCCGGCGCTGTCCGGTACGGCGCAGGTAGGTGCGGTCGCCGCCGCATTCGGGACAGAAGAACTCCCCGTCCGCGACGGTGCGCCATGACGTGCGCACGCCCATCACACCCAGCTTGTGCATCACGTCAGACCTCCGTAACGCTCCGGCCACCCTGCCGCGTTGACGTGATGTTAGCCACATCCTCGTCGCGGCGTCAGCATCTCGGACCGGACAAGACGGCTGTTTACCGCCGTCCGGCAGCCCGAAGCGGCCGTACGGGTCCGGGCGGGCCGACCCGCTCCCTAAGGGAGGCCAGTCGGCACCGAGGCGCCGGGAAGACCCGTCCGCGCCTGAAGCGCCGGGAACGGTCGCCGGGGCCCCGCGGTGTCCGCGAAGCCCCGGCGACCGTCAGGAGACCCGTCCTCGCGCCGTACGGGCTCCGGGTAGCCCGATCCCGGCCGGGCAAACCGCTCGCGGGAAACGAGGCGATCTGGGCGGGGGCGGGGCGGCCCGGCCCTCAGCCATCGGGCCGCCCCGGCGTCAGCTCCACCGGCCGCCAGGTCACCCGGCACCAGGTGACCCGACGGCCCGCCCTCAGCCTCCGCCCGTGCCCAGGCCGCCCCTCGCCCTCAGCGCCCGGCGCGGTTGACCGCCGAGACGACCGCCTTGATGGAGGCCCGCACGATGTTCGCGTCGATGCCGACGCCCCACAGCACCTTCTCGCCGATCGCGCACTCGATGTACGCGGCGGCCTGGGCGGCGGCGCCCTCGCTCAGCGTGTGCTCGCTGTAGTCCAGCAGGCGTACGTCCACGTCGATGGCGTGCAGGGCGTCGAAGAACGCGGCCAGCGGGCCGTTGCCGGTGCCGGTCAGCACGGTGTCCCGGCCGTCCACGACCGCCTCGACGGTGAGCGCGTCGGTGCCCTCGCTGGTGGTGGAGGTCTGCGCGGAGCGCAGCGCGATCCGGCCCCAGGCGTTCTCGGGGGTGGGCAGGTACTCGTCCTGGAAGGCGGCCCAGATGGCGGCCGGGGTGACCTCGCCGCCCTCGGTGTCGGTCTTGCTCTGGATGATCTTCGAGAACTCGATCTGCATCCGGCGCGGCAGGTCCAGCTTGTGGTCGTTCTTCAGGACGTACGCCACGCCGCCCTTGCCGGACTGCGAGTTGACCCGGATGACGGCCTCGTAGCTGCGGCCCACGTCCTTGGGGTCGATGGGCAGGTACGGGACGGCCCACTCCAGCTCGTCCACCGTCTTGCCCTGCTCGGCGGCCTGCGCCTCCATGGCCTCGAACCCCTTCTTGATGGCGTCCTGGTGGGAGCCGGAGAAGGCGGTGTAGACCAGGTCGCCCGCGTACGGGTGGCGCGGGTGGACTTCCATCTGGTTGCAGTACTCGGCGGTCCGGCGGACCTCGTCGATCTGCGAGAAGTCGATCTGCGGGTCCACGCCCTGCGAAAAAAGGTTCATGCCCAGCGTGACCAGGTCGACATTGCCGGTGCGCTCGCCCTGGCCGAACAGGCAGCCCTCCACCCGGTCCGCGCCGGCCATCACCGCCAGCTCGGCGGCGGCCACCGCGGTGCCCCGGTCGTTGTGCGGGTGCGTGGACAGGCAGATGAACTCCCGGCGCGACAGATTGCGCGACATCCACTCGAAGCGGTCGGCGTGCGTGGAGGGCGTGGAGCGCTCGACGGTGGCGGGCAGGTTGAGGATGATCTCGCGGCCCTCCTCGGGCTGCCAGACGTCCATCACGCCCTCGCAGATCTCCAGCGCGAAGTCCAGCTCCGTGTCGGTGAAGATCTCCGGGCTGTACTGGTACCCGAAGACGGTCTCCTCGCCCAGCAGCTTGTCCGCGTACTCCATCACCAGCCGGGTGCCGTCCACGGCGATCTGCTTGACCTGCTCGCGCGAGCCGCGGAAGACCACCCGCCGGAAGACCGGCGCGGTGGCGTTGTACAGGTGGACGGTGGCGCGCGGCGCGCCGACCAGCGACTCCACGGTGCGCTCGATCAGCTCCTCGCGCGCCTGGGTGAGGACGGAGATCGTCACGTCCTCGGGGATCGCGCCCTCTTCGATGATCGAGCGGACGAAGTCGAAGTCGGTGGCGCCCGAGGAGGGGAAGCCGACCTCGATCTCCTTGTAGCCCATCTTCACCAGCAGGTCGAACATCTCGCGCTTGCGGGCGGGCGACATCGGGTCGATCAGGGCCTGGTTGCCGTCCCGCAGGTCGGTGGACAGCCAGCGGGGGGCCTTGGTGATGCGGTTCCCGGGCCAGGTGCGGTCCGGCAGATCCACCGCCTCGTAGCGGCCGTACTTGTGGATCGGCATGCCGGACGGCTTCTGGGTGACGGTCGCGGCGGTGATCGGCGTGGGCCGGCCGACGGCGTTGGGGGACGGGATGGTGCCGTTCGCGGGGGCCGGCACGGTCATGCCGCCGGTCTTCGTAGCGCTGGACGGGGTCGACGGGTTCGCCATGGTGACGCAGAGCTCCTCGGGTGTCCGCTGTGTCGGCCGACGGGTGGGATCACCGCACCACCGAACTCCGCGGGGAGGGGGTCGGCCTACGACTACAGGCCCTCGCCGCGGCAGCTAAGGAGAAGCAGCCCGAAACGCATGGTGCACAGCACCATAGCCGAGCCCTCCTTTGGGCGGCGGTCCCGTATCAGTATGCGGGACCGCGTATTTGGTAACGGGCTAAGTGCGATTATCCACCCGATTTCAGCAATCATGGCGGCAGGGAGTGACACCCTCATGACCCAGTGCCACATTGCCGGGCATGGACGCCAAAGCCACTCCGGTCAACCCGGTCTTCTGCACCATCGTGCCTCCACATGTCCTCGACAAGCTCGCCCAGGCCGAGGACTCCGAGCGCGCCGAACGCGGTCTGCGCACCATCGAGCACGACGCCCTCCAGCGCACCCGCCGCCGCCTCACCACCGTCCGCGGCCTCCCCGTGGCCGCCACCCGCTCCGACGCGGACAAGCCCAACCGCACCATCTACGACGCCAAGCACCAGGAGACGCTGCCCGGCCGCAAGGTGCACAGCGAGAACGACAAGCCCTCCAAGGACGCGTCCGTCAACCGCGCGCACGCCGGGCTGGGTGCCACGTTCGACCTGTACCTGAAGGTCTACGAGCGCCGCTCCATCGACAACGCCGGCCTGCCCCTGGACGCCACCGTCCACTACGGCGAGAACTACGACAACGCCTTCTGGGACGGCCGCCGGATGGTCTTCGGCGACGGCGACAACGACCTGTTCCTCGACTTCACCATCCCCGTCGACGTCATCGGCCACGAACTGACCCACGGCGTCACGCAGTACACCGCCAACCTGGAGTACTGGGGCCAGTCCGGCGCCCTCAACGAGTCGGTGTCGGACGTCTTCGGCTCGCT
This sequence comes from Streptomyces sp. NPDC003077, assembly GCF_040611095.1. Lineage (NCBI taxonomy): Bacteria > Bacillati > Actinomycetota > Actinomycetes > Kitasatosporales > Streptomycetaceae > Streptomyces > Streptomyces sp. NPDC003077. Next base: position 16,760 of record NZ_JBEXNM010000106.1, on the reverse strand, counting down.
GATCAAGCAGTACGCGCTCGGCCAGAACGCGAGCCAGGCCGACTGGCTCATCGGCGCCGGCCTCCTCGGCCCCAACGTCACGGGCGAGGCGCTGCGCTCCATGAAGGCGCCGGGCACCGCGTACGACGACGACGTCCTGGGCAAGGACCCGCAGCCCGCCACGATGGACGACTACGTCAAGACCTCGCGCGACAACGGCGGCGTGCACATCAACTCCGGCATCCCCAACCACGCCTTCTACCTGCTGGCCACGGCACTGGGCGGCAATGCCTGGGAGCGCGCGGGCCACATCTGGTACGACGTGCTGACCGGTGGCCAACTCGACAAGAACGCCCAGTTCGCCGACTTCGCCCGCCTGACGGTCGCCGCGGCACGCGCCCGCTTCGGCGAGGGCGACGAGCTCCAGAGCGTGCTGAAGGCCTGGTCCCAGGTCGGCGTGCCGACCAGTTAGCCCGGCCGTAGCGGGGTAGGGAACCCGTCATGCGTATTCGAGTGCGACGCACCGGCGGTTTCGCCGGGATCGAGCGCCACGCCGAGGTGGACACCGCCGGGCGCCCCGACGCCGCGGAGTGGCAGGCCCTGGCCGAACAGGCGGTCGCCGACGCCCGCGGCACACCACCCATCGGAGTGCCCGACGGTTTCAGCTACCAGATCAGCGTCAACGGGCGCACGGTCTACTGCTCCGATCCCCGCCTGACCACCGAACAACGGAAGTTGATCACCCGCGTCCTCAAGGAAGGCAGCTGAACCGTCGCCTGTTCACCGGCCCGGTCCGCCGCGCGGTCGTATCGCGTGGGGACCGGGCCGGTTCTTCGTTTCCGAAGCCCCCAACAACCGGGGAAAACAAGCACGTACCGAATTCCGCGCCGCACCTTCACTCCGTACAACTCTCCAGCTACAGGATGGCGGTTTGCGGGCCTACGGCAACGCGATCCGATTCCCCGTCGAGACTTCCGCACCGGTGATTCCGGCGCCTGCGTAACGAATGTTGTTCCCCACGGCGGTACCACCGGAACAGTTGACGAAGACGATGGCCGTACCGTCGCCACCCTCGGAGTACTTGACGACATTCCCGGTGACGATGCCTTCGTGCACGTTCTGCAGGGCGATGCCGTTCTCACTGGCCCAGTCCCGGATGATGTTCCCGGTGACGATCACGTTCTCGATGGGCTTGTCGGTCTGCCCGTACACGCCGATGGTCGCGTAGCGGGGGCCTTCACCGGGCTGATTGGCCAGGCCCATGTGGGACATGATGTTGTTGGCGATCACGATGTTCTCGGTCTGCGACCACCACCACGACGGGTTCGACGCGTTCTTGATGAGCTGCACCATGATTCCGGAATTGCAATCTTGCAGGAGATTGTTGGCGATGACCGCGTTGCGCCAGTTCTCGGCTCTGATTCCGTAGTTCTTGCTGTTCGTGATCCGGTTGTTGACCACACGGACGCCGTCGTGGAACTTCCCCGCCACCGTGGCGCCGTGCGTGCCCACCAGCGCGCCGTACCCGTCCGCGGAGCAGCCGTCCACGACGATGTCGACGCTGTGCGTCCCGTCCTTGGCCTCCTGGATCTGGATGGCCTCCGAGAAGAAGCGGGCCGGGTCGACCGCCCGGAAACCACGGAAGACGCAGTTGCGGGCGGTGCCGTTCCGCACGCCCTGGAATTCGATGGGGTGCCAGTTGGGGATGTTCTCGACGGTCAGGTCTTCGTAGCGGATGTTCTCGCCGGAGCAGAGGGCGAACATGTCCAGGCTCCCGGAATTCTTGGCGCCACCGTCCCACCGTCCACCGCGAATGGTCATGTTCGACGGTCCGCCGTATCCCGTCGCGGTGTATCCACCACCCATTAACGTTTCCACGGTGGAGTCGTCGCTCCGGAAGATATGGGCCCCGTATGCCTCGATGGTGAGGTTCCCGGAATCCGGAATGCGGATTCCCTGGCTGTGCACCCGGAAATGACCACGGGGAATGACCAGTGTTCCGCCGCCTTCTCCGCACAAAGCATCGACCGCCGCCTGAAATGCCGAGGCCGCATCGTCCGCACCCGATGGATCGGCATGAAAATCGTCCACGAGGTTGCGCATTCCTGTGGTCATGGGCCGATGGTACTCAGCGGTCGGTACGGCGTCCCCATGGTTGCGGGCATGACATCCGTATTGTTCGCGCACGCCGCGCGGAAACTCCTGCGCCGGGGGCGCACGGTGGTGCGTCGGTTCAAGACCACACCGGCCGATCACCGTGCGCCCGGCGGAATTCCGGCGGGAACGCGGTAATCGGCCGGCGCGGAACGCGGCGTCAGAAACCCAGTTTGCGGAGTTGCTTGGGGTCGCGCTGCCAGTCCTTCGCCACCTTGACGTGCAGGTCGAGGAAGACCGGCGTGCCGAGCAGGGCCTCGATCTGCTTGCGGGACTTCGTCCCGACGTCCTTCAGGCGCTTGCCCTTGGGCCCGATGATGATGCCCTTCTGGCTCGGGCGCTCGATGTAGACGTTCGCGTGGATGTCCAGCAGCGGCTTGTCGGCGGGGCGGTCCGGGCGCGGCAGCATCTCCTCGACGACCACGGCGATGGAGTGCGGCAGTTCGTCCCGCACGCCCTCCAGGGCCGCCTCGCGGATCAGCTCCGCGACCATGACCTGCTCGGGCTCGTCGGTGAGGTCGCCCTCCGGGTACAGCGGCGGGCTCTCCGGAAGGAGCGGCACAAGAAGATCGGCAAGAAGGGAGACCTGCCCGGCCTTCGCCCCGGCCCCGTCCTTCTTCGCCCCGGCCCCGGCCTTCCCGGCGGCGGCCGACTTCTCGGCGTCCACGGCCGAGACCGGAATGATCTCGGCCCACTCGATGCCCAGGTCCCTGCCGAGCTGGTCGATGGCGATCAGCTGGGCGGCCAGCGTCTTGGAGTCGACCAGGTCGGTCTTGGTGACGATGGCGACCTTCGGCGTCTTCTTGATACCGGCCAGCTCACCGGCGATGAAACGGTCGCCCGGCCCGAGCTTCTGGTCCGCCGGCAGGCAGAACCCGATCACGTCCACCTCGGCCCACGTGGTGCGCACGACATCGTTCAGCCGCTCGCCGAGCAGGGTGCGCGGCTTGTGCAGCCCCGGGGTGTCCACCAGGACGAGCTGGGCGTCGGGGCGGTGCACGATGCCCCGGACGGTGTGGCGGGTGGTCTGCGGGCGGTTGGAGGTGATCGCCACCTTCGTACCGACGAGAGCGTTCGTGAGAGTGGACTTGCCCGCGTTCGGGCGACCGACGAAGCAGGCGAAGCCGGCGCGGTAGGGGGCGGAGGAATCTGTACGAACGCTCATGCCGCCCATTCTCCCCGATCCCCGGGACAGCGCCGACCACGGTCCGGACCGACGCAGCGGACGCGCCCGGAAGGATCTCGCACGCACGGGGCCGAGGCCCGCACGCGACGTACGTACGGGCCTCCGGCCACGTGCGGGAACGGCGGGGTCAGCCCGCCTGGACCGTGGCGCGCAGGGCGCCGTCCGGCCCGGCGAGAAGAACGGGGGTACCGGCGCCGCCGAGGTCGCGTACGGCCGCGAGGTCCTCGTCGGACACCTTCTCGGCGTCCGAGACCACGGCCGCGGCCTCCAGGGACCGCGCACCGCTGGCGACCGCCATGGCGACGGCCGTGCGCAGGGCGCTGAGAGCGAGGGATTCCAGCGCGACGGTACCGGCGACATAGGTGCGGCCGGTCTCGTCGCGCACGGCGGCACCCTCGGGCACGCCGTTCCGGGCCCGCGCGGAGCGGGCGAGCGTGATGATCTTGCGGTCTTCCGGGTCCAGCGCTGCGGCTTCGCTCATACGGGCGAGCATATGCGGAGGATGGGGGCTACGGGGATAGGGGGATGGGCGGGACGACAGGGTCTCCGGCACGGAAACCCCCACCGGCGATCAGTCGCCAAACCGACGAAAGGGGACGTCCCGGGGTGCCCCCGCAGCGGACTGGGGCGCGGCGGCCGGTGACCTACATCGCGTCGGGGAAGCGCAACTGCCGCGAGGAGGTACCCCGGGGCGGCCCCGACCTCGTACGAAACAAAAGGCGCAAAACCCACCGGACCGGCACCCGCCGACAGACTCAAGCCCCGCACGAAACAAAAGGCGCACCAACCACTGCCCCGCACAAGAGAGCGCGCACCACCGCGCCGAGCCGGTACTCGGACGAAAACGCGGACGTGGCGGGGCCCGCGTCCGCGTATCCCGCCCGCAGGCTCAGCCCCCCGCACCGCCCCCCGCGCCCCCACCCGCCCCCGCGTCCTCCGGCTCATCCGCGGCCCGCACCGGCTCGCACAGCACCGTGACGATCTTGTTGCGGCGCCCGGCCGGGGACTCCGCGGTCAGCCGCAGCGCCTTCAGCGACGGGTCCCCGGGGTGCTCGGAGAGGTCCACCTCGACGGTGGCCCCGGCGATCGGCACCCGCCCCAGGTGCTTGGCGAGCAGGCCGCCGACCGTCTCCACGTCCTCGTCGTCCAGCTCGGCCACCCCGTACAGCTCGCCGAGGTCGCCGATGTCCAGCCGGGCGGTGACCCGGTAGCGGCCCTCGCCCAGGTCCTCCACCGGCGGCAGCTCCCGGTCGTACTCGTCGGTGATCTCGCCGACGATCTCCTCCAGGATGTCCTCGATGGTGACGATGCCGGCCGTGCCGCCGTACTCGTCGATGACGACGGCGACGTGGTTGCGGTCCCGCTGCATCTCGCGCAGCAGGTCGCCGGCGTTCTTGGTGTCGGGCACGAAGACGGCGGGGCGCATGGCCGTGGAGACCAGCTCGGTTTCCGCGTCCCGGCTGATGTGGACCTTGCGCGCGAGGTCCTTGAGGTAGACGACGCCCACGATGTCATCCTCGTTCTCCCCGGTCACCGGGATGCGCGAGAAGCCGGAGCGCAGGGCGAGGGTGAGCGCCTGCCGGATGGTCTTGTACCGCTCGACGGAGATCAGGTCGGTGCGCGGCACCATCACCTCGCGGACCAGGGTGTCGCCGAGCTGGAAGACGGAGTGCACCATGCGGCGCTCCTCGTCCTCGATCAGCGACTCCTGTTCCGCCAGGTCCACCAGGGAGCGCAGCTCCGCCTCCGAGGCGAACGGCCCCTTGCGGAAGCCCTTGCCCGGCGTCAGCGCGTTGCCCAGCAGGATCAGGAGCTGCGGCACCGGCCCCATGACGCGGGCCAGCGGCAGCAGGACGTACGCGGCGGCGGTGGCGGTGTTCAGCGGGTGCTGGCGCCCGATCGTGCGCGGCGAGACGCCGACGGCCACGTAGGAGAGGAGCACCATGGCGCCGATGGCGACGGCGAGCGCCTGCCAGGTCTCCTCGAAGGAGCGCAGGCAGACGTACGTCACCACGACCCCGGCAGCCATCTCGCAGCCGACCCGGACCAGCAGCGCCAGGTTGAGGTAGCGCGTGGGGTCGTCGGCGACGGCGGCCAGTTTGGCGCTGCCGCGCCGCCCGGCCCGAACCGCCTGTTCGGCGCGGAAGCTGGTGGTGCGGGCGAGCCCGGCCTCCGCGCAGGCCGCGAGCCAGGCGACGACCAGGAGGAGGACCGCGATGGCGATCAGTTGGGTGGTCACGTGACCGGCCCGGTCAGGTGAAGGTGGGGGCCGGGGAGGGGCCGGTGAGCCCCCGCTCGGCGCGCCAGCCGTCGATGATGGCCGCCTGGAGTCCGAACATCTCCGCCTTCTCGTCGGGCTCCTCGTGGTCGTAACCGAGGAGGTGCAGGACGCCGTGGACGGTCAGGAGCTGGAGCTCCTCGTCCATGGAGTGGCCGGTCGGCGCCTGGCGGCCCTGCTGCTCGGCCACCTCGGGGCACAGCACGATGTCGCCGAGCAGGCCCTGCGGGGGCTCCTCGTCGTCCTTGGCCGGCGGGCGGAGCTCGTCCATCGGGAAGGACATGACATCGGTGGGGCCGGGCAGGTCCATCCACTGGATGTGGAGCTGCTCCATGGCATCGGCGTCCACGGCGATCACCGACAGCTCGGACAGCGGGTGGATGCGCATCCGGGTCAGGGCGTAGCGGGCCACGTCCAGGAGGGCCTGCTCGTCGATGTCCGTTCCGGACTCGTTGTTGACGTCGATCGACATCTGTTGGCGTCTTCTCGCTTCTCGGGGGTCACAGCCGTGCGGGGCGCGGGCGGCGGCGCCCCCTGGGACGGGGGCACCGGCCATGGCGGCCGGCGCGCCCCGGCTCCGGGCGGCGGAACCGGCCGCCCGGCGGCTCACCGCCGGTCGCGGCCGGTGTGCTCGTTACGGCTGTCGTACTTGTCGTACGCGTCGACGATACGGCCCACCAGCTTGTGCCGGACGACGTCGTGGCTGGTGAGGCGCGAGAAATGCACGTCCTCCACGCCGTCGAGGATCTCCTGGACCTGCCGCAGACCGCTCTTCGTCCCGCCCGGAAGGTCGATCTGGGTGATGTCACCGGTGATGACGATCTTGGACTCGAAGCCGAGGCGGGTGAGGAACATCTTCATCTGTTCCGGGTTCGTGTTCTGCGCCTCGTCCAGGATGATGAACGCGTCGTTCAGCGTCCGGCCGCGCATGTACGCCAGCGGCGCCACCTCGATCGTGCCCGCCGCCATCAGGCGCGGGATGGAATCGGGGTCAAGCATGTCGTGCAGCGCGTCGTAGAGCGGACGCAGATACGGGTCGATCTTCTCGTAGAGCGTGCCCGGCAGGAATCCCAGCCGCTCGCCCGCCTCGACCGCGGGCCGGGTCAGGATGATCCGGTTGACCTGCTTGGACTGGAGCGCCTGCACCGCCTTGGCCATCGCCAGATACGTTTTTCCGGTACCGGCCGGGCCGATGCCGAAGACCACCGTGTGCTTGTCGATGGCGTCCACGTAGCGCTTCTGGTTGAGCGTCTTGGGGCGGATCGTCCGGCCGCGGTTGGACAGGATGTTCTGGGTGAGCACCTCGGCGGGGGTCTCGCTCGCCCCGTTCTCGCCGTTCTCCGCCGACCGCAGCATGGCGATGGAGCGTTCCACTGCGTCCTCCGTCATCGGTTGTCCGGTGCGGAGCACCAGCATCATCTCGTCGAAAAGGCGCTGGATGAGGGCGACTTCCTTCGCGTCGCCCACCGCGCTGACCTCATTGCCCCGCACGTGGATGTCGGTGGCCGGGAACGCGTTCTCGATGACGCGCAGAAGGGAATCGCCCGATCCCAGGACCGTCACCATGGGGTGCTTGGCCGGGACGGTGAACTGGGCGTGTGCCTGCGGTCGCATGGGTGTCTGAGTCATGGGCCGGCCCTGTGGCCTGCTCAACCCCCGATCGTTGCCGAATGCTCGATGGATGCTCGTTAGAGGGGGCCTGGAACACGCCCTCCCTGGGGTACCCAGGGTACGACGGTGCACTGACAAGCCCGAGAGTTTTACCGGCGGTGGGGGGACGCGGGTGGCCCGGCCCCCTGTCAGCCGTGTACCCGTTTCTCACGCCGAGTGACCACGCCCTTACGAGGCGGGGTGGCCCGGAACGCACGCCGGACCGTCCGGGCCCCCTGCCACCCCTGACACCGGCCGTCATCCACCCCCCACACCGACCGCTCCTCCACTCCCCACGCCGAGCGCTCCCCCGCCCCTCCCACCGGCCGCTCCCCCGCCCCTCACGCCGGCCGCCGGAACCCGATCGTCGGGAGCGCGCGGGCCAGCGGCCAGGCCCGCCCCGCCGTGGGCAGCAGCGCGTCCAGGAAGGCGTAGCGGCTCAGCGCCGCCGGGTCCTGGTCGTCGTACGAGCGGACGTGCTGCCACCAGGCGGCGATCTCCACCCAGCCCGGCGCGGACAGCGAGCCCCCGAATTCCTGCACCGACAGGGCGGCGGTCAGCCCCGCGAAGGCCAGCCGGTCGGCGAGCGGCCACTCGGCGAGGGTGCCGGTGACGAACCCCGCGACGAACACGTCCCCGGCCCCGGTCGGGTCCAGCGCCTCGACCGCGATGGCCGGGACCTGGGCCGTCTCGCCGGTCCGGCCGTCCACCGCGTACGCGCCCTCCTCCCCCATGGTGACCACGGCGAGCGGCACCAGGTCGGCGAGCTTGTGGGCGGCGGCGCGCGGGCAGTCCGTGCGGGTGTAGCGCATCGCCTCCTGGGCGTTGGGCAGGAACGCCTCGCAGTGCTGGAGGTCGGTCAGGTCGGCCGGGTCCCAGCGGCCGGTGTCGTCCCAGCCCACGTCGGCGAAGATCCGGCTGCCCCGGCCCGCCGCGCAGCCGAGCCAGCCCTCGCCGCCGCCGGGCACGAGGGCGGCCACGCAGGCGCGGGTGGGCGGCGGGCAGCCGGGGGCGTGCTGGCCGTCGAAGGCCGCGAGCGCGGTCTCCGCGGGCGGCGCCTCGTGGCCGTGCGAGATCATCGTGCGCTCGCCCTCGTACGCCATGGAGACGGTGACCGGCGAGTGCCAGCCGGCCACCCGGCGGGAGAGCGAGAGGTCGACGCACTCGCCCTGTTCGAGGGCGTCCCAGCAGTATTCGCCGTACATGTCGTCGCCGAACGCGGCGGCCAGTGAGGTGCGCAGCCCCAGGCGGGCCAGCGCGGTGGCCATGTTGGCGACGCCGCCGGGGCTGGACCCCATGCCGCGGGCCCAGGATTCGGTGCCGCGCACGGGGGCGGAGTCCAGGCCGGTGAAGATGATGTCGAGGAAGACCCGGCCGGTGAGGTAGACGTCGGTGGGCGGGTCGCCCTCGGCACGTACGGCGGCCAGTGGGTCCAGGACCGGGACCGGCGGCCCCGACTGTCCCGAGCACGCCCCCTGTTGAACGTCGAAAATGCTCACCGTGCTACCCCTTCCTCCCGTGCGTGCCGCAAGTGTGCCCGATGCTGCGATACCTTCCGCCCCATGAGGCTCACCATTCTCGGCGGCGGTGGTTTCCGGGTACCCCTGGTGCACCGCGCCCTGCTGGACGATCCGTCGACGGCCGTTTCCGAACTGACGCTGTACGACACCGACGCGGCCCGCCTCGGCGTCATCGCCGCCATCCTGGACCGGCAGTCCGAGGGACGCACCGCACCCGTCCGCGTCCGGATCACCGGTGACCTGGACGAGGCGCTGGCCGGGGCGGACTTCGTCTTCTCCGCCATCCGGGTGGGCGGTACCGCCGGACGGGTCCGGGACGAGCGGATCCCCCTGGCCGAAAGCGTGTTGGGCCAGGAGACGGTCGGCGCGGGCGGCGTCCTGTACGGGCTGCGGACGATCCCCGAGGCGCTGCGCATCGCCGAACGGGTGGCGGCGCTCGCCCCCGGCGCCTGGCTGATCAACTTCACCAATCCGGCGGGCATGGTGACCGAGGCCATGGCGCGGATCCTGGGCGAGCGCGTCATCGGCATCTGCGACTCCCCCGTGGGCCTCGTACGGCGGGCCGCCCGGGCCGCCGGCGCCGACCCGGCCGCGCGACTCTCGTACGACTACGTGGGGCTCAACCACCTCGGCTGGCTGCGCTCGTTGCGTGCCGACGGCAAGGAACTGCTGCCGGGCCTCCTGGCCGACCCCGCCGCCCTGGGCACCTTCGAGGAGGGCAGGCTGTTCGGCGCCACGTGGCTGCGCGCGCTGGGCGCCCTCCCGAACGAGTACCTGCACTACTACTACTTCCGCCGCGAAACCCTGCGCTCCGCGCTGGACGCGGACCAGACCCGCGGCGAATTCCTCGACCACCAGCAGGGCGACTTCTTCACGGAGGCCGCCGCGGCACCCCACCAGGCGTACGACCTGTGGGAACGCACCCGGCGGCAGCGCGAGGAGACCTACATGGCCGAGGGCCGCGCCGCCAGTGGAGGCTGGCAGCGCGACAGCCACGACCTGGAGGGCGGCGGCTACGACCAGGTGGCCCTCGCCCTGATGCACGCCATCGCGGGCGACCGCCGCACCCAGCTCATCCTGAACGTGCCCAACGGCACGACGATCCCCCAGATGGCACCCGACGCCATCATCGAAACAGTCTGCGAGGTGGACGCCACCGGCGCCCACCCCCTCCCCTGCGCCCCCCTGAACGACCACATGCTGGGCCTGCTCCTCCAGGTCAAATCCGTCGAACGCGCCACCCTGACCGCGGCCACCGGTCAGGACCCCACCGCCGCCTTGCGCGCACTGGCACTGCATCCCCTGGTGGACTCCCCGGCGGTGGCGGCGAGGATCCTGGAACGGGCGGGGGTGAAGGGCGGAGCCGCCAAGGCATGAACTCCTGCCCTTTCCACCCCGCCCGCCCCTCACTCCCTGCGACGAGACCCGCCCCATCAAGCCCGTCCGGCGATCGAGGACGACATCACCGGCGTGCACCAGCACCTGAGACCGCTCCTCTGGCCCATCCGGCGGCCTCCACCCCCTACGACGACGCCCGCCCCATCAAACCCGTCCGGCGCTTGAGGAGAACGTCTCCGGCGTTCACCGGCACCCAATGATCACCCCGCGCCACCCACCGACCAGCCCCAGCCGAGGCGGAGACACCGCCCACCCGTGGAGACACGCAAGGGCCGGGTGTCCCAACGGCGACCTACGCCGTCGGGACACCCGGCCCCAGGGGACGGCTACGGCCGCCACTCCCCCTGCCGAGCCGCCTCCGCCTCGATGGACGTCGACGCCCCGTGCCCCGTCCGCACCACCGTCTGCGGCGGCAGCGCGAACAACCGCTCCCGAATCGACGTCACGATCGTCGGATAATCCGAGAACGACCGCCCCGTGGCCCCGGGCCCACCCTGAAACAGCGTGTCCCCCGTGAACACCGTGTTCAGCTCGGGCGCATACAGGCACACCGCCCCCGGAGCGTGCCCGGGCGTGTGCAGCACGGTCAGGTCGGTCCCGGCGATCGTCAGCACCTGCCCGTCCGCCAGCTCCGCCTCCGGCGCCCAGTCGGGGTGCGTCTGCTTCCACAGCGGCAGATCGGCCGGATGCAGATGGATCATCGCACCGGTGCGGGACGCCAGCGTCGGCGCCGCGTCGATGTGATCGTTGTGCGCATGCGTGCAGATGATCGCGCGCAGCGTCCGGTCACCGAGCGCGGTGAGAATGGCCTCGGCGTCGTGCGCGGCGTCGATGACGATCGCCTCGTCGTCGTTCCCGACGATCCAGACGTTGTTGTCCACCTCCCACGTACCGCCGTCGAGCGAGAACGTGCCGGAGGTGACGAGGTGGTCGATGCGCGCGGCCATCAGAGGGTCACCACCGAACGCAGCACGTCACCCGCGTGCATCCGCTCGAACGCCTTCTCGACCTCGTCGATCGCGATCGTCTCGGTGACGAAACCGCCCAGGTCGATCCGCCCCTGCTGGTGCAGGTCGATCAGCATCGGGAAGTCCCGGGAGGGCAGGCAGTCGCCGTACCAGGACGACTTGAGCGCGCCGCCCCGGCCGAACACATCCAGCAGCGGCAGTTCGAGCAGCATCTCGGGCGTCGGCACGCCGACCAGGACGACCGTCCCGGCCAGGTCACGGGCGTAGAACGCCTGCCGGTAGGTCTCCGGACGGCCCACCGCGTCGATCACGACGTCCGCGCCGAAACCACCGGTCAGCTCGCGGATGGCGTCCACCGGGTCGGCCGAACGTGAGTTGACGGTGTGGGTGGCACCCATCCCCTTGGCCGTCTCCAGCTTGCGGTCGTCGATGTCCACGGCGATGATGCGCGCCGCGCCCGCCAGCCGGGCGCCGACGATCGCCGCGTCGCCCACCCCACCGCAGCCGATGACCGCGACGGAGTCGCCGCGGGTCACGCCGCCGGTGTTGATGGCCGCGCCGATGCCCGCCATGACGCCGCAGCCCAGCAGGCCGGCCACGGCCGGGGACACGCCCGGGTCGACCTTGGTGCACTGCCCGGCCGCCACCAGCGTCTTGTCGGCGAACGCGCCGATGCCGAGCGCCGGGGTCAGCTCCGTGCCGTCCGTCAGCGTCATCTTCTGCCGGGCGTTGTGGGTGTTGAAGCAGTACTGCGGGCGCCCGCGCAGGCACGCGCGGCACTGGCCGCAGACCGCACGCCAGTTCAGGATGACGAAGTCGCCGGGCGCGACGTCCGTCACCCCCTCGCCCACGGACTCGACCACGCCCGACGCCTCGTGACCCAGCAGGAAGGGAAAGTCGTCGTTGATGCCGCCCTGCTTGTAGTGCAGGTCGGTGTGGCACACCCCGCACGCCTGCACCTTGACCACGGCCTCACCCGGGCCGGGGTCCGGCACGAGGATCGTCTCCAGCCGGACCGGTTCGTTCTTGCCCGGCGCGATGACGCCGCGTACTTCCTGTGCCATCGGACAGCCCCTCTCAAAGATCACCTACGGGACCATTACGGTACGCGGGCCGACGGGCGCCGCCCAGGGGGCTTGGGTCCGGGGCGCTCCGACCGGGGCCGTGCGGGTGGTGGGAACGGAGCGCCGCACCGGGGATACGGGTTTCCAGGACGACCAGAACGCACCCTTTTCCTATGATCCGCCCGATAGCGCCCGGACCTCCGACGCCCCTCGCATTGCTGCTCCTTTCAACCATTGCACCTTTTACCAACCGTTGAATCTCCGCGCGTAGATAGCGGCCCACCAGCCCTGCTACACCTACTACGTCCCTCCCCCACCCAAAGGAGCCAAGCACCATGCACGTTCGCACGCGCATCGGCGTCTCCGCGATCGCCGCGGCCGTCGCCGGCACCGCCCTCTTCGGCATCGGCCAGGCCACCGCCGAGCACTCCGTCCCGCGGACCGACAAAGAGGTCCCCAACCTCAGCCAGGTACAGGACAAGATCAAGGCGTACTACGGCGACACGGTGAAGGCCGACGGGCAGCACTACGCCTCGCCGCGCAGCAACTACGCCAAGCAGGTGCGCGGCATCGAGGCGAAGGCCGAGCGGTACCTGACCGACGCCATCAAGAAGCAGGGGAAGGGCAAGAAGAAGCCCGCCATCGTCCTCGACATGGACGACACCACCCTGCTCACCTACAACTACGAGCTCCAGGTGGGCTTCCACCACACCGAGCAGGCTCAGGACGCGTACCTGAAGTCCACCGACATGGAGCCGGTGTTCGGCATGAACAGCCTGGTCAACCGGGCACACAAGCAGGGTTACGAGGTCTTCTTCGTGACCGGGCGCAAGGAGGCGCAGCGCGCCTGGAGCGTGCGCAACCTCAAGAACGTCGGGTACAACGTCGCGCTGGACCGCAAGCACGTCTACCTGAAGGACAAGCAGCACCCGCCGGCCTACCTGGCGTGCGGCACCAAGTGCTCCACGGTGGAGTTCAAGTCGGGCACCCGCAAGCACATCGAGTCGCTCGGCTACAACATCGTGGCCAACTTCGGCGACCAGTACAGCGACCTCAACGGCGGCTACGCCGACAAGACCTTCAAGCTGCCGAACCCGATGTACTTCCTGCCGTAAGGGCGGGTCTCCCGAAGCGCGGTGTGCGCTTTCCCTTGCGGGAGCGCACACCATGCCTGCCGCCGCGGGACGGGGAGAGCCCATATGGGGCACCCTCCGGGTCGGCCCCCGCTCAGCGGCGCTTCGGCACCGGCACCCGCATCAGATCCCGCGCCACGGTCAGCTCCCCCGTGAAACCGGCGGCCCTCGCCTGGCGTTCGAATTCCTCCGGGTCGGAGTAACGCTGCGAGAAGTGCGTCAGCACCAGGTGACGGACGTTCGCCGCGACCGCCACCTCGGCCGCCTGCCCCGCCGTGAGGTGACCGTGCTCGGTGGCCAGATCGACGTCCTCGTCCAGGAAGGTCGACTCGATGACGAGCAGGTCGCAGCCCTCGGCCAGCTCCCGCACCCCGTCGCACAGCCGGGTGTCCATCACGAAGGCGAACCGCTGGCCGGTCCGCACCTCGCTGACCTCCTCCAGGGCGACCCCCCGCAAGGAACCCTCACGCTGGAGACGCCCGACGTCCGGGCCCTTGATGCCGTGCGCCGCGAGCCGCTCGGGCAGTATCCGCCGGCCGTCCGGCTCGACGAGGCGGTAGCCGAAGGACTCCACCGGATGGGAGAGCCGGCGCGCCTCCAGTGTGTACGCGGGCGTGCGGGCGAGCACGCCGTCGGCGGACACCGGCTCCTCCCCCAGGTCGACCGTCTCCCGGTAGGCCGTGGCGTACCGCAGCCGGTCGAAGAAACGCTGCCCACTTGCGGGAAAGTGCGCGGTGACCGGATGCGGCACCCGGTCCAGGTTGATGCGCTGGATGACCCCGGCCAGACCCAGGCTGTGGTCGCCGTGGAAGTGCGTGACGCAGATCCGGTCGATGTCGTGCGCGGCCACTCCCGCGCGCAGCATCTGCCGCTGGGTGCCCTCGCCGGGGTCGAAGAGGATGCCCTCGCCGTCCCAGCGCAGCAGGTAACCGTTGTGGTTGCGGTGCCGGGTGGGGACCTGGCTGGCCGTCCCCAGGACGACGAATTCGCGTACGGACACGGTGCCGGGGTCCTCCGGTCAGACCAGGCGCTGGAGGTCGCGCCCGCCCAGCACGTGGGCGTGGGCGTGGAAGACGGTCTGGCCCGCACCAGGACCGGTGTTGAAGATGATCCGGTAGCCCGACTCGTCGATCTTCTCGTCGGCCGCCACCTCGCCCGCCTCGCGCAGCACGTCCCCCGCGATCGCCGGCTCGGCGGCGGCCAGCGCGGCACCGTTGGGGTAGTGCACCTTGGGGATCACCAGCACGTGCGTCGGCGCCTGAGGATTTATGTCGCGGAAGGCCAGGGTCGTCTCGGTCTCCCGGACGATCGTCGCGGGCACCTCCTTCGCCACGATCTTGCAGAACAGGCAGTCGGCCTGCGGTTCTCCCGCCACCGGTGGGCTCCTCCCGGATCTACGGTCCGTACGCACCGCGCGCACGCACGTCCGGATCGTACCGGGCACCCCTGACACGGCGGCGCAGCGGCCGGGAGTGGCGGCGGACACGGGCCTCCCCTGAGAGGCCCGGCAACGGACCTACCCGCTACTGACGGGCCGCCGCCCAGGTGTCCCGAGGGTCGGGGTGGTGGCCGGCGTTGTCGCCGCGGCCTTGATCGCCGCCGTTGTCGCCGTTCCAGTCCTTGCCGTCGTTCCAGTCCTTGCCGTCGTTCCAGTCCTTGCCGTCGTTCCGGTTGTCACCGCTCTCGCAGTGCTTGCCGTCGTCGTTCCAGTCCTTGTTCTTGTCGTCGTTCCAGTTCTTGTCGTGGTCCTTGCCGTCGTCCCAGTTCTTGTCCTTGTCCTGGTCCCAGTTCTTGTTGTTGTCGTGGTCCTTGCCGTCGTCCCAGTTCTTGTCCTTGCCCTGGTCCCAGTCCTTGCTGTCGTGCCCCTCCTTGCCCTCGTCCCAGTTCTTACCGTTCTGCCCGTCTTTCCCCTCGTCCCAGTTCTTGCCGTCGTGCCCGTCCTTCCCGTCATCCCAGTTCTTGCCCTGATCCCAGTCCTTGTCTTTGCCCTGGTCCCAGTCCTTGCCGTCGTGACCTTCCTTGCCCTCGTCCCAGTTCTTGCCGTCGTGTCCGTCCTTGCCGTCGTCCCAGCAGGAGTCACTGGGGGCGGGCTGCGGCGGCTCCGACGTGGCGGGGGGTGTGAAGGAAGGCTGACCGGTACCGGACGGGTACTGGGTGGGCACGTCGCTGCTGCAGTCGCCCAGGACGTTGACGCTGAAGACGACGCGGCTGTCGACCCGCGCCACCAGGCTGCCCCGGACGCACCGCCCCTCCACCACGTCCGTCACCCGTCCCGTGATGGTGATCCGCCGTTCCTGGGCGGTGCCGCCCTGGCAGTCCACGATCGCGACCGTCTGCCCCGGGGGACTGGCCGTCGATGCCGTGGCCGTCCGGCCGTTGTCCTCGTACGTGGCGGTACAGCTCAGCCAGCGGACGTCGATGCCCGCGGCTTCCAGCGTCCGCGTGCCGGCGTGGTCGGTGGTGACGGCCACGGACGAGACATTGAGCCCGCCGGTGGGTTCGCAGGCCGCCACCGCGACGACGGCCGCGCCCGTGGCTCCCACCACCGCCAGCGCGCGTCCCCTCCGCGTGTTCCGCGGGTGTCGCCGCCGGCGCGCGTGATCCATGTGGTGTATGCGCGGTAAGTCCCGTAAGGGTCGGATGAGTCGACCGAGAGATACGTCCCGTACGCGTCGCATTGCCCCCATGGCAGGCAGCCTCCCACCGCCGCGCGCTGACCGACAGCCACACCTCGGCCAGAGTGTCGCCGGGGAACCACCGCCCCCGTTCGTCAACCCTCCCAGTCGGGCACGCGGCGAGAAGGATTGGCCATGCATTTACGCTCCGTACGGGATCGGTTCCCGGCCCGGACCCGCCGCTGCCACCGGAACGGGCACCCGGCTCACTAAGCTGATCCAGCACAGCACGTATGTCGCCCACAATCGGGAGCGTCCACCATGGCAACCACCCGCACCGCCAAGACCCACTGGGAAGGCAACCTTCTGGAGGGCAAGGGCACCGTCGCCCTGGAGTCGTCCAAGGTCGGCACCTACGAGGTGAGCTGGCCGTCCCGCGCCGAGCAGGCCAACGGCCGGACGAGCCCGGAGGAGCTGATCGCGGCGGCCCACTCGTCCTGCTACTCCATGGCCTTCTCGCACGGCCTGGCCGGCAAGGGCTACACCGTCGAGAAGGTCGACACCCAGGCCGACGTCACGTTCCAGCCGGGCGAGGGCATCACCGGCATCGTCCTGACCGTCCGGGCGACCGTCCCCGGCCTGTCCGAGGAGGACTTCCAGGCCGCGGCCCAGGACGCCAAGGCCAACTGCCCGGTGAGCCAGGCGCTGGCGGGCGTCAAGAACATCACGCTGGACGCGAAGCTGGTCTGATCCGCGCGGTCTCCACCGGCCGGGGGGGGCCGCGGGGGGCGCCGCCCGGGGAGCGGGCGCCACCG
>NZ_JBEXNM010000105.1:0-23020 GCF_040611095.1 Streptomyces sp. NPDC003077 | reverse complement strand
AAACCGCCATCCGCACCACCACCCTCACCCGACGCCTCACCCCCACACCCACCCCCAGCAAAACCACAACCAACACATTCAAACCCCACCCCCACAGCACCACCCTCATCACCGGCACCGGAGCACTCGCCCACCACATCGCCCGCTGGCTCGCCCACCACGGCACCCCCCACATCCACCTCACCAGCCGCCAAGGCCCCAACACCCCCGGAATCAACCAACTCGTCAACGAGCTCCACGAACTGGGAACCACCACCACCATCACCACCTGCGACACCACCAACCCCCACCAACTCAAAAACCTCCTCAACACCATCCCCACCGAACACCCCCTCACCGCCATCTACCACACAGCCGCGGTCCTCGACGACGCGGTGCTGGAGCAGCTCACCCCCGAGCAGATCGCCCGCGCCCTGCCGGCGAAGGTGGTCTCGGCGGTGCTGCTGGACGAGCTGACGCGGGGCATGGATCTGTCGGCCTTCGTGCTGTTCTCGTCGGTCTCCGGCACGCTGGGCATTCCCGGCCAGGGCAACTACGCGCCGCACAACGCCTTCCTCGACGCGCTCGCCGAGCAGCGCCGGGCCCGGGGCGAGAAGGCGACCTCCATCGCCTGGGGGCCGTGGGCCGGGAGCGGCATGGCGGAGGACTCCGTCGGCGAACGGCTCCGGCGGCACGGCGTGCCCGGCATGGACCCGGAGCTGGCGCTGGCGGCTCTGGGGTCCGCCCTGGAGCAGGACGAGACGACGGTCACCATCGCCGACATCGAGTGGGACCGGTTCTACCTGGCGTACACCGCCGCGCGTCCGCAGCCCCTGATCGAGGATCTGCCGGAGGTGCGGCGGATCGTGGCGGCGGGCGCGGCGGCGCAGGGGACCGGCGGTGCTCAGCCCAGCCGCGACGCCTCCACGCTGAGCGAACGGCTGGGCGAACGGCTGGCCGCCGCGACCGCGGAAGAGCGGGACCGGATGCTGCTGGACATCGTGCGTCAGCAGGTGGCCACGGTGCTCGGGCTGGCCTCGCCCCAGGAGGTCGAGGAGGACCGGGCCTTCAAGGCCATCGGGTTCGACTCGCTCACCGGGGTGGAGCTGCGCAACCGCCTGACCACGGCCACCGGCGTCCAGCTCCCGGCCACCCTCGTCTTCGACCACCCCACGCCGCTCTCTCTGGCGTCCCGGCTGCGCACCGAACTGCTCGGTGACGAGGACGAGAACGAAGCAGGTGAAGGGGGCGAAGGGGGCGATAGGGAATACGCGAAGGTCGCGGCGGGCGCCGGGCTCGGAGGCCGGGCCCGCGTCCGTAGCGCGCGGGGAACCGGCACGAACGCCGCCGGGGAGGCCGACGTCGCCGACCCCACCTCCGAGCCGATCGCCGAGCCGATCGCCATCGTCGCGATGAGCTGCCGCTACCCGGGCGGTATCCGCACGCCGGAGGCGTTGTGGGAGCTGCTGCGGTCCGGTGGTGACGCCATCTCCGCGTTCCCCACCGACCGGGGCTGGGACCTCGAATCCCTCTACGACGCGGACCCGGCCAGCGCCGGTACCACCTACGCCCGCGAGGGCGGGTTCCTGCACGACGCCGCGGACTTCGACCCGGAGTTCTTCGGCATCTCGCCGCGCGAGGCGCTGGCCATGGACCCCCAGCAGCGGATGCTGCTGGAGGCATCGTGGGAGGCGTTCGAACGGGCCGGGGTGGCGCCCGCGTCGCTGCGCGGCAGCCGGACGGGCGTCTTCGTCGGCCTGACCTACCAGGACTACGCGTCCCGGATCGCCCGGCCGCCCCGGGACGTCGAGGGCTACCTGCTCACCGGCAGCACGGCCAGCGTGGCGTCCGGGCGCATCGCCTACACCTTCGGCCTGGAGGGCCCGGCGACCACCATCGACACGGCCTGCTCCTCGTCCCTGGTGGCGCTGCACCTGGCCGTGCGGGCGCTGCGTTCGGGCGAGTGCGACCTCGCGCTCGCGGGCGGGGTGGCGATGATGTCGACCCCGCACATGTTCGTGGAGTTCAGCCGACAGCGGGCGCTCGCCGCGGACGGCCGGTGCAAGGCCTTCTCCGCGCGGGCCGACGGTTTCGGCGCCGCGGAGGGCCTGGGCATGCTGCTCGTCGAGCGGTTGTCGGACGCCCGCCGCAACGGGCACCGCGTCCTGGCGGTGGTCCGGGGTACGGCCGTCAATCAGGACGGTGCCAGCAACGGCCTCACCGCGCCGAACGGTCCCTCGCAGCAGCGGGTGATCCAGCAGGCGCTGGCCGACGCCCGGCTGACGGCCGCGGACGTGGACGCGGTCGAGGCCCACGGCACCGGCACCGCGCTCGGCGACCCCATCGAGGTCCAGGCTCTTCAGGCCACATACGGGCGGCGGCGGCCGGAGGGACGGCCCCTGGCCATCGGTTCCGTGAAGTCGAACATCGGGCACACCCAGGCGGCGGCCGGCGTGGCCGGCGTCATCAAGATGGTGCTGGCGATGCGGCACGGCCTCCTGCCCCAGACCCTCCACGCGGACGAGCCGAGCCCGCACATCGACTGGTCGACCGGTGGGCTCTCGCTGCTCACCCAGCCCATGGACTGGGTGGCGGAGGACGGCCGACCGCGGCGCGCCGGGATCTCGTCCTTCGGGATCAGCGGCACCAACGCGCATGTGGTGGTGGAGCAGCCTGCTGCCGGGGATGGGGATTCGTGGGCGGAGGCGTCCGGGAGCGGGCCGTCAGTGGTCGAGGGCGTGTCCGGGGACGAGGCGTCGGTGCCTGCGGACGGGTCCGGGGTCGGGTCGTCAATAACCGGGGGCGAGTCCGGGGAAGGGTCCGGCTCCGTCGTCCTGCCGTGGGTGCTGTCCGCCAAGGACCCGCAGGCGCTGCGCGCCCAGGCGGCGGCCCTACGCGACCATTTGGCCGCCTCGTATCCGTCCGCAACCCTTTCCGATGAAACGGATGAAGCGGACGGAACGTCCGAGGCGTTCGAGGCGTCCGAAGACTCCAAAACCTCCGGCCCGTCCGAAGCCTCCGGCCCGTCCGCAGTCTCCGGCCCGTCCAAGACTTCCGCCGAGCAGGCAGACGCGGAAGAGCCGACGACGGCGACCCCCGGCCCGGAGGAAGCCGCCCCGCTCACCGGCGCCGCGCTGCTCCGGAACGTCGGCTACTCCCTCGCCACCGGCAGGACGCACTTCCCCCACCGGGCCGCGCTGACCGGTTCCGACCTGCCCGGGCTGCTGCGGGCGCTGGACGCGCTGGCCGAGGGCGGCAGCGCGGCCCAGGTCGTCCGGGGGACGGCCGAGCCCGGCGCCACCGCCTTCCTCTTCGCCGGGCAGGGCAGTCAGCGTCACGGCATGGGGCGTGAGCTGGCGGCGCGTTTCCCGGCGTTCGCCCGTGCGCTGGACGAGGTCTGCAAGCAGCTCGACCGGCATCTGGACCGGCCGGTGCGGGAGGTGATGTTCGCGGCCGAGGGGAGTGACGCGGGGCGGTTGCTGCACCAGACGCACTACACGCAGAGCGCGCTGTTCGCGCTGGAGGTCGCGCTGTTCCGGCTCGTCGAGGGCTGGGGGATGCGTCCCGACTTCCTGATCGGTCACTCGGTCGGGGAGATCGCCGCCGCGCACGTGGCGGGCGTCCTCGATCTGGCGGACGCCGCCGCCCTGGTCACCGCCCGCGGCCGGCTGATGCAGGCGCTCCCGGCCGGGGGCGCGATGCTCGCCGTGCAGGCCCGCGAGGACGAGGTGCTGCCGTATCTGGAGGGCCGGGAACACCGGCTGGGCCTGGCCGCGGTGAACGGCCCGTACGCGACGGTACTCGCCGGTGACGAGGACGCCGTCGCGGAGGCGGCGGAGCACTGGGGTGCCGAGCGGGGGCGCAAGACGCGCAGGTTGCGGGTCAGCCACGCGTTCCACTCGCCGCGCATGGACGCCATGCTGGACGCGTTCCGCACGGTCGTGGCGGGGCTGACCTTCCACCCGCCGCGCCTCCCGGTCGTCTCCAACGTCACCGGCGCGCCCGCCGGTGCGGCGGAGCTGTGCGACCCCGAGTACTGGGTCCGGCATGTCCGCGGCACCGTCCGTTTCCACGAGGGCGTACGGAGCCTGCGGGAGAACGGCGTGCGCACGTACGTCGAACTGGGCCCGGACGGGGTGCTCACGGCGATGGCCGCGGACTGCCTCGCGGAGCCCGCCGACGAACCGGAGACAGCCGACGGACCGGAGACAGCCGCCAGGCCGGAAACGGCCGCCGGAACCGACACGGCCGACGAGCCGGAAGGGCGCGCCGGGGCCGAGGAGAGCGCCGGTCGTGGCGTCTCGCGGTCGGGTGCCGGGGCGGCGCCTGCCGTGTCCGGACCGGTCGGCGAGGGGACCCCGGGCCGTACCGGTTTCACCGGCCGCCCCGTTCTCGTCCCCCTGCTGCGCGGTGACCGGCCGGAGGCCGACGCGCTGCTGACCGGGCTGGCCCGCGCGCACGTGCACGGCGCGGGGCCGGACTGGCGCGCCTGCTTCGCGGGCTCGGGCGCCCGCCGGGTGGACCTGCCCACGTACGCGTTCCAGCGCAGCCGGTACTGGCTGGACGCGCGGCCCGCCGGCGCTCCGGCGACGGACCCGGCCGGGCTGGGTCTGGGGGACGCGGACCACCCGCTGCTGGGTGCCGCGATCAGCCTCCCGGACCGCGACGGGCTCCTGTTCACCGGGCGCCTCTCCCGGCACACCCAGCCGTGGCTGGCCGACCACGCGGTCATGGACACCGTGCTGCTGCCGGGGACCGCGTTCGCCGAGCTCGCCGCGCGAGCGGGCGAGGCGACCGGCTGCCCGGTGGTGAGCGAACTCGCCCTGCGGGCGCCGCTGGCGCTGCCCGCACGCGGCGGCGTCGCCCTGCGCGTCACGGTGGGCGGCGCGGATGCCGCGGGCACCCGCACGGTGGACGTCCACTCCCGGCCGGAGGACGCGCCCTCCGGCGGCCGGGCGCCGTGGACCCACCACGCGACCGGCACACTGGCACCTGCCGCGGGCGTGCACGCGGGCGCCAATGCGCATGCGGGCGCCGACGCGAACACCGGCGTGGACGAGCGCATGGGCGCGGGCGTGAATGCGGGCGCAGACGGACACATGGGCGCAGACGGGCACACGGGCGCGGGCGTGGCCACGGGCGCGGAGGCTGGCGCGGGCGCCTCCGGGTCGCTCGGGTTCCCCATGAACTGGCCGCCACGTGACGCACAGTCCGTGCCGCTCGACGGTCTGTACGAGCGGCTGGCCGGGCGGGGGCTGGACTTCGGTCCGGCGTTCCGGGGACTGCGGGCCGTGTGGCGCCGGGACGGTGAGGTCTTCGCCGAGGTGGCACTGCCCGAAGGGGCTGCTGCGGACGCCCCCCGGTGCGGCGTCCACCCGGCGCTGCTGGACGCGGCCCTGCACGCCATCGCGGTCGGCGGCCTGGTGGACGAGCCCGAACGGATCCGGTTGCCGTTCGTGTGGGAGGGACTGACCGTGCACGCCGCCGGGGCCGCCACGGCCCGGGTGCGGCTGGTCTCCGTGGGGGACGACACGGTGTCGCTGTCGCTCGCGGACCGGGACGGCCGCCCGCTGGTCACCGTCGACCGGTTGGTGCTGCGCCCGGTCTCGGCGGAGCAACTGGCGGCGGTGCGGGGTGCGGGGCTGATGTATCGGGTGGAGTGGCGCCCGCTGCCGATGATGGTCACGGGTGCCCTCCCGGGTGCATCGGCGTCCGTGCCGGGCACGTCCGTTCTGGAGACGTCCGTCCTGGAAACGTCCGCCACAGGCACGTCCGCACCGGGCACACCCGCCTCGGACAACTCCACCTCGAACACCTCCACCCCCGACACGTCCCCCTCGGAAACCTCTCCCGACACACCCTCGGACGCGCCCGACCCGTCCGCCTCCGCGGACGAAGACTCCGCCGACCCCACCCTCGTCGTCTTGGGCGAGGACGACCTGAAGGTCGCCGCGGCGCTGGAGCACGGCGGCGTCCGCCCCCGGTCCGTCCCGGACCTGGCGGCGCTCGGCCGGGCCGTGGACGCTGGGGCCCCGGCCCCCCGGACCGTGCTGGCCCCGCTGCCCGTGGCGGCCGAGGCCGGCGGGCGCGAGGCGGTGTACGCGGCCGTGCGGCGGACGCTGGAACTGCTCCAGCGGTGGCTGGACGACGGGCGGTACGCCGGTTCCCGGCTGGTCGTCGTCACCCGGGGTGCCGCGCGGGTCCACCAGCCGGAGCCCGGCGACGGCGGTGTCCGCCGCGACCGGGTGCCGGTGTCGCCGGCGCACGCGGCGGCGTGGGGCCTCGTCCGCTCCGCGCAGACCGAGAACCCCGGCCGCGTCCTGCTGCTGGACCTGGACGAAGACACCGCCTCGTACGGGTGCCTGCGCCACGCGCTGGAGAGCGCCGAGCCGCAGCTCGCGCTGCGCGCCGGCCGGCCGTACGCGGCCCGGCTGGCACCCGCCGACGTCACGCCGAGCCCGGACGCGCGCCCGCTGGACCCGGACGGCACGGTCCTGATCACCGGTGCCGGCGGCACGCTGGCCGGTGTCCTCGCCCGGCACCTGGTGCACACGGCCGGGGCGCGCCGGCTGCTGCTGGCGGGGCGGCGTGGTCCGGCCGCGCCCGGCATCGCCGACCTGGTGGCGGAGTTGGAGGCGGCGGGCGCGGCGGTCACCGTGGCGGCGTGCGACGTGGCCGACCGCGACGCGGTGGCGCGGCTGCTGGCGTCGGTGCCCGCGGACCATCCGCTGACCGCCGTGGTGCACGCCGCGGGCACGGTCGACGACGCCGTCATCGGCGGTCTGACGCCCGACCGGCTGACCACCGTGCTGCGGCCCAAGGTCGACGCGGCGCTCAACCTCCACGCGTTGACGGCCGACGCGGACCTCGCGGCGTTCGTGCTCTTCTCGTCGGCCGCGGCGGCGTTCGGCTCGGCCGGGCAGGGCGGTTACGCGGCGGCCAACGCCTTCCTCGAAGCGCTCGCCGCCGAACGGCGGGCCGACGGCCGCACCGCGCTGGCGCTCGGCTGGGGCATGTGGGAGGAGCGCAGCGCCATGACGGGCGGCCTCGGCACCGCGGACCTGCGCCGGATGCGCCGCGCCGGGATCGGCGCGCTCACCACGGCGGAGGGCGTCGCCCTCTTCGACGCCGCGCTGCGCACCGACCACGCGGTGCTCCTGCCGCTGCGTCTGGACATCGCGGGTCTTGGGGAGGCGGACCCGGCGCCCGGGACCGGAGTTCGGGGAGGGGCGCCCGGAGGGGTGCCCGCCCTGCTCTCCGAGGTGGTGCCGCAAACCGGCTCCGTACGGCGGCAGGGAGCGGGCGCCCACCAGGACACCGTGTCCGCCACCGCGCCCGGCACGCCCGGCACGACCGGCACGACCAGTACGGAAGCGCCGGACGCGGGTCCTTCCCTGCCCGAGCGGGTCGCCGGGCTCGGGGCCGAGGAGCGGGCGCGGCTGCTGCTGGACTTCGTCCGCGACGAGGTGGCCGAGGTGCTCGGGCACGCCGGCCGGCACACCATCGATCCGGCGCGGGGCTTCCTCGACCTGGGCTTCGACTCGCTGACCGCCGTGGAACTGCGCAACCGCGTCAACGCGGTCGCCGGCCTGCGCCTGCCCTCCACCCTGGTCTTCGACCACCCCTCCCCCGAGGCCCTGGCCCGGCACCTGGACGCCGAGCTGCCCCGGTCCTCGGCGGCCGGGGGTGGGGAAGGCGGCGCCAACCCCGGTCCCGGGAAGACAGGCACCGCGGACCCCGCCGCCGTACTGGCCGAACTGACCCGGCTGGAGACCGCGTTCGCCCTGGCGTCGCTGCCCAGCGAACGGGAACGCGCGGACATCGGCGACCTGCTCCGTTCCCTGCGCTCCCTGGTGGACGGCGGCGCGGCCGACGAACCCACCGGCGCGAAGGTGCCCCCTACCCCCACCGGCCCGGCGAACGAGGGCAGCACACCGAACACTCCGAACACACCGAACACTCCGAACACCCCGGACGCACCGAACACTCCGGACTTCCTCAACGCCTCCGCCGACGAGCTCTTCGACCTCCTCGACGGAGAGCTCGGCACCGGAACCGGAACGCCGTGAACCCGGACGACGAACACCCCGCACCACCACGGACAGCCGGACGGGAACAGCAGCGGTCCCGTCCGGCCGCCCACCCCCACCCCCTCGATCGCGTACCCCGAGTGCCTGAAAGGGACAACGTGTCCACGGTCAACGAAGAGAAGTACCTCGACTACCTCCGGCGTGCCACGGCCGATCTCCACCAAGCCCGTGGGCGCGTCAACGAGCTGGAGTCCCGGGCACACGAGCCGATCGCGATCGTGGGCATGGCCTGCCGACTGCCCGGCGGCGTGGACTCCCCCGAAGCCCTGTGGCGACTGGTCGCCGACGGCACGGACGCCATCTCCGGCTTCCCCACCGACCGCGGCTGGGACCTGGCCGAGCTCTACGACCCAGACCCCGACCGCGCCGGCAAGAGCTACGTCAAGGAAGCCGGTTTCCTGCACGACGCCGGCGACTTCGACCCGGACTTCTTCGGCATCTCGCCGCGCGAGGCCCTGGCCATGGACCCGCAGCAGCGGCTCCTGCTGGAGACCTCGTGGGAGGCGTTCGAACGGGCCGGGATCGCGCCCGCCGCCGTGCGCGGCACGGCGGTCGGCGTCTTCACGGGCGTGATGTACCACGACTACGCCACCCGGCTCGCCGAAGTCCCCGAGGGCATCGAGGGCTACCTCGGCACCGGGAACTCGGGCAGCGTCGCCTCCGGCCGGGTCTCCTACGTGCTCGGCCTGGAGGGCCCGGCGGTCACGGTGGACACCGCGTGCTCGTCGTCGCTGGTGGCGCTGCATCTGGCGGTGCAGGCGCTGCGCCGCGGCGAGTGCGACATGGCGCTCGCCGGCGGCGTCGCCGTGATGTCCACGCCCGCCACCTTCGTGGAGTTCAGCCGTCAGCGGGGCCTCGCGCCGGACGGGCGCTGCAAGTCCTTCGCGGCGGCGGCGGACGGCACGAGCTGGTCCGAGGGCGCCGGAATGCTGTTGGTGGAGCGGCTGTCGGACGCCCGCCGCCTCGGCCACCCGGTGCTCGCCGTCGTCCGGGGTTCGGCGGTCAACCAGGACGGTGCCAGCAGCGGCCTCACAGCGCCGAACGGCCCGTCCCAGCAACGGGTCATCCGCCAGGCGCTGGCCGACGCGCGGCTCTCCCTGTCCGACGTGGACGCGGTCGAGGCCCACGGCACCGGCACCCGCCTCGGCGACCCCATCGAAGCCCAAGCCCTCCTCGCCACCTATGGCCAGGAACGCCCCAACGGACACCCCCTCTGGCTCGGCTCCCTCAAATCCAACGTGGGCCACACCCAGGCCGCGGCCGGTGCGGCGGGCGTCATCAAGATGGTGATGGCCATGCGGCACGGCGTCCTGCCCAGGACTTTGCACGTGGACGAGCCCACGTCCCAGGTCGATTGGACCGCCGGGGAGGTCTCCCTCCTCACCGAAGCCGTGGACTGGGCTCGTCACGGCGAGGACCGGCCGCGACGGGCCGGGGTCTCCTCCTTCGGGGTCAGCGGGACCAATGCGCATGTGATCGTGGAGGAAGCTCCGGAGCCGGTTTCGGAGGCCACGTCCACTGAGGCCGCATCGCCTCCGGCCGTCGTGCCGTGGATCGTCTCGGCGAAGTCGCCGGGCGCGTTGGAGGAGCAGATTGCCCGGATCTCGGCTGCGGGGGCCGGACTGGACCCCGTGGATGTGGGGTTCTCTCTGGCGACGGGGCGGGCGGTGTTTGAACACCGGGCCGTGTCGCTTGATGGCGGGAAGGAATGGATACGCGGTAACGGGCCGTCTTTGGGCCGGGTGGCGTTTGTCTTCCCGGGGCAGGGGACGCAGTGGGCCGGGATGGGGGCCGGGCTGCTGGAGCACTCACCTGCCTTCGCCGCCGCGATTGACGAGTGCGAGGCCGCGCTCAAACCGTATGTGGACTGGTCGTTGGCCGACGTGCTGCGGGAGGTGCCCGGGGCCCCGACGCTGGAACGCGTCGATGTCGTGCAGCCGGCCACCTTCGCCGTCATGATCGCCCTGGCTTCCGTCTGGGAGTCCTACGGTGTGCGGCCGGACGCGGTGATCGGGCACTCCCAGGGCGAGATCGCCGCCGCCGTCGTCTCCGGCGCCCTCACCCTCCAGGACGGCGCCAAGGTCGTGGCGCTGCGCAGCCAAGCCATCGCCGCCCACCTGGCGGGGCGCGGGGGGATGCTCTCCACCGCCCTCCCCCACACGTCAATGGATGACTGGCTCACCTCATACGACGGCCGTGTGGAGATCGCGGCCATCAACGGGGCTGCCAGCACCGTCGTCGCCGGCGACCCGAACGACCTGGAAGACCTGCGCCAGCGACTGGAAGCCGAGGACATCCGGGCTCGCACCATCCCGGTCGACTACGCCTCCCACACCCACCACGTCGAGAGCATCGAAGCCGAACTCGACCGCGCCCTGACCGGCCTCAACCCCCAAGCACCGAAGATCCCCTTCTTCTCCACCCTCGACCAGCAGTGGATCACCACCCCCGCATTGGACGGCCGCTACTGGTACCGCAACCTCCGCCACACCGTCCAATTCGGCCCCTCCGTCACGGCATTGGCGGAGGAAGGTTTCACCACCTTCCTCGAAGTCAGCGCCCACCCCGTCCTCACCATGGCCCTCCCCGACCACGTCACCGGCCTCACCACCCTCCGCCGCAACGACGACACCCCCCACCGAATCCTCACCTCCCTCGCCGAAGCCTGGACCCACGGCCTCCCCACCAACTGGACCACGCTCTACGAAGGCACCCGCGCCCAACACGCAGACCTCCCCACCTACCCCTTCCAACGCCGCCACTTCTGGCTGGAATCAGCAGCCGTACCCCAGGGCTCTGTCCAGGACGGCTGGCGCTACCGCGTCAACTGGAAGCGGCTGGCGGTGGGCAATGCGTCGCTGACCGGCACGTGGTGGGTGGTCGCTCCGGCCGAGGACGCCGGGCGCGTCACCGAGGTCTGCTCCGCGCTGGCCGAGGCGGGCGCCGAGGTCGTACGCGTGCCCGTCGCCGACCAGGACCGAGCCGACCGGGCCGCCCTGACCGAGCGGCTGCGCGAGGCGGTCGGCGACGGCCGGCCCGTGACCGGCATCCTGTCGCTGTTGGCGCAACCGGACGCCCCGGAGGATGCCCACACAGGTTCGTCAACGGAGCCGTCCCGCACCGCCCTGGAGCTGCTGGCCCTGATACAAGCCCTGGGCGACGCGAACATCACGGCTCCCCTCTGGTGTGTCACCCAGGGCGCCGTCTCCGTGGGCCGGGGCGACCGCCTCACCTCTCCCGCGCAGGCCATGCTGTGGGGAATGGGACGGGTCGCTGCCCTGGAGCACCCGGACCGCTGGGGCGGTCTGATCGACCTTCCCCCGTCTCCGGACGCCCGGGCCCTCTCCCGGCTGACAGCCTTCCTCGCCACGAACACCGCCACGAACACCGGCACGCACACCGCCACGAACACCGGCGCGGCGGGCACTTCACCTGGCTCCGGCACCGGCACCAGCACCAGCACCAGCGAAGACCAAGTCGCCATCCGAACCTCCGGCCTCCTGGCCCGGCGCCTGGTGCGTGCCCCGCTCGGTGGCCGTGCGGCGGAGCGTCCGTGGCGGCCGAGCGGCACCGTGCTCGTCACCGGCACGAGCGATCCGGCGGGCGCGGACGTCGCGCGCTGGCTGGCACGCAATGGGGCCGAGCACCTGTTGCTCACCGAGGACGACGGGACGGGCGCCCTCGTCGCGGAACTCGCCGATCTGGGGACGCAGGCCACGGTGCTGCCCTGCGATCTGACGGACCGTGACGCCGTGGCTGGTTTGCCGGCCTCCGTGCCAGAAGGGCATCCGCTCACGGCCGTCGTGCACGTGCCGCCGGCCGTCGGGATGGAGGCCCTGGCGCGTACGAGTCCGGCCGCCTTCGCCGAGGCGGTGGCCGCGAAGATCAGCGGCGCCGTGCATCTGGACGAGCTCTTGCGCTCCGCGCCGACAAAGACATCAGAACCCCCCACCCTGGTGTTCTTCTCCTCGGTCGCGGGCGTCTGGGGCGGTGCGAACCAGGCGGCGTACGCGGCCGGGACGGCCTTCCTGGACGCGTTGGCCGAACGACGCCGGGGCGACGGGCTGCGGACGACGTCCGTGGCGTGGAGCCCGTGGGCGGGCGGTGACGCGGCGCAAGGCGCGTCCGGCGAGCGGCTGCGCCGGCTCGGTCTGCGTCCGCTGGACCCGGATTCCGCGCTCGTCGCGCTGCACCAGGTGCTCGATCACGACGAGCACGCCGTCACGGTGGCCGACGTGGACTGGTCCCGGTTCGCGCCGGGGTTCGCCGCCGTTCGTCCCAGTCCGCTGCTGGCCGACCTGCCGGAGGCGCGCAAGGCCGCCGGGGAAC
This sequence comes from Streptomyces sp. NPDC003077, assembly GCF_040611095.1. Taxonomy (NCBI): domain Bacteria; kingdom Bacillati; phylum Actinomycetota; class Actinomycetes; order Kitasatosporales; family Streptomycetaceae; genus Streptomyces; species Streptomyces sp. NPDC003077. The sequence continues at coordinate 10,622 of NZ_JBEXNM010000105.1, read as the reverse complement.
AGGAGACGGCGGCGCGGGACGCCTCGCCGTGGGCGCAGCGCCTGGCCGGGCTCGGCGCGGCGGAACGAGGTCGCGAGGTGCTGGAAATGGTGCGTGGGCACCTGGCCGCCGTACTGGACCACCCGTCCCCGGAGACGGTGGACACCGGGCGCGCCTTCCGGGACCTGGGCTTCGACTCGCTGACCGCCGTCGAACTGCGCAACCGCCTCAAGACCGCCACCGGTCTCTCCCTGCCCGCGACGCTGGTCTTCGACTACCCGACCCCGGCGGCCCTCGCCGACCACCTGCTCCAAGAACTCCTGGGCGGGCAGGAGGACGCCAACTCCGCGAGCACGACGGCCGCCGTCGCGCCCACGGACGAGCCCATCGCGCTCGTCGGCATGGCCTGCCGCTACCCCGGGGGTGTCGATTCCCCCGAGGCGCTGTGGCGGCTGATCACCGAGGGCCGGGACGTGATCTCGGCGATGCCGGACGACCGCGGCTGGGATCTGGAGGAGCTGTACGACCCGGACCCGGGCGCGCCCGGCAAGAGCTATGTGCGGGAGGGTGGGTTCCTGGACGACGTGGCGGGGTTCGACGCGGCGTTCTTCGGCATCTCGCCGCGTGAGGCCGTCGCGATGGACCCCCAGCAGCGGTTGCTGCTGGAAGCCTCATGGGAGGCGATCGAGCGGACCGGCATCGACCCGGAGTCGCTGCACGGCGGCCGGGTCGGCGTGTTCGCCGGTACGAACGGGCCGCACTACGCCCGGCTGCTCCGCAACGCGCCCGACGAACTGGAGGCGTACGTCGGTACCGGCAACGGCGCGAGCGTGCTGTCCGGCCGGGTCTCCTACGCGCTGGGCCTGGAGGGCCCGGCCATGACGGTGGACACGGCGTGCTCGTCCTCGCTGGTCGCGCTGCATCTGGCGGTGCAGGCGCTGCGCCGCGGCGAGTGCGACATGGCCCTCGCCGGTGGCGTCACGGTCATGTCGACGCCCGACATCTTCACCGAGTACAGCCGTCAGCGCGGCCTCGCGCCGGACGGGCGCTCCAAGGCGTTCGCCGCGGCGGCGGACGGCTTCGCGCTGGCGGAAGGCGTGGGAGTGCTCCTGGTGGAACGGCTCTCGGATGCCCGCCGCAACGGCCACCCCGTCCTCGCCGTCGTCCGAGGCACCGCCGTCAATCAGGACGGCGCGAGCAACGGCCTCACGGCACCGAACGGCCCGTCCCAGCAGCGGGTCATCCGCCAGGCCCTGTCCGACGCCCGCCTCACAGCGGCGGACGTGGACGCGGTCGAGGCCCACGGCACCGGCACCCGCCTCGGCGACCCCATCGAAGCCCAAGCCCTCCTCGCCACCTACGGCCAACAGCGGCCGAACGGGCTCCCCCTGCTGCTCGGCTCGGTGAAGTCGAACATCGGGCACACCCAGGCGGCGGCGGGCGTAGCCGGGATCATCAAGATGGTGATGGCCATGCGGCACGGCGTCCTGCCCAAGACCCTGCACGTGGACGAGCCCACCCCGCAGGTCGACTGGACCGCCGGTGACGTCTCCCTCCTCACCGAAACCCGCGACTGGCAGCGACGCGAGGACGGCACCCTCCGCCGCGCCGGCATCTCGGCCTTCGGCATCAGCGGCACCAACGCCCACGTCATCGTGGAGGAGGCGCCGGAGCCGGTTGCGGCGGGGGACGCTTCGTCCGCCGAGGCCGCACCGTTGCCGGACGTCGTGCCGTGGGTGGTGTCGGCGAAGTCGCCGGCCGCGCTGGAGGAGCAGATCGCTCGGGTTACGGCGGCCGGGGCCGATCTCGATCCCGTGGACGTGGGGTTCTCTCTGGCGACGGGGCGGGCGGTGTTCGAGCACCGGGCCGTGTCGCTGGATGGCGGGAAGGAATGGACACGCGGCAACGGTCAGGGACAAGGCCGCGTGGCGTTCGTCTTCCCTGGTCAGGGGACGCAGTGGGCCGGGATGGGGGCCGGACTGCTGGAGCACTCCCCGGCCTTCGCCGCCGCGATTGACGAGTGCGAGGCCGCGCTCAGCGCGTACGTCGACTGGTCGCTGACGGACGTCCTGCGGGAGGCGCCGGGCGCGCCCACCCTGGAGCGGGTGGATGTGGTGCAGCCCGCCACGTTCGCCGTCATGGTCGCCCTCGCCGCCCTTTGGGGCTCCTACGGGGTGCGGCCGGACGCGGTGATCGGACACTCCCAGGGCGAGATCGCCGCCGCCGTCGTCTCCGGCGCCCTCACCCTCCAGGACGGCGCCAAGGTCGTGGCCCTGCGCAGCCAAGCCATCGCCGCAGATCTGGCGGGACACGGAGGGATGCTCTCCACCGCCCTCGCACAGGAAGCACTCCCGGACTGGCTCGCCCCGTATGAGGGCCGTGTGGAGATCGCTGCGATCAACGGGCCCACCAGCACCGTCGTCGCCGGCAACCCAAACGACCTGGAAGACCTACGCCAGCGGCTGGAAGCCGAGGGCATCCGGGCTCGCACCATCCCGGTCGACTACGCCTCCCACACCCACCACGTCGAGAGCATCGAGACCCACCTCGACGAGCTCCTAACGGACCTGAACCCCCAGGCACCGAAGATCCCCTTCTTCTCCACCCTCGACCAGCAGTGGATCACCACCCCGACGCTCGACGGCCGCTACTGGTACCGCAACCTCCGCCACACCGTCCAATTCGGCCCCTCCGTCACAGCATTGGCGGACGAAGGTTTCACCGCCTTCCTCGAAGTCAGCGCCCACCCCGTCCTCACCATGGCCCTCCCCGACCACGTCACCGGCCTCACCACCCTCCGCCGCAACGACGACACCCCCCACCGCATCCTCACCTCCCTCGCCGAAGCCTGGACCCACCACCTCCCCACCAACTGGACCACCCACTTCCACAAAGCCCAGGCCCAACACGTAGACCTCCCCACCTACCCCTTCCAACACCACCCCTACTGGCCCGAGCACCAAGCCGCCACCGAAGGTGACGTGGCCTCGGCCGGGTTGGGGGCGGCCGGGCATCCGTTGCTCGGGGCGGCGGTGGAGTTGGCGGATTCGGCGGGGCACCTGTTCACCGGGCGGCTGTCGCTGCGTACGCACCCGTGGCTCGCCGAGCATGCGGTGGGCGGTGTGGTGTTGCTGCCGGGTACCGCCTTCCTGGAGCTGGCGCTGCACGCGGGCGGACAGGTGGGCTGCGGCCTGGTGGAGGAACTGACCCTGGACGCTCCCCTCGTCCTGCCCGGCAGCGGCGGCGTACAGCTGCAACTGACCCTGGGGGCCCCGGACGACGAGGGACGCCGGTCCTTCGGACTGCACGCACGGCCCGACGGCGGCGAGGACAGCGCGTACGACGCGGACGACCTCCCGTGGACGCGTCACGCCTCCGGTGTGCTCCACTCCGTGAACGTCACGGACGAGAGCCCGGCCACGCCGTCGAAAGTCGGCGCATGGCCTCCGCCCGGTGCCGAGCCGATACCGCTGGACGGGCTGTACGAGCGTCTCGCGGAGCGCGGTTACGCCTACGGGCCGACGTTCCGGGGCGTGCGGGCCGCGTGGCGGCGTGGTGAGGAGGTGTTCGCCGAGGTGGCGTTGCCGGAGGAGCCTTCGGGGGCGCAGGGCGCGGCGCGGTTCGGCGTGCATCCGGCGCTGCTGGACGCGGCCGTGCAGGCGATGGGGCTCGGTGGCGCGACGGCGGAGGGCGGCACGGGTCTGCCGTTCGCCTGGAGCGGGGTCGCCCTGCATGCGGTGGGCGCGACCACGCTGCGGGTGCGGCTCACCCCGGCGGGCCGGGATTCCGTCGCGGTGGAGGCCGACGATCCGTCCGGCCGGCCGGTCTTCTCGGCGGCTTCGCTCTCCGTTCGGCCGTTTGACGTCGCGCGCTTGGCCGCCGCCGTGCCCGATTCCGCCACGAAGGCACTCCACCGGGTGGACTGGTCCACATGGGAGGCGCCGGAGACGGACGACGCCCAAGGGGCAGCGATGAGCTGGGCCGTGGTGGGCCCGGACGAGTTCAAGATCGGGCCGGCGTTGCGGTCGGCCGGGGCCGGGGTCGAGGTGTTCGCCGATCTGGTGGCCCTGGGCGAGGCCGTGGACGGCGGGCGGATCGCCGTTCCGGATGTGGTGCTGGCCACGTGCCCCGTACCGCCTCCGTCCGCCGCCGTCGGGACGCAGGACGCGGCGGCCGACCGGGTCCACGTCACCCAGACGCAGAACGCGGCGGCCGACCGGGTCCGCGTCACCGAGGCCCGGGACACGGCGGCCGACCGGGTCCATGTCACCCAGACCCAGGACATGGCGGCTGACCACACCAACACCACCCAGACCACCGGCACCCCCGCCGAGCACGACCCCCTCTCCGTCGCCACCCACGCCCTGACCCTGCTCCAGGCATGGTCGGCCGACGAGCGGTTCGCGGCCTCCCGCCTGGTGCTGGTGACCCGCCGCGCCGTCGCGGTCCGCCCCGGTGAGGACGTTCCGGTGCCCGCCGCGGCGGCCGTGTGGGGCCTGGGCCGGTCGGCGCAGGCGGAGAACCCGGGCCGGTTCGTGCTGCTGGACCTGGACGACGCCGACGCCTCGCACGAGGCTCTGCTCGGCGCCGTCGGTCCGGCCGTGGCGGCGGGGGAGGCGCAGCTCGCCGTCCGGGACGGTGTGCCGCTGCGGCCCCGGCTGGCGCGGGTCGCCGACGCGGAGCCCGTCGACGGGTTCGGGGCGCTGCTGCCGCCCGCCGGCGCGGCGGTCTGGCGGCTGGAGCCCGGCGGCGACGGCACGTTGGAGAGCCTGGCGCCGGTCGCGGTGCCCGCGTCCGAGGACGATCCGGAAGCGCCCCTGGCCCCCGGTCAGGTCCGTATCGCCGTGCGCGCCGCCGGCCTGAACTTCCGCGACGTGCTGATCGCGCTGGGCATGTACCCGGAACCGGCCCTGATGGGCACGGAGGGCGCGGGCGTGGTGACCGCCACGGGGCCGGGCGTGAGCGGGCTGGCGCCCGGTGACCGGGTGATGGGCGTCCTCACGGGGGCGTTCGGGCCGAGCGTGGTCGCCGATCACCGGACCGTGGTGCGCATCCCCGAGAGCTGGACGTTCGCGGAGGCGGCGGCCGTCCCCGTGGTCTTCCTGACCGCGTACTACGCGCTGCGCGATCTGGCGGGGGTGCGGCCGGGCGAACGGCTGCTGGTCCACTCGGGTGCCGGTGGCGTCGGCATGGCCGCCATCCAGCTCGCCCGCCACTGGGGCGTGGAGGTGTACGCGACCGCGAGCCCCGGCAAGTGGGAGGCGCTGCGCCGGCTCGGTGTGGAGCCGGAGCGCATGGCCTCGTCCCGGACGCTGGACTTCGAGCGTTCCTTCGCGGCGGCGTCCGGGAGGCGTGGGATGGACGTCGTCCTCAATTCCCTGGCGCGCGAGTTCGTGGACGCCTCGTTGCGGCTCCTGGGGCCCGGCGGCCGGTTCGTGGAGATGGGCAAGACCGACGTACGGGACCCGGAGGATGTCGCGTCCCGGCATCCCGGGGTCGCCTACCGCGCGTTCGATCTCGGCGAGGCGGGGCCGGAGCGGCTCGGTGAGCTGCTGACGGAGATCGTGGAGCTGTTCGAGCGGGGGGTGCTGCACCATCTGCCGGCCACCACGTGGGACGTGCGGCGGGCGCGGGACGCGTTCCGGTACGTCAGCCAGGCCCGGCACACGGGCAAGGTCGTGCTGACCGTGCCGCCCGCCCTCGACCCGGACGGAACGGTCCTGATCACCGGCGGTACCGGCACCCTGGGCGGGCTGCTCGCCCGTCACCTGGTGCGGCGGCACGGCGTGCGGCGGCTCCTGCTGGCCGGGCGGCGCGGCCCGGACGCGCCCGGCGTCCGCGAACTGACCGAGGAGCTGGCCGGGGAGGGGGCCGAGGTCACCGTCGCGGCCTGCGACGTGGGGGACCGGGAGGCGGTGGCGGAGCTGCTGGCCTCGGTCCCGCGCGAGCACCCGCTGACCGCCGTCGTGCACGCGGCGGGCGTCCTGGAGGACGGCACGGTGCCGTCGATGACCCCGGAGAGCCTGGCGGCCGTGCTGCGCCCGAAGGCCGACGCGGCCCGCCACCTGCACGCTCTGACGGCGGACAGCGATCTCGCGGCCTTCGTGCTGTTCTCGTCGGCCGCCGCCACGTTCGGCGGGCCGGGCCAGGGCGCGTACGCGGCGGCCAACGCCGTCCTCGACGCCCTCGCCCAGCACCGCCGCGCCACCGGGCGCCCCGCCCTGTCGCTGGAGTGGGGACTGTGGGCCGAGGACAGCGGACTGACCGGCGGCCTCGGCGCCGCCGACCGGGCCCGCCTGGCCCGGTCGGGTGCCGCGCCGATGCCCAGCGACCTCGCCCTGTCGCTGTTCGACGAGGCGCTGCGCCGGGACGACGCCGTCCTCGTACCGATCAAGCTGGACGGCGGCGCGCTGCGCGACCAGGCGCGGGCCGGGCTGCTGCCGCCGCTGCTCGGGGGGCTGCTGCGGCGCCCGTCCGGCACCGCCGTGGTCCGCAGGACGGCGGACGGCGGCGCGCCGGGCGCCGGTGCCGACGGCACGGACCTGGCGGGACGGCTGGGGAGCCTGGCGCCGGACGACCGGCTGGACGCCGTGCTGGATCTCGTACGGGGCCAGGTGGCCACCGTTCTCGGGCACGCGTCGCCGGGGACGGTCGACCCCGGCCGGGCGTTCCGGGAGATCGGTTTCGACTCGCTGACGGCCGTGGAGCTGCGCAACCGGCTCAACGCCGCGACGGGTCTGCGGCTGCCCGCGACCCTGGTCTTCGACCACCCGACACCGACCGTCCTGGCGGAACACCTGCTGGACGCGGTCGCCGAGGCGAGCGGCGCCGACTGGGCGGACGCCTCCGGGCAGCGGTCCGGCGCCGAGGCGGCGCTGGCGGAACTGGACCGGCTGGAAGCCGTGATGGCGTCCATCGCCCCGGACGACGAGGGGCGCACGGACGTCGCCGCACGGCTGCGGGCCCTGGCGGCGGCGCTGGCCTCGTCCGCGCCGGACGCCGAGGGCGGCGAGGGCGGCGAGCCGGACGGACTCGACGCGGCCACCGACGACGACCTCTTCCGACTGATCGACAAGCAACTCGGCACGTCCTGACCACCGGCGTCCTGACCACCGTGATCACCGGCGGAGGCGGCCGGGGACCGGCCGGCCCCGCAGGCGAGGCGCCCGGACCCGTTCTCGAAGGGTCCGGGCGGCCCCGGCCCCACCGGACCGCACGGTGACAGCAGGACCTCCTCCCGAGGGCGTCAGGACTCCCTCCCGAGGTGACAGGACCCACCCCAAGGTGACAGGACCCACTCCTGAGATGACGGGAACCATGACGAACAACGAAGCGAAACTCCGTGACTATCTCAAGCGTGTGACGGCCGAGTTGCAGCAGAGCGACAAGCGTCTGCGCGAGGCCGAGGACCGGGCGCACGAGCCGATCGCGATCGTCGGCATGGCCTGCCGGTTACCCGGCGGCGTGGACTCCCCCGAAGCCCTGTGGCGACTGGTCGCCGAGGGCACGGACGCCATCTCCGGCTTCCCCACCGACCGCGGCTGGGACCTGGCCGAGCTCTACGACCCGGACCCCGACCGCTCCGGCCGCACGTACTGCCGAACGGGCGGGTTCCTCTACGACGCCGGCGACTTCGACCCGGGCTTCTTCGGCATCTCGCCGCGCGAGGCCCTGGCCATGGACCCGCAGCAGCGGCTGTCCCTCATGACGTCCTGGGAGGCGATCGAACGGGCCGGCATCGACCCGCTCTCCCTGCGCGGCAGCCGCCTGGGCGTCTTCGTCGGCGGCTGGCACACCGGCTACACCACGACCCCCACCCCGCCCCCGGCCGAACTGGAAGGGCACCTGGTGAGCGGCGCCGCGCTGGGCTTCCTCTCGGGACGGGTCGCCTACGCGCTGGGGCTGGAGGGCCCGGCGGTCACGGTGGACACCGCCTGCTCGTCGTCGCTGGTCGCGCTGCACCTGGCGGTGCAGGCGCTGCGCCGTGGCGAGTGCGCGATGGCGCTCGCGGGCGGAGTGACCGTGATGCCCAACGCCGACCTGTTCGTCCAGTTCAGCCGTCAGCGCGGCCTCGCCCCTGACGGGCGCTCCAAGGCGTTCGCCGCGGCGGCGGACGGCTTCGGTCCCGCCGAGGGCGCCGGAATGCTCCTGGTGGAACGGCTCTCGGACGCCCGCCGCAACGGCCACCCCGTCCTCGCCGTCGTCCGAGGCACCGCCACCAACCAGGACGGCGCCAGCAACGGCCTCACCGCCCCCAACGGCCGCGCCCAGCAACGCGTCATCCAGCAGGCGCTCGCCGACGCCCGCCTCTCCCCGGCGGACGTGGACGCGGTCGAGGCCCACGGCACCGGCACCCGCCTCGGCGACCCCATCGAAGCCCGCGCCCTACTGGCCGCCTACCGCAAGAACCGCCCGGCGGACCGGCCCCTCCGGCTGGGCTCCGTGAAGTCGAACATCGGGCACACCCAGGCGGCGGCGGGCGTCGCCGGGGTCATCAAGATGGTGATGGCCATGCGGCACGGCGTGCTGCCCAAGACTTTGCACGCGGACGAGCCCTCGGGGGAGATCGACTGGACGACGGGCGTCCTGTCGCTCCTGACGGAGCCCGCCGACTGGCCGCGAACCGCCGACGATCGTCCGCGCCGCGCGGGTGTCTCTTCTTTCGGGATCAGTGGGACGAACGCGCATGTGATCGTGGAGGAGGCTCCCGGGGCGGTGTCTGCCTCGTCTGTCGGGGCTGCACCATCGCATGCCGTGGTGCCGTGGGTGGTGTCGGCGAAGTCTCCGGCCGCGCTGGAGGAGCAGATCGCGCGGGTTACGGCGGCCGGGGCCGGGCTCGATCCCGTGGACGTGGGGTTCTCTCTGGCGACGGGGCGGTCTGCGTTTGAGCACCGGGCCGTGTCGCTTGATGGCGGGAAGGAGTGGATACGGGGTTCGGGGGCGTCGTCTTCGGGGCGGGTGGCGTTCGTCTTCCCTGGTCAGGGGACGCAGTGGGCCGGGATGGGGGCCGGACTGCTGGAGCACTCCCCGGCCTTCGCCGCCGCCATCGCCGAGTGTGAGGCCGCGCTCAAACCGTATGTGGACTGGTCGTTGGCCGACGTGCTGCGGGAGGTGCCCGGGGCCCCGACGCTGGAACGCGTCGATGTGGTGCAGCCCGCCACCTTCGCGGTCATGGTTGCTCTGGCTTCGGTCTGGGAGTCGTACGGGGTGCGGCCGGACGCGGTGATCGGGCACTCCCAGGGCGAGATAGCCGCTGCTGTCGTCTCCGGCGCCCTCACCCTCCAAGACGGCGCCAAGGTCGTGGCCCTGCGCAGCCAGGCCATCGCCGCCCACCTGGCGGGGCGCGGGGGGATGCTCTCCACCGCCCTCCCCCACACGTCAATGGATGACTGGCTCGCCCCCTACGAAGGCCGCGTGGAGATCGCCGCCATCAACGGGCCCACCAGCACCGTCGTCGCCGGCGACCCCAACGACCTGGAGGAGCTACGGCAGCGACTGGAGGCTGAAGGCATCCGGGCCCGCACCATCCCCGTCGACTACGCCTCCCACACCCACCACGTCGCGAGCATCGAGACCCACCTCGACGAGCTCCTAACGGACCTGACCCCCCAGGCACCGAAGATCCCCTTCTTCTCCACCCTCGACCAACAGTGGATCACCACCCCGACGCTCGACGGCCGCTACTGGTACCGCAACCTCCGCCACACCGTCCAATTCGGCCCCTCCGTCACCACCCTGGCCGACGAAGGCTTCGACCGATTCCTCGAAGTCAGCGCCCACCCCGTCCTCACCATGGCGCTGCCCGACCACGTCACCGGCCTCACCACCCTCCGCCGCAACGACGACACCCCCCACCGCATCCTCACCTCCCTCGCCGAAGCCTGGACCCACAACCTCCCCACCAACTGGACCACGCTCTACGAAAACATCCAGGCCCGGCCCGTCAACCTCCCCACCTACCCCTTCCAACACCACCGCTACTGGCTCGCCCCCAAACCCGAAGCCAACACCCCCCACCCCACCAACCCCACCGACACCCGCTTCTGGCAAGCCATCGAACAAGGCGACACCACCCACCTCACCCACGAACTCAACCTCACCGAAAACGACACCACCGCCCTCACCCAACTCCTCCCCGCCCTCACCACCTGGCGCCAACACCAACGCACCCACACCACCATCAACAACTGGCGCTACACCATCACCTGGAAACCCACCCCCCACACCACCAGCACCCCACAACTGACCGGAACCTGGCTCGCGGTGACCAGCGAGGAGAACCCCGGGCCGCTGGCGGAGATCGCGGACAGCATCGCCTCGGCGGGGGCGGATGTCGTGACCATGCGCGTCGCGACGGGCGAAGGGCGCGCGGGACTGGCTTCGGCCCTGCGCGAACTAAGCACCAAACACGGCGAGTTCAGCGGTGCCGTCTCCCTGCTGGGCATGGACGAGCGGCCGTCCGCCCTGCATCCGTCCGTTCCGGAGGGGCTGTCCGCCACCCTGGCGCTGATTCAGGCGCTCGGCGACGCCGACATCACCGCACCCCTGTGGAACCTCACCCAAAACGCCGTCCACACCCAACCCACCGACCCCACCCCCAACCCCCAACAAGCCATGACCAGCGGCCTCACCCGCGTCGCCGC
>NZ_JBEXNM010000104.1:0-23259 GCF_040611095.1 Streptomyces sp. NPDC003077 | reverse complement strand
GGCGGACCGGCTCCCGAAGGGGAGCCCCGCCCCGACACGCCTCCCCCGGCCCGGGGTATCCCCGCGGGCTTCCGTTCCGAGCGTCTCGCTCGCCGTCACCCCCGGGGGTCGCCATGGACGGTCAGCCGGCCGCCGATGTCCTCGACCAGATCAAGGACATCCCGATCTACCGCGCCTCACTGGAGCGCGGCCACTTCCCCGTCCTGGAGAAACCCGAGATCGCCCGCGGCTTCCCGGACAACTGGATGACCCCCCGGCTCGCCGCGGCGCTGGAGGCGGGCGAGGCGGAATTCGTCCTGTCCACGGGCACCAACCACGCCCGGATGCGGATCATCCGGCCCCCGTACTTCCTGCTGAAGTCCTACTACCAGCTGTGGAGCGAGCACCCGGACATCGGGGAGACCTGGCGCCAGGGGTGCCGCCGGATCTCCCTGACGACCGTGCTGGCGACCGAGCACGTCGCCCGGGTCAACGCCCGCAAGCGCGGCGTGGACCCGGATCCGGTGCCGACCCCGGAGGACCGGCGGCTGGACGACCGCACGCATTACGTCAACCTGCGCGCCGACCCGGCGCTGTGGGAGCGGGACGAGATCGAGCGGATGCTCGCGGAGATGCGCGCCGCCCAGGAGGCGCACCCGGCAGGCCGGTACCACCTGGACTGCTCCGGTTACTACCTGGCCCACCTGCTCCGGAAGATCGGCCGGTGGGGGCTGTGGGACGCGTTCCCCGAGCCCGCCAGCATCATCACCGCGTACGAGTACACGCCGGTGAACGTCCGGCGCTTCCTCGCGCAGCACTTCGCGTGCTCGGTGATCGACCTGTTCGGCAGCACCGAACTCGGCTACCTCTACTACAGCGATCGCCGCGGCCGTTACCGGCCGTACCTGGACAAGATGAGCGTCGAACTGCTTCCCGTCGCGCCGGGGAGCGAGATCTACAGCCTCATCGTCACCAGCGTCCGCAATCCGTACATGCCGCTGGTCCGCTACCGCTCCGGGGACTGCGTCCGCACCCTCGACGGGACGCCGGACCCGGAACGGATCACCCGCTTCTGCGGCCGGGAGAAGGAACTGCTCCCGGCGCCGCACGGCCCCGTCGCGCAGGGCGACCTGGACGACCGGGTCGCGGCGGCCTCGCCCCGCGTCTTCGTCCACCAACTGCGCGTCACCGGCCCGGGGGAGTCCGCGCTGCACTACACGACCTTCGACGACGCGCCCCTCGACGCGGAGGCGACCGCCGCCCTGGAGGACGGCGTCGGCGAACTGACCGGCCTGCGCTGCCGCGCCGAGCACCGCCCGCACGTCCCCATCGGCAAGTCGGGGAAGTACGCCTGGCTGGCGCACGACCACTGATCCGACCGCCGCCGGTCCCTCCCGATCCGCCGGTCCGGCAGCGCCCACGGCGGACGGAGGCGCCGGCCCGCCGCCCGGGAACCCCACGACGACGCACGGAGAACCACGATGACGCACGCGACGCCCACGCCGTCCACCCCGACGACCGCACCGCCCGAGGCGTCCGCCGCCGGCCGGGCGCAGGCGTCCGCCGCCGCGCCCCCGCGCGTGTCCGTCGACGACCTGCGCGCCCTGCTCGGCGACGCGCTGTACGACGAGGTGGCGGCGTACTTCGCCGACCGCACCGACGCGCCGCGGAGCTACGTGGAGCGCCAGGTCCTCGAATGCCTGCGCTACCTCTACCTCATCTCCCGCCACCGCGAGCAGCTCAGCGGCCTCTTCCTGCCCGTCGAGCAGGACATCGACGAGATCTGGCACTACCTGATCCTCCAGACCCGCGAGTACCGGGTGCTGTGCGAGGAACGGCTGCCGGGCCGGTTCTTCATCGAGCACCGCAGCATCGCGTACGTGGACTACCAGGAGGAACCGGGCCGGGAGCAGGCGCTCGAAGAGGCGCTGCGCTGGATACCGCTGTACTGCCGGGAGTTCGGCCCGTTCGACGAGGGCGCGCTGCCGCACTGGACGATCGTCCGCTTCCTCCACCAGCGGATGAACATGTCGCTGGAGGAGATCGCGGCGCTGGAACCCCTGACCGCCGCCTGAGCCGCCGCCCCGGGCCCGTAAGAACCACCCGGTGACCCGGAACGACTCGGCAACGACCCCGCACCGCACGGGAAGGAATCATGACGGCTCGGACCGACGACCCGGCCCCACCCGATTTCCGCGACACCGGGGAGGACCCCGCCCAACGACGCGTCCTGACCGTCCTGGTTGTCGCCCAGGTGCTCAGCGGCGCGGGCCTGGCCGCCGGGATCATCGTCGGCGCCCTGCTCGCCGAGGAGATGCTCGGCTCGACCGGCCTGGCCGGGGTGCCCAGCGCCCTGTTCACGGCCGGGGCGGCCGTGGGCGCGGTGGGGGTGGGACGGCTCTGCCAGCGCTGGGGACGCCGCCCCGGCCTCGCCGTGGGGTACGGCGGTGCGGCGCTCGGCAGCCTGGGCGTCGTGGTCGCGGCGGTCGTGGGCAGCGTGATGCTGTTGTTCACGTCGCTCGCCGTGTACGGAGCGGGGACCGCGACCAACCTGCTGGCCCGGTACGCGGGGGCGGACCTGGCGGCGCCCGCGCGCCGGGGGCGGGCGCTGAGCACCGTCCTGTTTGCCACCACGCTCGGCGCGGTGATCGGCCCGAACCTGGTCGACGTCACCGGTGACGTGGCGCACGCCTGGGGCATCCCGCGGCTTGCCGGGCCGTTCCTGCTGGCCGTCGTCGCGTACACGGCGGCGGCGCTCGTCCTGGGCCTCTTCCTGCGCCCCGACCCGCTGCTCCGCGCGCGCGAGCGCGCCGCCGCGGAGCCGGAGCCGGACGGCGGGCAGGCGGGCGGGTCCGTCGGCCGGGTGCGGGTGCGCGGGGTCGCTACCGGCACCGCCGTCATCGTCCTCGTCCAGCTCGTCATGATCGCGATCATGACGATGACGCCGGTCCACATGCGGGCCCACGGGCACGCGACCTCGGCGGCCGGACTGGTCATCGCCCTGCACGTCGGCGCCATGTACGTGCCCTCGCCGCTCACCGGCCTGCTCGTCGACCGGTTCGGCGGGGTACGGGTCGCCATCGCGTCCGGGCCCGTGCTGCTGGCGGCCGGGCTGGTCGCCGCGTTCGCGTCGCCGCACTCGGTGGCGGCGTTGGCGGTGGCCCTCGTCCTGCTGGGCGTCGGCTGGAACCTGGGGTTCGTCAGCGGCACCGCGCTGGTCACCGAGGCGCTGCCGCCGGCCAACCGGGCGTCCCTGCAAGGCCTGGTGGACGTGGGCGCGTCGGTCGCCGGCGCGACCGGCGGCCTGGTGTCCGGGCCGCTGGTGGCGGCGGGCGGCTACACCTTCCTGGGGGTGGCCGGGGGCGTCCTCGCGCTCGCCGTCGTCCCGGTGGCCGCGCTCGCCGCGCGCCGTCCGAAGACGGCCGCGACACCGGCCGCACGACCATCGCGACCACGGGAGCGGACGTGAGCGCGGCGCCCGGGAACCACGGCAACGTGGCCTCCGTGCGCCGTTCTTCGTCCCGGCGCCGTGACGAACCGGTGGCCCGGTCGCGGTCCTTCGGTTCGTTCGCGCGCCGTTCTTCGTCCGCGACTCGTGACGAGCCGGTGGCCCGGTCGCGGTCTTCCGGTTCGTTCGCGCGCCGTTCTCGGTCCACGCCCCATGGCGAACCGGCCGCCCTGCCGCGCCCTTTCGGCCCGTCGCCCACGGAACTGTCGGATAACCCAAGCCCTTTGGAGCGACGTCGTACATTGTTACGCCATATATGGCGAAATATTCGCTTTTCAGAGCCGCTGCCGGAATGGTGGAATCGACTTGTGACCGGGGCGCCGTCGGCGGCCCCGACGAGACGCCGTGACCAGCCCGTTCCAGGGGGCACGGCGGAGCCGGAGGAGCGGCCGAACGGACGAGCCGAGGGGGTGGCGATGCGCGGGAGCCGGAAGACGGCGGGAGCGTTTCCGCTGACCGGGTTCGTCCTCGCCGTCCTCCTGACGGCGCTGTCCCTGCTCCTGGCCTCGCCCGCGAGCGCGGCCCCGTCCGCGGCGGCGGGCGGGCGGGTGCCGAAGCCGGCGCCCGCCCCGTACAAACCGGCCGCCCCGGCCGTCCAGGAAACCGCCGAGACCTGCGCGGACGGCGGCGTGCGGGACGCCGAACGGGTGCACCTCCGCCGTGGCACGCCCCTTCCGGAGCGACGGGCGCGGCTGTGCCCGCCCGACCGCGCGCACGGCGACGCGGACCCGGAGCCCACCCTGCGGTCGAGGGCCGCCGCCCGCCCGCAGCCGATCCCGATCTGTCTCCTGCACTGCGTGTTCCGCTGCTGAGAGTCCCGCTCACCACCGACGCGCACATGTTCCTGCCACATCCCTCAGTGGCACTGACACCAGCAGGAGACACCTCCTCGTGGAGACCTTCATCCAGCACGCTCGCGGCCTCAACGACCGCATCGCCCGACACCGAGAGGAGCGGGAGACCTTCGGGCGCCTGGCGGCCGGCCAAGCGCCGCTCGCCCTGTTCATCACCTGCTCCGACTCCCGGGTCATCCCGTCCCTGATTACGGGGGCGCGGCCCGGCGAACTCTTCGAACTGCGCACGGCCGGCAACGCCGTGCCCACCTATGTCCCCGATGAGCCGGCCAGTGCGGAGGCCGCCACCATCGAGTACGCGACGCGCGTCCTGGGCGTCGCCGACATCGTGGTCTGCGGCCACTCCCACTGCGGGGCGGTCGGCGCCAAGGCCCGCGGCGACGACCTGACCGGCGTCCCCTCCGTACAGGACTGGCTGGCCCGCCAGCTGTCCGACGAACTGCCCCGGGACGAGGCCCCCACCGTCGCCACCGCCGTCCAGCGGCACGTCCGCGAACAACTGGACCGGCTGCGCGACTACCCCTGCGTACGCGAACGCCTGGACGCCGGCGAGGTGAACCTGCACGGCTGGTTCTACGAGGTGCACACCGCCCAGGTCTCGGCGTACGAGGCGGCCACCGACTCTTTCCTCCCTCTGTGAAGGCGAACGTGGACAAGATGCAGCGGACCAAACGAGCGACGCACTTCCGCGCGGACTTCACCGCCTCCCTCGTCGTGTTCCTGGTCGCCGTGCCCCTGTGCGTCGGCGTGGCCGTGGCCTCGGGGGTGCCGGCCGAACTCGGGCTCGTCACCGGCATCGTCGGCGGTTTGCTGACGGGGCTGCTGCCGGGCAGCAGCCTTCAGGTCAGCGGGCCGGCGGCGGGTCTGACCGTGCTCGTTTACGAGGCGGTCAAGGAGTACGGCGTCGGCGCCCTGGGCGTACTGGTGCTGGCCGCGGGCTTGCTCCAGCTCGCCATGGGGGCGCTGAAGCTGGGCCGGTGGTTCCGGGCCATCTCGGTGGCCGTGGTGCAGGGGATGCTCGCGGGTATCGGCCTCGTCCTGATCGCCGGGCAGCTCTACGCGCTGGCCGACGCCAAGGCGCCGGGCAGCGGCCCCGCCAACATCGCCGGGCTGCCGCGCCTGGTGGTGGACACCCTGGCCGCACCGGCGACCCTGTCCGCGGCGGCGATCGGTGTGGGCACCATCGCGGTCCTGGTGCTGTGGCCGAAGTGGCGGCGGGCGGCGCGGGTGCTGCCGGCGCCGCTGGCCGCGGTGGCGCTGGCGACCGCGGCGGTGGCGGTGCTGGACCTGCCGGTGGCCCGGGTCGAGGTCAAGGGCCTGCTGGGCGCCATCCAGCCGCCGGGCCTGTCCGACCTCGGCCGGCTCGCCGAGGTCGGCGTGATCGGCACGGTGCTCGCGTTCACCTTGATCGCGTCGGCGGAGTCGCTGTTCAGCGCGGCGGCGGTGGACCGGCTGCACGACGGGCCGCGCACGGACTACGACAAGGAGCTGATGGCGCAGGGCGCCGGCAACACGGTGTGCGGTGTCCTGGGCGCGCTGCCGATGACCGCGGTGATCGTCCGGAGTGCGGCGAACGTGCAGGCGGGGGCGCGGACGAAGCTGTCGCGGGTGCTGCACGGGGTGTGGCTGCTGGTGTTCGCCGCCGCCTTCCCGGCCGCGCTGGGCATCATCCCGCTGGCCGCGCTGGCCGGTGTGCTGGTGCACGCCGGGTGGAAGCTGCTGCCGGTCAAGGACTTCCTGCCGCTGTGGCGTGAACACCGGGGCGAGGCCGTCGTGCTGGCCGCGACCGCGATCGCCATCGTGGTCACGAACATGTTCGAGGGCGTCCTGATCGGTCTGCTGCTGGCCGTCGCCAAGACCGCCTGGGAGACCTCGCACGTCCACCTGGAGATCGAGGAGAACCCGGACCCGGCCGCGCCGCTGCGCGTCCGCGCGCTCGGCAACGCGACCTTCCTGCGCCTGCCCAAGCTCCTCGACCAGCTCGAAGCACTGCCCAAGGACCGAGAGATCCGCCTGGACCTCTCCGGCCTGCGCCACCTCGACCACGCCTGCGCCGCCGCCCTCGCCACCTGGGAGGAGCGCCACCGCCCGGCTCCCCGGCCGAGCGAGGACCGCGTCCCGGAGAACGTCGTGGTCCCCGAAGAGGAGAAGGTGTGACGCGACGCGCCGCCGGGCGGTGAGCTGACGACGCGTCGCCCCCGGAGCACGAACGCTCACGGGAAGCGCGGGACGCCACCCGGCCACCGGCCGGTCCGTCCGCCTGCGGGAAACGGCCCGTGGCCACCCCCCATCGCGGGGGTGGCCACGGGCCTGCGCCGTACCGGTCACGGGCCCGGGCGGACCGAAGGCTCATTGGTTCGCGCGCGGAAGTGCCGCCAGTCGAGGTAGCAGGAAGTCACCAGGATGACCAACAAGATTCCTGTCAGCGCCACTGCGATTGCCCAGTACCGATACGCGGAGTGGGCTACGAGGAGGGTTTGCACTCCGGTGCTGCTTGGGAGGAGCGCCACCCCCGGCTTCCCGGGCGCGTCCCTGTGACGGTGAAAGGGCGCGGCGGATCGCGCTGCGAGGACGGGCACCGTGGGTGGTGTCCAGGGCGCCCGTACGCCCGGACGAAGCGCCGGGCGGCGCACCATCACGGGCCCGCCCGCCTCGTGCGCTTGCCCGCTCGCGCACGGGCCCGCCTGCCTCCCCCGCCACCCGCACGTCGAACATGCGCCCTGGTATCGACATCCTCCCCGGCTTACCGTGGCCACGAAAGGCATACCGAGAAGGCATACCGAAAGGCATACCGTTCGCCCGTATGGCTTGTCATGTCCTTGCCCGATCGCCCATGGGGGCCGGGGCCGCGAGCCATCCGAAGGACAAGAGGTGAGCCATGCCCCACCGTCACAGACCCGCCCGCAGGGGCGTCCGCCGGACCGGCACGATCGCGCTGCTCGCGGGCGTGCTGGCCGCGGCCGTCGCCGCCGGGCCCGCTCGGGCGACCCCCGACCCGGCGCCCGAGGCCCGCGCGGGCCTCGTCCAGCCCATCGACCCGCAGCGCTGGCGCAACCCCGACGACATGACCTGGGCCGACTACCGCGCCGTGCCCGGCACCGACTGGGCCGACCCGGACGCCGAACCGACGCAGCGGACGTTCAAGGGCGCCCTCGTCCTCCTGGACTACCCCGACGAGGAGTTCACGGTCAGCCGGCCGGCCGGGTCCACCCTCTTCGGCAATCCGCAGCGCGGCGCCGCGAACGTCCCCCGCGAGAAACTGCCTCAGTTCTACGAGGACTTCCTCAACAAACCCGGCAAGCTCAACCGCGGCCACACCATCAACGAGTACTGGATGGAGGACAGCGGCGGCCGGATCGGCGTCGACCTGACCGCGTTCGGCGTCTACCGGATGCCGTGGAAGTCCTACCAGTACGGCATCGACGACCGGATGAACCCCGGATCCTGCCCCACCGGGGACACCTGCGACAAGGACATCCGGGCCGACGGCAAGGCCGCCTGGCTCGACGAGGTCGGTCCCGACGGCGCCGCCGCGTTCGACTTCGTCTTCTACCTCACCGCCGGCCAGGACGAGTCCGCCACCTGGCAGGAGTTCGGGCCGATGAAGTTCGCCACGCCGCGGGACGTGCCCGCCGCCTGGGGCCCGCCCGCTCCCGTCCCCGGCGGCGGCAACACCGGCCGCACCCGCTACGTCCCGTGGACCTCCTGGGCCGCCGCCGCCCGCATCTGGCCCAACGCCACACAGGGCTCCTCCACCCAGGCCGAGAGCTCCGGCATGGCCGTCTACGCCCATGAACTCAGCCACATCCTCGGCATCGCCGACAACTACAACAACCCCTACGGCACCCCGCTGAGCCGCGCCTACACCGGCATCTGGAGCATGCTCTCGCGCGGCTCGTTCAACGGCCCCGGAGGCCCGCACACCCGCTGGCGCATACCGGCCACGGACGGCGGATCGATGGGCTCCCACCACATCCTGCGCGACAAGCTCAAGCTCGGCATCGTCGACGAGAAGAACGTGCTGCGCCTGGACCGGGACGCCCTCAAGAAGTCCGGCCTGGTCGTCGCCCAGGTCACCGCCCGCTCCGCGCCGCCCGGACGCAAGGGGCTCTCCGGCCTCAACATCACCATGGGCCGCGATCTGTCCCCGTCCTGCGACCGCGACACCGACCCCCTGTGCGACGGTGGCGGTTACGAGAACTACACCGTCGAGGTCGTCGACCGCATGGGCATGGACTCCTTCACCCCGGACAACGGCGTCCTGGTCACCAAGACCAAGAACCAGGACGACGCCCCCTTCGCCTGGGTGATCGACGCACACCCAGAGGACATCGACCTGGTGGACTTCCGGCGCCCCGACGGCACCCCGCAGAAGATCACCATGGGCGACTACCGCCAGCTCAGCGACGCCCTCTTCCACGCCGGCGCCGACTCCGGCAGCGAGTACGAGTACGTCGACGAGGCCAACCGGCTGCACTTCTACGTCCTGGACATCCGGCGCGGCCGGTCCGGCGTCCTGTCGTACACGGTCGCCGTCAAGTCCCTGGACGGCGCCGGCCCGCAGCGCCGAGGCGTGGACCTTGATCGTGGCGAGGCGGAGGGCCGTCCGTCCAAGGGCGGCGCCGCGTGCACCTTCGAGCTCACCAACACCGGCCGCGCCGTCCCCCAGGGCACCGCGGGCCACCCCGAGAACGTCGACCCGTACCTGACCTCCGACGTCTACCGCCTCACCGCCCAGGCCTCCGGCCGCGGCTGGTCGGCCTGGCTCCCCAACCGCCTCGCCACCGCCAAGGCCGGCCACTCGGTCGACGTCGAGGTCGCCGTCGCGGCGCGCGGCGACGCCGACCGGCACGGCCGGATCACCCTCACCGCCCGCTCGGAAAGCAACCCGGACAAGACCGCCCGGGCGACCTGCTCGCTGCGGCGGTAATCCGGGCTTCGTCTTCGGCGGACGGGGCGAGGTCCGGAACGACGCCGGTTTCCGGGCGCGGTGGGCCCGGGAACCGGCGTCGCCATGTATCAAGGCGGGACCGGCCAGTGCGCGGCGGCGACGCCGGCGAGGCAAGGTGCCTGGAGCGAACCGGCGGCTTCCGAAGGGCAAGGTGGAACTGATCGATAAGCCGCTCCCGGAGAAACAGCGCAGGCCGCGATCGGTGCGCCCTCCCGCATACCGACCGGTTCGAAGATTTCCTCCTGCGAATTGTCATGGGAACACGGCTGCTCAGGAGGGGAGTTGGACTTCTTACAGGTCAACTCATAAGTAACCAAGGAAATTACCCGATTGGCCGAGGAACGGGTGTAACGTCGTCCAACCGGACGTGTAGCTGGGGGCTGAGCGGACGGTGATAACAGGAGTAAACCCTGGGCGGGCCGACCAACCCAGGGGCGAGATCGAAGGAGTCCGGCTCCCGTGGTGCACGACGACCCTGGCGCCTGCGCGCCTACTGTCCGGCGGAACCGATGAGCGCGGCGCCCGCGTCCGGCGCGCGCGTCGTTCAGCCGCCCCGGCTCCACGTCTACGTGGACGAGACCGGTGACCGCGGTTTCCAGGAGAAGTCATCGACGTTCTTCGCCATGACGGCACTCATGGTCCCGGCGGAGGACGACTGGAACGTCCGGGTCACCGCGGGCGGGCTGCGTGCCCTGATCCACCGGAGCCGACCCGAGACGACCGCCCCGCTCCACTGGGTCGAGCACTTCAAGCGCAAGCACGCGCAGCGCCGAAACCACGCGGCCCGGCAGCTCGCGCTCATGCCGTCGGCAAAGGTCTCGCACGTCATCGTGCCCAAGACCGCGGTGCGCTTTTACGAGGGCCTGGCCGACGGCGTCCGCTTCTACAACTACACCACGCGGCTTCTCCTTGAACGCGTCGCCTACGCGGCCGAGCGGTGGGAGGGCGGCCCGCGACTGGCGGTCGTACGGCTGGGCGCGGTGCGGGGCATGGACCACGGCGACACTGCCGATTACCTGGACGAGGTGCGGCGGGGTGGCGCCGGCGATCCGGACGTACCCTGGCGGGCCGTCAAGTGGCCGCCGGTGTGGACGGGGACGGACTGGGACGGCATCCAATTCGCCGACCTGCACGCGGGCTTGCTCAACGTTGCTCTCAGTGGTGTGCCGGACGATGACGACTGTGCGGCGAATCTGCTGCTGTGCAAGCACCAGCTCCACCGTTCCCGTCCGGGTGCGCTGCTCGGGTATGGCGTCAAGATCCTGGGGGATCCGTCCTTCGTGACCGAGCGGTGCTGGTGGCACAAGTGGAACGTGCCCTGAGACGACAGAAAGCCCCTTGGGGGGCTCCGGGGGCCACTGCCACCATCTGGTGGAGGATCCAGTTGCCTGGTTCCGACCTTCTCCCGGCAGCCCGCCAAGGGGCTCCTGCGTACATGGCGAAAGGCAACCGTGTACGCCATCGACTTTACAACGCGAGGAGGGAAACTCACCTGCTGGTCCAGCTATCAAAGATGCTGACGCCCAGCAGAATGCCGGAATAGATCCCCTTTGGGTAGCCCATTTCGGGCACTAGTGCGTACGCGTGAGCGATATGACAAAGCTGTGCCCCAGACGGCTACCGTGCCCTATCCCCGCGCCCCCGCCCGGCGCCCGGCTGGAGAACCCCGCCAACGCGTCCCCACCCCCGTCCCGGAACCCCCGGACGGCCGTAGTTACGCCCTCACCACCGCTGGGTACCCGCCACGGACAGCACGACAGTCTGCCCCGGGGCCGGCCAGGAGCCGGGGTCTCGGGGGAGGGATGCAGGCGAGCGCGGGCACCCGGTGCCGCGGGAGGTGTGGCCCATGGGGCCGGAAGCAGGGACCGTCCACATCGACGCCGACGGGGCCACGCTGGTCGGTGACCTGGCGGTGCCCGAGGAGGCGCGGGGTGTGGTGGGCTTCGCTCACGGGAGCGGCAGCTCGCGGCACAGTCCGCGCAACCGGTCCGTCGCCGAGGTGCTGCGGCGTGCGGGCCTGGGGACGCTGGTCCTGGACCTGCTCACCTCGGAGGAGGAGCGGGTGGACATGGCCACGGCCGAGCTGCGGTTCGACGTGCCGATGCTGGCCCGGCGGATGGTCGCCGCGATCGACTGGCTCGCCGGCCGGGCGTCCACCGGCGACCTCCCGGTGGGCCTGTTCGGCGCGAGCACGGGGGCCGCGGCGGCGCTCACGGCGGCGGCCGAGCGGCCCGAGCGCGTGCGGTCCGTGGTCTCCCGCGGCGGGCGCCCGGACCTGGCGGGTGCCGCGCTGACCGAGGTGCGGGCGCCGGTGCTGCTGGTCGTCGGCGGCGAGGACCGCGAGGTGCTGCGGCTGAACCAGCAGGCCGCCGAGCGGCTGACCGCCCCGTACGCCTTCCACGTCGTCTCCGGGGCCACGCACCTCTTCGAGGAGACCGGCGCCCTGGAAGAGGTGGCGACCGCCGCCCGGGACTGGTTCGTCCGAATGGATGGAGAGGCCGCGTGATGGCCCCCGCCACCGGCGCGTACGACGAGGTGACGGCCGTACGGGACGAGGCGCTGCCGCTGACGGGCCCCGAATCGCTGGACCCCCTCATGGAACGGATCGGCGACGCGCCGTACGTGGCGGTGGGGGAGGCGTCGCACGGCACCGCGGAGTTCTACCGGTGGCGGGCCGACCTGACGCGGCGCCTGATCGAGGAGAAGGGCTTCTCCTTCGTCGCGGTGGAGGGCGACTGGCCGGACTGCCAGGCGCTGCACTGCAGCGTCACCGCCGCGCCGGACGCTCCCGGCGACCCCAAGGAGACGCTGGACGAGTTCGCCCGCTGGCCGCGATGGATGTGGGCCAACACGGACGTCCTGCGCTTCGCCCGGTGGCTGCGCGAGCACAACGGGACGCTGCCCGCCGACCGGCGCGTCGGCTTCTACGGGCTCGACGTCTACAGCCTGTGGGACTCGCTGCACGCCGTACTGGACCACCTGCGCGAGCACGCCCCCGACCAGGTGCCGGACGCGCTCGCCGCCTACCACTGCTTCGAGCCGTACGCGCCCGACCCGCAGACCTACGCCCTGGCCACCCGGCTGGTGTCCGAGGGCTGCGAGCCCGAGGTGGTCTCCCTGCTCTCCGGGCTGCGGCGGCGGGCCGGAGAGCGGCCGTCCGACGGCCGCCTCGCGGAGTTCGCCGCCTGGCAGAACGCGGAGGTGCTGGCCGGCGCCGAGCGCTACTACCGGGCCATGGTCCGCGGCGGACCCGAGTCCTGGAACATCCGCGACCACCACATGGCCGACACCCTCGACCGGCTGATCACCCACCACGGCCCCGGGGCCAAGGCCGTCCTCTGGGAGCACAACACCCACGTCGGCGACGCCCGGGCCACGGACATGGCGGACGCCGGGATGGTCAACGTCGGCCAATTGCTGCGGGAGCGGTACACGCGGGACGAGGTCGTGCTGGTCGGCTTCGGTTCGTACGAAGGCACGGTGATCGCGGCCCGCGGCTGGGGGGAGACGCCCGAGGCGATGACCGTCCCGCCGGCCAGGACGGGCAGCGTGGAACACCTGCTGCACCGGGCGCTCCCGGACGGCTCGGCGCTGTTCGTGTGGCCGCCGGGCGAGGGCCGGAACACGAGCTGGCGCCGCCGCACGCTGGACCACCGCGCGATCGGCGTGGTCTACCGGCCGGACGCCGAACGTTGGGGCAACTACGTCCCCACGGTGCTCGGCGAGCGGTACGACGCCTTCCTGTACCTGGACCGCACGCGCGCGCTGGAGCCCCTGCACCCGTACGAACGCGGGACGGGCGAGGAGGAGACCTACCCGTCGGGGGAGTGAGGACCGGCGCCCGAAGGGGTGAAAGGCGAAAGGGGAACAGGAACGGTGACCGCGCACGCCGGAGAAAAGGCGCAGAAGACCGGGGACTTCTTTTGCGCCCGCTGCCACGAGAAGGTCCACGTGAAGAAGGGCGACACCATTCCGCGGTGCCCCAACGGGCATACGGGCTTCGAGGCCCGGCGCAACGAACCCGGCAGCAAATCCTGACGGGAAACGCGAGACCCGTCTCTCCTGACGCTTTTCCGGCGGGTCCGAGCGGGTTGCGGTGGCAGGGACTCCCGGGGCCGTCCGGATTGATTCCGCCGGTCACGGGTTATTGATAAGTCCCGTCCCGGCCACGGGCCACCCGAATGCCGCACCGGACCGTGCGCGGGATCGCGGCGAGTGGCGCAGAACGGTCAGGAGAGTGGGACATGCTGTTCCGGAAGCGGAAAGCGCGGGCGAACGCCCGGGCCGTGACCGTCGCGCGCACCGGTTTCACCGTGCTGGACCGGCGGTTTCCGCTCGCGGACCTGGCCAGGGAACTGCTGCGCAAGGCGTTCCCCGACCACTGGTCCTTCATGCTCGGGGAATTGGCGCTCTACAGCTTCCTCGTCCTCGTCCTCACCGGCAGTTACCTCACGCTGTTCTTCGACCCCAGCATGACCGAGAGCACCTACCACGGCGCGTACACCCCGCTGCACGGCCAGACCATGACGCAGGCGTACTCCTCCGCGGTGGAACTCAGCTTCGGGGTGCGCGGTGGCCTGCTCATCCGGCAGATCCACCACTGGGCGGCCCTGGTCTTCGTCGCCGCCATCGCCGTGCACATGCTGCGGATCTTCTTCACGGGGGCCTTCCGCCGACCGCGCGAGGGCAACTGGACCATCGGGGTGACGCTGTTCATGCTCGCGATGCTGGAGGGATTCGCGGGATATTCCCTGCCCGACGACCTCCTGTCGGGCACGGGACTGCGGACCGCGCAGACCATCGTCGGCTCGATTCCGGTCGTCGGCACCTATCTCCAGTTCTTCGTCTTCGGCAGCGAGTATCCCGGCCACATCATCATTCCCCGGCTGTATATCCTGCACGTCCTCTTCGTGCCCGGATTGCTGCTCGCGCTGGTCGGCGTGCACCTCGTGATGGTCGTCTACCTCAAGCACACCCAATGGGCCGACCGGGGGAAGACCAACCGGAATGTGGTGGGCCAGCCGATGTACCCGCGGTTCACGGCCAAATCCACCGGACTCTTCCTGATGGTCTTCGGCGTGCTGGCGGTGACCGGCGCCCTGGCGCAGATCAACCCGATCTGGAATTACGGTCCCTACCGCCCCGACCAGGTATCCACCGACGCGCAGCCCGACTGGTACGTCGGATTCCTCGAAGGCGGCCTGCGGCTGATGCCGCCGTGGGAGAGCGATGTGGCCGGGCACACCATCATGTGGAACGTCGTCGTACCGACGGTGGTACTGCCCGCGCTCCTCTTCCTGGTGCTGTTCCTCTACCCGCTCTTCGAGAAATGGGTGACGGGCGACCGCACGGAACACCACCTGTGCGACCGGCCCCGCAACCGGCCGACCCGGACCGCGCTGGGCGTGGCGGCCGTCGTCTTCTACGCGGTCCTGCTCACGGCCGGCGGCAACGACGTCATCGCCTACTCCTTCCGGCTCTCCGTCAACGCGCTGACCTGGGTGCTCCGGATCGCGCTCATCGTGGCGCCGCTGCTCGCGTTCGTCGTCACCAAGCGGATGTGCCTGGCGCTCCAGGCGCACGACGGGCAGTTGCTGGAGGAGGGCGACGAGACCGGCGAGGTGACGCAGACCGTGTACGGGCAGCTCGACGAGGGGCACCGCGGGCTCAGCGCGCAACGGCGCTACCGCCTCCTGGTGCGGGAGAACCCGCGCCCCTTGCCGCCGCCCGAGGGCAAGGGCACGGCACCGCGCCGGCACCGGCTGCGGGCGGCGCTCAGCCACTGGTACTACCGGGACCGCGTGGAGCTGCCCGCGACGCGGGAGCAGCGGCAGCGGATCGCGGAGACGACGGCGGAGCCGGAGCGGGTGGGGGAGGGGACGGAGTAGCGCGGCCCCGTTCCCCCGGTCCGCTCAGTCCTCGCGCCCGGCGAACTGGAAGACCAGCCCGAACGCGCCGCCCAGCAGCACCCCGAGCCCGATGAGCGCGAGCCACAGGCCGTACACCACGCCCACGGCGAACACCGCGCTCCCGGTGGCGGTCAGCACCGGGTAAACGCTGTGCGGGGGGAAGAAGTCCAGCCGCCCGACCCGCTCGCGGATCTCCGCGCCCTTGCGGTCCTCGGGGCGCCGGCCTTTCCTGCGGTACATCACCCCGAAATAGAAGCCGATCAGCGTCAGCATGACGAAGGACATGGTCAGCGCCGCGATGCCGGCGGGCTCCCGGGAACCCACGGCATACAGGACGTCGGTCACCAGGAAGAAGAACGCGACCCCGGCGAACAGATATGCCTCCACCTTCATGTGCGGCTCCCCGTGTACGGGCCGGGGCCCGGTGCCCCGGTCGTGGACGTCATCCCGATGCCTCCCCGTGGGGGTCCGGAGTCGGTTCCTCGCGGCCCTGCCGGGCGCGTACCGGGCCGATCGCCTCGGGGTGGTGGAAGTCGAACGCGGGGGAGTCGGAACGGATACGGGGCAGGGCGTGGAAATTGTGCCGGGGCGGTGGGCAACTCGTCGCCCATTCCAGGGAACGGCCCCACCCCCAAGGGTCGTCGACCCGGACCTTGGGCGCGCGGTGGGACGTTCGCCACACGTTGTAGAGGAACGGCAGCGTGGAAAGGCCCAGCAGGAACGAGCCGATGGAGGAGACGGTGTTCAGGAGGGTGAATCCGTCACTCGCGAGATAGTCCGCGTACCGGCGCGGCATTCCCTGCTCGCCGAGCCAGTGGTGCACGAGGAAGGTCGCCTGGAATCCGGTGAACAGGGACCAGAAATGGATTTTCCCGAGCCGCTCGTCGAGCATCCGCCCGGTCCACTTGGGCCACCAGAAGTAGAAACCGCCGAACATGGAGAAGACCACGGTGCCGAAGAGGACGTAATGCAGATGGGCCACGATGAAGTACGAGTCGGTGACGTGGAAGTCGAGGGGAGGTGACGCGATGAGGACGCCGCTCAGGCCGCCCAGCAGGAAGGTGATCAGGAATCCCGTCGCCCAGAGCATCGGCGTCTCGAACGAGAGGCTGCCGCGCCACATCGTGCCGATCCAGTTGAAGAACTTCACCCCCGTGGGCACCGCGATGATGAACGACGTGGCCGAGAAGAACGGCAGCAGCACCGCGCCCGTGGCGAACATGTGGTGGGCCCACACCACCGCCGACAGCACGGTGATGGCGATGGTGGCGCCGACCATCCCGACGTAACCGAAAATCGGTTTGCGGCTGAACACCGGGATGATCTCCGTCACCACACCGAAGAACGGCAGCGCGACGATATAGACCTCCGGATGGCCGAAGAACCAGAACAGGTGCTGCCACAGCAGCGCGCCCCCGAACGCCGGATCGTAGACGTGCGCCCCGAACTTCCGGTCCGCCACCAGGGCCAGCAGCGCCGCCGTCAGCACGGGGAACGCCAGCAGCGCCAGGATGGACGTGAACAGCACGTTCCAGGTGAAGATCGGCATCCGGAACATCGTCAGGCCCGGGGCGCGCAGGCACACGATGGTGGCGATGAAATTGACCGAGCCCAGCGTTGTACTGACCCCGGAGAGCACCAGTCCCATCGCCCACAGCGTGCCGCCCGCACCCGGCGAATAGAGCGGGCCGCTGAGCGGCGTATAGGCGAACCAGCCGAAATGCGCGGCACCCTCCGGAGTGAGGAAACCGGAGATCACGATCAGGCCGCCGAGGAAATACAGCCAGTAGGTCAGGGCATTGAGGCGGGGGAACGCGACGTCGGGAGCGCCGATCTGCAACGGCATCACCGCGTTCGCGAGACCGGTGAACATCGGGGTCGCGAACAGCAGCATCATGATCGTGCCGTGCACGGTGAAGAGCTGGTTGTACTGCTCGGTGCTGACGATTTGGAGCCCCGGCCGGGCCAATTCCGTCCGCATCAGCATGGCCAGCAGTCCGGCCAGCAGGAAGAACCCGAACGAGGTGACCATATAGAGGTTCCCGATCACCTTGTGGTCGGTCGTCGTCAGCCAGCCCCGTACGCGGATACCGGCGCTGACCCGCCTGTTCTCCGCCACGACCTCCGTCGTGGTCTCCGGCTGAAGCTCGACCATCGGTCGGTTCTCCGTTCGTCGCTGGGTGACGCGGGCGCGGTCCACGATCTGGTCGGCGAACCCCCGGTCTGTTCCCCTGCCCTTTCCCCGGCTAAACGAGGGGCCTGCTCCATTCGGAACCGGCCGAATGGGGAATTGCCTCCATGCGTGTCGGGGGCCTCGATATGCATTTCGTGAGGGTGCGAATCCCGGGGTTCGCGGCGTCCGGTGTCACTGTTACGGCGGCGCCCCGATGGCCGCGACGACCGCGCCGTGCGACGGTGGGCCGGAGACGGCCGGTCGGTCGGACCGGGCGTACGCGGCGGGGCCGGATGTGACCGGTGGTCCGGTGACCGCCGGAGGGAGACGAGGAAGGGCGGACGGCTCATGGGGCGCGAGCCGGTGACGTCCGGTTCCGGGGAGACCCGCTTCCGGTGGCCCCCCGCGACGACGAGTCCGGGTGGCCCGCCCGGCCGCGGCACGCCGCCCGTCCCGGCGAGCGTCTACGGCCCGTTCGTCCGCACCCTCCGCTCGATCACCGGGCCGGGGAGGACGAGGGAGAAACCCGCCGGCAGAGCGCGGGCCTGAACGAGGACGGAAGGGCCGGACGCCGGCACGTACGCGCAGAACGGAGGACTGCGGACATGCCCTGGGAGGACGACGCGGCCCGCCGCCACGTGGCCCACACCGAAGGGATGCTGGCCGCGCTGGACGCGCTGCCGGACACGGCGGCCCGGGACCACGCCCTGGAGACCCTGCACGCGCTGGTCGAGCTCTACGGCCAGTGCCTGGCCCGGGTCATGGCGCACGTGTCACGGGCCGACTGCGGCGGCCTGCTGCCCGCGCTGCTGGCCGACGAACTGGTGGGGCACCTGCTGTTCGTGCACGGACTGCACCCGGAGCCCCTGGAGACCCGCGTGCGCCGGGCCCTGGAAGAGGTCCGGCCCACGCTGACGGAGTACGGCGGCGACGTGGAACTCCTGGCCGTGGACGAGACCACCGCCCGGGTCCGCCTGAGCAGCACCGGTCCCGGCTCCGCCTGCTCGTCGGTCACCTTGGACGGCGCCGTCCGCGACGCGGTCACCCGTGCCGCGCCGGAGATCGAGCGGGTGGCGGTGGAGGGCGGGGCACGGTCCGCGTCCGCGCCGACGGCCGCGGTGGACGGGCTGTTCCGCGGTTCTCTGTAGGCGGTGCCCACCCCGCACCGCCCTGCGACGACGCCCACCCCGCACCGCCCTGCGACGGAGATCACGCGCGGCTCCGGGCCCGGTTCCCGCGACGGCTCGGGTAATGTTGCCGCTCCCAACAGCGCGCGACCGAGGAGGTGAGGACGATTCCCGCAGTGCCAGGCCGGGTGCCCTCCCCTCACGACCGTGCCGTTCACCTGGGATAGGTGAACGGGAGGGCGCCCTTCGTTTTCCGAAAGGCTCCTCATGTCGGTTCCCTCTTCCCCCGCCGCCGCCGTTTCCGCCCCGGTCGCTTCCCCGGCCTCCGTCGTCGACCGGCTCCGGGCCGCCGGCTGCGTCTTCGCCGAGGACGAGGCGCGGTTGCTCGCCTCCGCCGCGCGGACGCCGGCCGAACTCGACGCCATGGTGGACCGGAGGGTCGCCGGACTGCCCTTGGAACACGTCGTGGGCTGGGCGGAGTTCCGCGGCCTGCGCATAGCCGTGGACGCCGGGGTCTTCGTGCCCCGCCGCCGTACCGAGTTCCTGGCCGGCCAGGCGATCGACCTCGCCCGCCGGGCCACCGCCACCGCCGGGCGGGCCGTCGTCGTGGACCTGTGCTGCGGTTCGGGCGCGGTGGGCGCCGCGCTGGCCGCCGCCGTGAACTGCGCGTTGTACGCCGTCGACATCGACCCCGCGGCGGTACGGTGCGCCCGCCGCAACCTCGCCGCCGACGCCCGGGTCTACGAGGGCGACCTCTACGCGCCGCTGCCCGCCGACCTGCGCGGCCGTATCGACGTCCTGGTCGCCAACGCGCCCTACGTCCCCACCGACTCGATCGCGCTGCTCCCCCCGGAGGCCCGGGACCACGAGCCGCGGGTGGCGCTGGACGGGGGCGCGGACGGGCTGGACGTGCAGCGGCGGGTGACCGCGGCGGCGTCGCGGTGGCTGGCGCCCGGCGGCCACGTGCTGGTGGAGACGAGCGAACGGCAGACGCCCTGGACCGTCGAGAGCTTCTCCCGCGCCGGGCTCGTCCCCCGGGTGGTCTCCTGCGACGAACTGGACGCCACCGTGGTCATCGGCACCAGGCCCGAGTCCGACGGGCCCGGTCCGGGGGACGGCGCGGCCTCCCTGCCCGCTCCCGCTCCCGCCCTCCGTTCGTAGCGAGGGCACCTGTGGCGGCAGGCGCGCGCCGGGCCCGTACGCGTCACCCTCACGGGGCGGGCGTACGGGCCCGACGGCCCGCGTGGTGCGCGGAGTCCGTGCGGGTCGGGCGACCGGTTTCGTCCGCATCACGGGCCGAACGCGACCGGATTCGTTCACATCATGGGCCGAACGCGGCCAGCACGTCACGGGCGGGGCGGTCGACTCGGCCCCCGCACGCCACGGGCGGGCGGGCCGCGTCGTGCGGGGTCACTGCGTCAGGGGAATCCCCGGCAGCCCTTCCCACGCGTCGCGGATGTCGGTGAAGATCTCGAAGCAGGGGTCGAAGATGCCGCCCCAGCTGTCGTCACCGCCGCCGCCACCGCCGCTGTGGATGCCCTTGCCGGTCACGCTGCCGTCGTCGTTGACCGTGTAGAGGGGACCGCCCGAGTCGCCGCCCAGGGTGCACTGCTGCCGCTTGACGCCGCGCACGGCGTTGCGCACCACCGTCCCGTCGCTGTACCGGTGGTCGAACTCGAAGCGGGACACCCGCCAGCCACACAGCTCGCCGGTGCGCTCGCCGTCGGTGCAGTACTGGTCGCCGTAGAAGGCGCGGCGCTGCCAGATGCCGCGGACGGACGCGGAGTCGCCGATGCCGGAGTTGGGGCCGCCGCGGTAGACCCGGCCGACGCTCTGCCGGCCCGGGTCCAGCTCGATCAGCGACAGGTCGCCCCGGAACCGGGTCTGGCCCGGGAAGAGCTGGGTGCCCTGGCCGTCGCCGTTGTTCCAGTTCTCGCGGGTGCCCTCCGTCACCGTGCCCATGTTCTGGGCGGGGGTGGAGACCGAGCCGCCCTGGGAGGCGCAGTGGCCGGCCGAGACCATCATGTACTGGCCGCCGTAGATCCAGGGGAAGCCGCTGCTGCATCCCCCGGCCGGCACGTTGATCGTGGATCCGCCGTAGAAGGGCGAGGTGTCGTTCTTCCGGTCCTGCGGTGAGCCCTGGAGCCGTTCGGAACCGGGGACGACGGCGATGGACTCGGCGCCGTAGCGGCGGGCGAGCGCGGACACCAGCGGGGTGGTCACCCGCTTGACGGTGATCAGGACGCGGCCGTTCTTCCCGTCGAGCGCGGTCTCGAAGATCGCCTCGCCGTCCGGCACGTCCTTGCTGGTCAGGCCGATGGCCTCGTGCTTGACGCGTTCCAGTTCGCGGTAACTGCGCGCGGTGGGCCGGACGTCCTTGATCGCCGGTTGGTCGCTCTTGAGCCCGGCGGCGAGCGAACGGCCGCGGTCGCCGACGGAATTGACGGTGACCTGGTTCGTCTTCGCGTCGAACCAGGGGTATCCGAAGTCGTCCGGATACCGCTGGGCGAGTGCGAACGCCTTGCCGAACGCCCGGATGGCGGCGGCGGACGGGCGTGCGGCGGAGTCGTCGGTGCCGTAGTCCCGCGGGAGGACGTCGACGCCGGCGATCCGTTGGGTGCGGGTGGTGTCCGGCGCTTGTGCCGGGGACTCCTGTTGACGCTGCTGCGCCACGGCCGCGGCCGGCTCCACGGTGGCCAGGAGCGCGGCGACGGCCACGGCACAGAGTGCGCCTCTGCCTCGGTGCATGAAACCCCCTCGTACTCGTTCTGCCGGATTCGTGGCAGGTTGCGCATTCTCCTGGTCGTCCTGTTGCAGGGGTAGAGGATTGGTGACAACAAAGTGGGCCGTATCGATAACCTCTTGTGCATGAGTGGTCACAACGACCCCGCGGGCGTTGCCCCGTTATCACCCCTCGCCGGACTGTCGTCACCCCTCGCCGGTCTGCGCACCGAACCGAGCGCGCATCAGCTGCGCCTGTTCCTGGTCCTGGCGCAGGAACTGCACTTCGGCCGCGCCGCCGCCCGGCTCTTCATGACCCAGCCCGCGCTCAGCCGGCAGATCCGCACCCTGGAGGACCGGCTGAGCGTCCGCCTCGTCCGCCGCAGCAGCCGCGCGGTCGAACTCACCGAGGCCGGGCGCGCCCTGATCCCCGAGGCGCGCTCGGTCGTGGAGAGCCTGGGCCGGCTGCGCGACGCCGCGGACGAACAGGCGCGCCGCCTCTCCGGACGGCTGACCATCGGCTTCAGCGGGGCCGCACCCGCGCTGCCGCGTCCCCGCGCGGTCCTGCGCGCCCTGCACCGCCGCTTCCCCGAACTCGGCGTCCACCTGCGCGCCCTGAACTTCGTGGAACTGCCGCACGCGCCGCTGACCGGCGAAGCCGACGCGGTCTTCTCGTACGCCCCGGCACCGCCCGGCGTCCAGGACCAGCGGCTGACGACCGAACGCCGCGTGGTCTGCCTCCCGGCAGGCGACCCGCTGGCCGCGTACGAACGGCTGACCCTGGACCGGCTCGCCGGCCGGCCGGTGATCGACCTCCCGTCGGACCACCCGCGCGCCCCGCACGGCTCCTGGTCGGGCGACCCCTCTCCGCAGGGCGCGGCCATCCGGCAGGGCCCCGCGGTGACGACCGTGGAGGAACTGCTGCTGACCGTCGCCGAGGCCCACGCCATCGCCTTCGCGCCCGCCTCCCTGCGCCGCCTGTATCCCTGGCCCGGCGTGTGCTACCGCGACGTCACGGACCTCCCGGACTGCCACTTGGCGCTCGGCTGGTCGGCGGGGGAACGGGACCGCCCGGCCATCGCGGCGCTCCGGGCGGCGGCGCGGACGGTGTCGTAGCGGGCGCTCCGGTCCGCTCCGGTGCGGGGGCCCGGCACGGTCGTGCCTTTGCGGGAGGAGACGAAGGCGTGCGGGGCGAACCAGGGCGATTCGCGGTCGCCTTCACGGCCACCCGCCGCGTCTGCCGTGTGCCTGTCCTGGCCTGTTCCGGCCCGTCCTGTGCCTGTTGTGTGCCTGCCGAGGGGACGGCGAAGGCCGGGCCGTACCGCGATCGGAGCGTGAGTGCCGGCCGCCCGAGCGGGGTTCCGTGCCATCGATCGGACCCGGCGAAGACCGGTGGCTGCCTCCATGTAGGGTCCCCCCTTGTCCTGAACACACCACGACGAGGGGGGACCTTGCGAGCGCACCTCGCTGAAACAGCCCACCAGTTGGCCGCCGTCCTGTGGCAGCGGCACACCGTGTACCGCGAGCGGTCGGGCACCATGGTCATCCGCGGCGACCACGTCCAACGGTGGATCAGCCTCGCCCCCACCGGCTCCCAGGACCAGGTCCTCATACGGGCGGGACGCATCCTCGACGGCGGCACCACCGCTCCCGCGCGCTCCGAGATCGTCATCGAACTCGCCAGCGGAACGCAGGAACTGGCCGCGGCCTGCCGCCGTCTGCTGGCCGAGGCCGCCAGCGCCGTCGAGACGCCGACGGCGGCTGCGCCGCGCCCCCAGCCGGAGGCCCGGCGGCGGCGCCGGGGGAAGCGGCGGATCGGCCTCGGCTCCTGGCTGGTGATCGTCGCCGCGACCGGGATTCTGGTGCTGGCCGGTCTCAACGTGTACAGCGCGATGACGGGCCACTGAGCGGGCGGGGGCGGCCCGCGGCGGGCGGGGGCGCGGGCGGACGCCCGATGCGGCGGGAGCCTCGCAGGGGCGGGCGTGGTGGAAGGCGCACGCCGCGTGCGAGAAGAGCGGGAGTGAGGCGGAGGCGAGG
>NZ_JBEXNM010000103.1:0-23548 GCF_040611095.1 Streptomyces sp. NPDC003077 | reverse complement strand
GCCCGCCCCTCTCCGGGGCGGGCGGCGCCGTCATATCCTCCGGCCGGCCGGTCACGGCCCCGACAGGGCGACCACCGAGTTGAAACCGCCGTACCCCCGGGCGAGCACCACGGCCCGGCGCAGCGGCGTCCGGCGCGGCGCGGTGACCAGGTCGAGGCGGTACTCCTCCTTCGGGCACGTCACGTGCGCCGTCGGCGGGATCACCTGGTCGCGCAGGGCGAGCAGCGCCGTCGCCACGTCCAGCGGCCCGCTGCCGGCGGCCAGCCGCCCGGTCATCGTCTTGGGTGCGGTGACGGGCACCCCCCGGGGCCCGAACACGGCCGTGAGGGCGAGCGCCTCCTCCCGGTCCCACCGGGGGGTTCCGGCCGCGTCGGCGAACACCACGTCGACGTCCGACGGCCGCCAGCCGGCCTCGTCGAGGGCCTGCGCAACGGCCCGGCGCAGCCCGGGTTCCCGCCCCGAGCCCGGCGGCGGGTCGAACGCCGTCCCGTAGCCCTCGATCAGGCCGTGCACGCGGGCCCCGCGCGCCCGGGCCGCCTCGGTGTCCTCCACGACCAGGAGGGCCCCGCCTTCCCCGGCGACGTGTCCGGCGGCCCGCTCGTCGAACGGGAGGTAGGCGTTGCGCGGGTCGTCACCGGTGCTCATGCGCCCTTCCGTCAGCAGCGCCGTCCAGCTCCACGGGCACAGGGAGCCGTCGACGGCGCCGGTGACGACGGCCCGGGTGCCCTTGCGCAGCAGGCGCCGGGAGGCGGCGAGCGCGTCGAGGCCGCCCGCTCCGTCGGCCACCACCACGCCGCCGGGTCCCCGCAGGCCGTGACGGATCGAGATCTGGCCGGTGTTGACGGCGTAGAACCAGGCGAAGGACTGATAGGCACTGACGTGCCCGCTGCCCCGGGCCCACAGGTTCTCCAGTTCGCGCTGGCCGAACTCGAAGCCGCCCGCCGTGTTGGCCGTGACGACCCCGACGGCGTACTCCGGCAGGGCCGCGGGGTCGAGCGCGGCGTCCGCCAGGGCCCACTCCGCGGCCACCAGGGACAGCCTGGTCAGCTCGTCCGTCTGGGTACGCAGCCGGCTGGGCAGCAGCGCGCCCGCGTCCAGCCCGTGGATCTCGCCCGCCAGGCGGACCGGGTAGGGCGAGGGGTCGAAGCGGGTGAGGCGGCCCAGGCCGCTCCGGCCGCGCAGGGTCGCCGACCAGTAGTCCTCCGTCCCGACGCCGTTGGGCGCCACGAGGCCCATCCCCGTGACCGCCACGGCCGTCATGCGGCACGCTCCCGCGGACGGGACAGCACCATCGCGCTCTGGAACCCGCCGAACCCGCTGCCGACCGTCAGCACCGTGCCGAGCTCCGCACGCCGCGGTACGAGGGGTACGTAGTCCAGGTCGCACTCGGGGTCCGGCTCGTGCAGGTTGGCGGTCGGCGGGATGACTCCGTGGCGCAGCGCGAGCACGCAGGCGGCGATCTCGATGGCCCCGATCGCCCCGAGCGAGTGGCCCACCATCGACTTGATGGAGCTGATCGGCGTGCGCCGGGCGTGGTCGCCGAGGGCGGCCTTGAACGCCGCCGTCTCGTGCCGGTCGTTCTGCTTCGTTCCGGATCCGTGGGCGTTGACGTAGTCGATGTCGGCCGGGCGCGCCCCGGCCTCGGCGAGCGCGCCGCGGATGGCCTCGGCCAGCTCCCTGCCGTCGGGCCGCAGTCCGGTCATGTGGAAGGCGTTGCACCGGGAGGCGAACCCGGTGAGTTCGGCGAGGATCCCGACGCCCCGCCGGACCGCGTGCTCGTACTCCTCCAGGACGAACATCGCCGCGCCCTCCCCGAGCACGAACCCGTTGCGTGTGGCGTCGAACGGGCGCGAGGCGTGCGCGGGGTCGTCGTTGCGGGGGGTGGTGGCCTTGATGGCGTCGAAGCAGGCGAGGGTGATCGGGGAGATCGGCGCGTCGGTCGCCCCGGCGACCATGACGTCCGCGCCGCCTTCGAGGATCGTCTCCCGTGCGTGGGCCACCGCGTCCAGGCCGGAGGTGCACCCGGTGGAGACCACGCCCGCGGGCCCCTCGGCCCCCACCCGCCAGGCCACTTCGGCCGCCATGGAGCTGGGCACGAAGTGCCCGTAGAGGTGCGGGACGGCGTAGGTGTGGTCCACCAGCCAGGCACGCCCGCCGTCGCTGACGGTGGCGTACTCGCGCTCCAGGCTGGTGGTGCAGCCCACGGCGCTGCCGACGGTGACGCCCATCCGGTGCGGGTCGACGTCCTCGAAGCGCAGTCCCGCCTGGGTGACGGCCTCGTCGGTGGCGACGACGGCGAACTGCGCCGCCCGGTCCATGCGCCGCACCTCCTGTGGGGTGAGCCCGTGCAGGACCGGGTCGAAGTCGCACTCGGCGGCCACCTGGGAGCGGAACGGAGAGGCGTCGCACAGGGAGATCGCCCGGGTGGCCGTCCGGCCGGAACCGACCAGTTCCCAGAACGCCTTGGCACCGGTGCCCCCGGGGGCGACCAGTCCCAGTCCGGTGACCACGACGCGCCTGCTCATCGGCCCTCCTCGACCGGTTCGGTGAGCGGCTGCCACCACGACCGGTGGTCGCGGTACCAGCGCACGACCTCGGCGAGGCCCGCGTCGAGCGGGACCGCCGGGTCGAAACCGAGGTCGTCGCGGACGCGGGTGTCGTCCACGGAATACCTGCGGTCGTGCCCCTTGCGGTCGGTGACCGGGGTGACCCGGTCCCAGTCCGCCCCGCACAGCCGCAGGAGCCGGCCGGTGAGTTCCCGGTTGGACAGCTCCACTCCGCCGATGTTGTAGGTGGCGCCGGGTTCCCCTTTCTCCAGGACGAGTTGGACGGCGCGGCAGTGGTCGTCCACGTGGATCCACTCCCGCCGGTGCCGTCCGTCGCCGTACAACGGCAGCGTGCGGCCGTCGAGCAAGTTCGTGATGAAGCGCGGGATCATCTTCTCCGGGTGCTGGTACGGGCCGTAGTTGTTGGCGCAGCGGGTGACGCAGACGTGCAGGCCGTGCGTGCGCCAGTAGGCGCGGGCCATGAGGTCGGCCCCGGCCTTGGAGGCGGCGTAGGGCGAGTTCGGCAGCAGCGGGTGGTCCTCGGTCCAGGAGCCCTCGGCGAGGGAGCCGTACACCTCGTCGGTGGAGACGTGGACCACGCGCGGCACGCCGGTGCGCAGGCAGCTGTCGAGGAGGTTCTGGGTCCCCACCACGTTGGTGCGCGCGAAGAGGGAGGCGTCCTCGATGGACCGGTCGACGTGGGACTCGGCGGCGAAGTGGACGACGGCGTCGTGCCCGGGCAGCAGGTCGAGCAGCAGCCGCCGGTCGCACACGTCGCCGCGGACCAGGCGCAGCCGCGGGTGGTCCAGGGGCAGGTTGGCGGTGTTGCCGGCGTACGTGAGCTTGTCCAGGACCGTCAGGCGCACCGTGTCGTGGCCGGGGCGCGTGTCTCCCAGCGACCGGCGCACGAAGTGCGATCCGATGAAGCCGGCACCGCCGGTGATCAGGAGCCTCATGCGACCACGTCGAGTTCGGTGTGGTCGCCGACCACGAGCCGGTGGCGGGACGTGCCGGCGGCGGTCGCGCCCACCCTGGCGGAGCGGCCGATCACGGACGCGTGGAT
The DNA here is from genome assembly GCF_040611095.1 of Streptomyces sp. NPDC003077. NCBI lineage: Bacteria > Bacillati > Actinomycetota > Actinomycetes > Kitasatosporales > Streptomycetaceae > Streptomyces > Streptomyces sp. NPDC003077. The sequence goes on along the minus strand of NZ_JBEXNM010000103.1, from coordinate 19,939 downwards.
GCCGTTGACGTCGCTCACCGCCGCGCCGTCGAGCAGGATCGAGTCGGTGACGCCCGCCTCGTTCAGGACGCACCCGGCGCCGATCGCGGTGTGGGGGCCTATGTAGCTGTCCTCCACGACGCAGTCCGCGCCGATGACCAGCGGTCCCCGCAGGTGGGAGCGGACGATCCGGGCGCCGGGGGCCACGACGACGGGGCCGAGCGCGGTGCTCGCCGCGTCGACGCTGCCCTCGACTCGGGACTCGATGCCGTCCAGCAGCAACCGGTTGCCGTCGAGGATGTCCTCGACCCGGCCGGTGTCCTTCCACCAGCCGGTCACTTCGACGGCCCGCACGTCGTGCCCTTGGTCCACCAGCCACTGGAGCGCGTCGGTGATCTCCCGCTCGCCGCGCCGGCTCGGCTCGATGGCGCGGACGGCGTCGTGGACGAGCGGGGTGAAGAAGTACGCCCCGGTGACCGCGAGGTTGCTCCTGGGCCGGCGGGGCTTCTCGCGCAGGGCCCGGACCCGGCCGCCGGGGTCCGTCTCGACGACGCCGTACTCCTGCGGGGCGTCGACAGGGGTGACGGCCACTTGTGCGGCGGGCCGGGTCCGCCGGAAGTGCTCGGCCGGGCCGGTGATGCCGTCGCCGAAGACGTTGTCGCCGAGGTACATCGCGAAGTCGTCGTCCCCGAGGAAGTCCCGGGCGATCAGGACGCAGTGGGCCAGGCCGAAAGGGGCCTCCTGGTAGAGGTACTCGACCCGCAGGCCGAACCGGCTGCCGTCTCCCACGGCCTGCCGGATCTCCTTGTGCCAGTCGCCCACGATGACGCCGGCCTCGGTGATGCCGGCGTCCCGGACGGCTTCCAGCGCATGGAAAAGCACCGGCTTGTTCGCGAGGGGGATGAGTTGCTTCGGCATGGCGTGGGTGAGGGGACGCAGCCGCGTCCCCATGCCGCCCGAAAGGATCAGGGCTTTCAACGGAATACCTCTTTCCCGTCACGAGTGGGCACGACAGACACCTGCTTATCGCGGTGTCCCTCAGGCCGGGTCGAGCAAGGCTCGAATCCGTGTGGGGGCGCTCCACGCCTTGAGCGGGTCTTGAGGACGGGCACTTACGTTGAGCCCCCGTCATTCACCCGAATCGGCATCGAGGAGAGCCCATGAATCCCGAAGGCAGCGAACTTTACCTTGACTTGATGGAGCGGGTGCTCGCCAACGTGATATACGAGGACGTTCCGATCGGCTGGTACGGGGATCTGGACGGATACGACCGCGACACCCGTTCCGAAGGGCGGGACCTCCCCACGGTCGCGCACACGATGGTCGGACTGAAGCGGTTGAAAAACGTCCGATCGTGCGTGACGCGGGTATTGCGGGAAGGGGTCCCCGGGGACCTCATCGAAACGGGCGTGTGGCGGGGCGGCGTCTGCATTCTCATGCGCGCCGTCCTGGAGGCATACGGTGAGCGGGACCGGCGGGTGTGGGTCGCGGATTCCTTCGAGGGCGTTCCGGAAACGCGCCCCGAAAGCCATCCCTTGGACCAGGAGATGGCGCTGCACCGCATCAATCAGGTACTGAGCGTGTCCCGCGCGGAAGTGGCCGGGAATTTCTCCCGTTACGGGCTTCTGGACGATCAAGTGCGTTTTCTGGAGGGCTGGTTCCGCCATACGCTTCCAGATGCCCCGACCGGCCCGCTGGCCGTGCTGCGACTGGACGGGGACCTCTACGAGTCAACGACGGACGCCCTCACGCACCTGTATCCCCGGCTCTCCCCGGGCGGTTTCGTGATCATCGATGACTACAACATCGAGCCGTGCCGGCAGGCCGTCGAGGACTACCGGGGCCGGCGCCGGATCACCGAACCCGTCCGGGCCATCGACGGACACGGCGTCTACTGGCGCCGGGCGTCCCCGGAGTGAGGCGCCGGGGCCGGGCCGGCGGCGCGGGTCAGCCGGCCCGGCGCGGCACCGCCAGCGCGGGGGCCCCGCCGAAGCGGTCGAGGAGGCTCTCCACCTCGGTGAAGTCGGCGCCGTCCAGCAGCGGATCAGCGGTGAGCATGGCGCGGTGCAGCCGCTGCAGCCGCAACGAGGGCTCCAGTCCCAGCTCCCCCACCAGGTGTTCGCGCAGCCTGCGGAACACCACGAGGGCATCGGAGCAGCGGCCGGACCGGTAGAGCGAGAGCATGTACTGGGCGTGCAGGTTCTCGTGCATGGGGTACTGGGAGACGAGGCCGGCCAGTTCCCCGGGGAGCTCGTGGTGCAGGGCCAGCCGCAGCTTGGCGTCATTGCGCTGCATGAGCACCGTCAGCCGGCTCTCCTCCAGGCGCCTGATCTCGGCGTCCAGCAACGGGCCCACCTGCATGTCGACGAGCGGCGGACCACTCCAGACCTCCATCGCCCCGGTGAGCAGGCGAATGGCTTTCTCGTCGAATCCGTCCGCGAGTGCTTTGCGCCCCTCGGCGGCCAGTCGCTCGAATTCGTGCAGGTCCACTTCGCCCTGCCGAAGATTCAATTGATACCCGCTGAACTTGGTCACCAGGACATCCCGGGCCACTTCGGAGGAAGTGCGGCACAAGGCCCGCCCGAGGAATTTGCGCACCTGCAGCACATAGGTTTGCAGGGTGGTCTGCATGCTCGCCGGCGGGTTGTCGCCCCAGAGTTCGCGCGCCATGGCCGCGGTGGTCACGACGTGGTTCGCCTGAAGCACCAGCAGGGCAATGATCTTGCGGGGTTTGGGCGCCGTCAGAAAGTCGATGAGATTGCCGCCGTGCGGTGTTCGTAACGCCAGTGATCCGAGAACCTGTATTTCCATGCGCACCGCAGAGTCGCTGCCAGAGCTCATTGGGCCCCCCTGATCCATGGTCGTAATAGAGACTTGGGACTAGAGACGCGGGACTAGTGTCTTGAGATTAGTTTCATGGGTCAAGAACGGCGACCAGTACTCAGGTCCCTTCCCCTTCGCGAGATCCCTACCACCACGCACTCGTAAAAGTCCCGGTCAGCACCGTGATCCCCGGATCATGCCGGTACCGCCCCGCGTTCCACCTCTCCCTCACCAAGCGTGACGACGACCCGTCGGCCGCCACCGGCAGCCGCCCGTCGCACGGGCGGGAAAACCGCCGAGCGCCCATCGTTTTCCGGTTCCGCACCACCGCGTCACTCCGGGTGACCGGATGCCACGCCACCACCCGCCGCAGTGATCTGCGTCACTCCCGGCACGCCGGGCGTCGTGCGTCTCATCTCCACCACGCCTCAAGCGGATTACCAGGACGCCCGCTCAGGATCCGGTGATGAACCGCTCGTCCCTCACGCTGGAGACACCCATGACCGAAGAGCGCGCGCCCACCGTCACCCGCGAGCAGCTGCTCACCATGATGTCCGCCGTGCGCAGGACCGGCGTGCTCCGCGCCGGTGTCGCCCTGAAGGTCTTCGACGCGCTGGCCGACGGTCCCGCCGACGCCGCGGCGGTCGCCGCGACCTGCGCGGCGGATACGCGCGGCACCCGCATCCTGCTCGGCGCCCTCGCCGCCATGGGCCTGCTGGAGGCACACGGGGACCTGTTCAGCCTGGCCCCCGGCGCCGAGCGCGTCCTGGTCAGCACCCATCCCGACTACTACGGCGACGCCGTCCGGCTGGCCGCCAGCGACTACGAGTGGGACGCGATCAAGCGGCTCGCCGACGCCGTGCGCAACGGCGGCACCGTGATGGAGACCAACGCCGAGACGCCCTCCTACACGTTCTGGGAAGACTTCGCCACGCTCGGCACCCTCAACACCCAGCCCGTCGCCGACCTCATCGCCGACGAACTGCTGCCGTGGCCCGACGGGGACCGCGACCGGCTGGACGTGCTCGACGTCGCCTGCGGCCACGGCCTCTACGGTTACACCCTGGCCCGCAGGGAGCCCCGCGCCCACGTCTGGTCCCTGGACTGGCCGAACGTCCTGGCCGTCACCGAGGCCAACGCGCGGCGCCTGGGCGTGGCCCCACGGGCCCACTTCCTCCCCGGCGACATGTTCGAGGCGCCGCTGGCGGGTCCGTACGACATCGTGATCGTCGCCAATGTGCTGCACCACTTCGCCGCCGAGCAGGCCACCCGGCTGCTGCGGCGGATGGCGGACGTCATCCGGCCCGGCGGCAAACTGGTGGCCGTCGCCATCAGCACCGGCGACGGGCGGCCGGCCGACGACCCGGTGCCGCACCTGTTCTCGGCCCTGATGCTCGCCTGGACCTCCGCGGGCCAGGTCCACCCCCTTTCCGTGTACGAGGAGATGGTGGCCGCCGCCGGATTCACCCGGCCCAAGCTCCACACCCTTGCCCACAACCCGCTGCGCGTCCTGGTGGCCGACCGAGTCTGAGGGGTGCCATGGAGATCGTCGGGCGGGGCTTCCTCGCCAGGAGTCTCAAGCCGCTGGCCGGCGGGCACCCCGGCGCCGTCGTCTTCGCGGCGGGGGTCTCCAGCGCCCCCAGCACCGCGCAGGCCGAGTTCGCCCGCGAGGCCGCGCTCCTGTACGAGGTCCTGGACCACTGCCGGGCGCGTGGCAGGAGACTGGTGTACTTCTCCACCTGCGGCGGCGGTCTGTACGGAACGGGCGACGGCCCCAGCCGCGAGGCCGGCCCGGTCTTCCCGGCGACCCCGTACGGCCGGCACAAGCTCGCCATGGAGGGCGTCCTGCGGGCCTCGGGCGTGCCCGCCCTGGTGCTGCGGCTGGCCTACACCGTGGGCCGCGACCAGCGCGGCCACCAGCTCCTGCCCTCACTGCTGCGCCAGGTCCGCTCCGGCACGGTCCACGTCCACCGCGGGTCCCGCCGCGACCTGGTGCACGTCGACGACGTCGTGGCGATCGTCGACGCGCTGCTCGCCCGCGGGGCCGGCAACGACGTGGTCAACGTCGCGTCCGGGTTCGCCGTGCCGGTGGAGGACATCGTCGCCCACCTCGAAACCCGCCTGGGCGTCACGGCCGAACGCCGGTACGTCGACGTGGCCGACGACCACGCGGTCTGCAACGACAAGCTCCTCGCTCTGCTGCCCGAGCACGCCCGCCCCGCCTTCCACGCCGGCTACTACCGCGGCGTCATCGACAGGTACCTCGACGGACCGGATACACGACCCCTACGAGAGGCATGACATGACGACACTCGACCACGCCGCGACCCCCACCGCGGTGGCGCGCTCCCTGCTCGGCCTGAACACCGCCTACTTCCAGGCCAAGGCGCTCCAGAGCGCCGTCGAACTGGGGTTGTTCGGCCTGCTCGCCGAGCGGCCCGCCGACGCCGGCGAGCTCTGCGAGCGGCTGGGCCTGCACCCCGGCCGCGCCGCCGACTTCCTCGACGCGCTGGTCGGCCTCGGGCTGCTGGAGCGGACGGACGGACGGTACGCCAACCGGCCGGGGATCGCCGAGTTCCTCGTCCCCGGCGGCCCCCGGTACCTCGGCGACAGCATCGCCCAGCACGCGCGGCTCCACTACCGCGCCTGGGGCTCCCTCACCCAAGTGCTCACCGGTGCGTCCGTCGCGGACCAGATGGACTTCCGCGAGGACTTCCAAAGCCGCGACAACGTGCGGCACCTCATGGGCCACATGGACGTCTTCAACGGTTTCGTCGCACACGCCCTGGACGGCTGCGTGGACTGGTCGCGGTACGCGACCTTCCTGGACGTGGGCGGCGCGCGCGGCAACGTCGCCGCACACCTGGTGCGCACCCACGACCACCTGCGGGGCGGTGTCTTCGACCTGCCCGCCGTGCGGCCCTTCTTCGACGAGCACATGGCGGCCCTCGGCACGGCCCACCGGGTCCGCTTCACCGCCGGCGACTTCTTCGCCGATCCGCTGCCGCGCGCCGACGTCGTCATCCTCGGCCACGTCCTGCACGACTGGCCGCCGAGCGCCCGCGAAAGGCTGGTCGAGCGGGTCCACGACGCGGTGGAACCCGGCGGGGCGGTCATCGTGTACGACGCCATGCTCGACGACGAGCGCGATGACGCCAGGTCGCTCCTGCAGAGCCTGAACTGCTCCATCATGCGCGACGGCGGCTCGGAGTACACCGTCGGGGAGTGCCGCGGTTACGTCGAGCGCGCGGGCTTCCGCTTCCTGTCCGCCGAGCGCGTCGAGACCCTGACCGCGGACCGCGTCCTGATCGCCACCAAGCCGTCCTGACCCGCAGGCCGACCGGCCCCTACGGAGGCTCCCCATGCGTGTACTGCTGACCACCGCGGCCTGGCCGTCCCACTACCTGTTCATGGTGCCCCTCGCCTGGGCGTTCCGCTCCGCCGGACACGAGGTGCGGGTGGCGGCCCAGCCGCACGTCGTGGACACCGTGCTGAAGTCCGGGCTCACCGCCGTGCCCGTCGGCCCCGACCTCGACTTCGCCGGGCTGCACCGCAAGTTCGTCGCCGAAACCGACCCCGCGCAGTACCGGACGCGGGACGCCATCATCACCATCTTCCACCGCGTCGCCGAGATGATGACGCCCGACCTGGTCCGCTTCGCGCAGGCGTGGCAGCCGCAGTTGGTCGTCCGCGACCCCGTCGCCTTCGCCGGGTCCGTCGCCGCCGAGGCCGTCGGCGCGCCCTTGGTGCGTCACGCCTGGGGGCCGGACCTGTACGGCACGGCGCCGGGCACCTGGCTCGCCCACCACGTCCTGGAACGGCTCGGGCCCACATACCGGCTGCACGGCACCACCCCGCCCGCCGTCCTGGACCGGCTGGCCGTCGACCCCACCCCGCCCAGCCTGCGCATCGAAGCACCCGGAACCTCCCTGCCGATGGCCTACGTGCCCTACAACGGGCCCGGCGTGGTACCGCCCTGGGTGCTCCAGCGGCCGGCCCGCCCCCGGGTCTGCGTGACCTGGGGGACGTTCACCTCCACCGCCACCGACGAGCCGGAGATGTTCCTGGTACCGCGGATCCTCGACGCGCTCGACGGGCTCGGCGTCGAGCCGGTGCTCGCCGTGACCGCGGCCGAACGCGACCTCCTGGGCGAGGTGGGCGACCGGGCCATGGTGGTCCAGGACCTGCCGATCCACACCGTGCTGCCCAGTTGCTCGGCGGTGATCCACCACGGCGGGGCGACCACCGTCCTGAGCGCCGCCCGGTTCGGCGTCCCCCAGCTCACCATCCCCCATCTCTTCGAGCAGCGGCTCAACTCGGACCTGCTGGAAGCGGCCGGGGGCGGTATCCAGTTGAAGGCCGGCCAGGCCGGCCCCGCGGCCATCCGCTCCGCCGTGGCCGACCTGGTCCGCGACGGATCGCCGTACGCCGCGGCCTCCCGCCGGCTGCGCGAGGAGATCCTCGCCATGCCCCCGCTCGGCGACGTCGTGGACCAGCTGGAGCAGGCGGTCCGCACCGACGCGCTCACCGCGTCGGCCGAGTGAGGAGAGAGCCGGGCGAGGAGGCCAGGCCGGTCAGGGGCAGGCCGGCCGAGAGAGACGGAGAGCCGGAAACCGGAAAGAGGCCGGCCGAGAGGAAAGGAGGAGCGCGGAGGGAGACGGCGGAACCAGCGGCAAGGGAGGAAGGACCCGTGAGGAGAAAGGAGGGAAGAGAACCCATGGACCACGATGTCGTCGTGGCGGGCGGCGGGCCCGTCGGCCTGCTGCTCGGCTGCGAACTGCGACGCGCCGGCGTCCGCGTGCTGGTCGTCGACCGCCTCATGGAGCCGGCTGGTCACGACCGCGCCGGCGTCCTGCACACCCGGACCGTCGAGTACCTGGACCTGCGCGGGCTGCTCGACCGGTTCAAGGAGGGCATGGACACCGTCAGCGGTCTGCCCTTCGCCGGCATGTTCGGCCGCGGACTCGACCACGGGTTGCTGACCACGCGGCACCCGTACAGCCTTCTCGTACCGCAGTCCCGCACCGAAGAACTCCTGGCCCGGCACGCCGCCGAACTCGGCGTCCCCTTCCACCGGGGCCACGAGGTGACCGCGGTGCGGCAGGACGACGACGGCGTGACGGTCCGGCTCGCCACCCCCGAGGGCGAACGCACCGTCCGCGCCTCCTACCTGGTGGGGTGCGACGGCGGGCGCAGCACCGTGCGCCGGCTCGCCGGCATCGGTTTCCCCGGGTACGGCGCCCGTGTCAACGCCCTGATCGGCTACGTCACCACGCCGGAGAAGAACGTGCCGCGCCGCTGGCAGCGCACCGCGCACGGCATCGTCGTGCTGGCCTTCCCGCCGGAGGGCGGCACCGGCCGCGTCGTGGTGGTGGAGTACGACCGGCCCCCCTCCTCCCCCACGGAGCCGGTGACGCTGGAGGAACTGCGCGCCGGGGTGCGCCGCGTGTACGGGCGCGAGCTCGACCTGCGGGAGCCGGTGCTGTGGATGTCCCGTTTCAGCGACGCCACCCGCCAGGCCGAGACCTACCGCGACGGCCGGATCTTCCTGGCCGGCGACGCGGCGCACGTGCACTTCCCCATCGGCGGCCAGGGGCTGAACACCGGCTTCCACGACGCGATGAACCTCGGCTGGAAACTGGCCGCGCGGATCGCCGGCTGGGCACCGCCCGGCCTGCTCGACACCTACCACGACGAGCGGCACCGCGCCGGGCGCCGGATGCTGCTGCTCACGCGTGCGCAGCTCGCCTTGATGCACCCGGACGAGCAGCACGTCACCGCGCTGCGCGAGGTGTTCGAAGAGCTGCTGGCGCTGGAGGACACCAACCGGCTGCTGACGGCCGCGCTCAACGGCCTCGACCTGCGCTACGGGCCGGACGAGGGGGAGGGAGACGCCGGCCATCCCTTGCTGGGCCGGTTCGCACCGGACCTCGACGTGGAGGTGGACGGCACACCGACGCGTACGGCGGAGCTGCTGCGTTCGGCACGCGGGGTGCTGCTCGACCTGACCGCGCACGGCGGTCCGGCCCGTACCGCCGCGCCCTGGGCGGACCGCGTCGACGTCGTCACCGCCCGGCGCGCCGATACCACCGGGCACCCCCCTGCGACCGCGCTGCTCATCCGGCCCGATGGCCACGTCGCCTGGGCGGCCGGGGAGCCGTCCTCGGGCGACCGGCCGCCCGAGGACGGTCTGACCGACGCGCTGGCCCGATGGTTCGGGCCGAAGGACTGGAGGTAGCACCCGATGGAACACCGGCACCTGGGACGCAGTGGGCTGCGGATCAGCGAGATCGTCTTCGGCAACCTCCTCTACCCGCACGACAGCACCCCCGACGAGACGGTGCTCTCCTGTCTCCGCGCCGCCTTGGACAGCGGGATCACCACGTTCGACACGGCCGACATCTACGGCTTGGGCCGCTCCGAGCGGCTCTTGGGGCGGGCGCTGGCCGGCGAGCCCCGCGACGGCGTCGTCATCTGCACCAAGGTCTTCTTCCCGACGGGTACCGGTCCCAACGGCGCGGGGCTGTCCCGCAAGCACGTGCGCGAGGCGATCGACGCCTCGTTGCGTCGCCTGGGCACCGATTACGTCGACCTCTACACGGCCCACCGCTACGACCCGCACACCCCGCTGGAGGAGACCGTGACCGCCTTCGCGGACCTGGTCCGGGCGGGCAAGGTCCTCTACATGGGCGTGTCCGAGTGGACGGCCGGGCAGATCAGGGAGGCCGCCGCCCTCGCCGCGGAGCTGCGCGTCCAGCTCGTCTACAACATGCCCCAGTACTCGGCCCTCTGGCGCGCCCCCGAAACGGAGGTCGTGCCGGCCTGCGAGCCGCTGGGGATCAGTCAGGTGCCCTACTTCACGCTCGCCCAGGGCGTGCTGACCGGGAAGTACGCCCCGGGCACCCCGCCACCGCCGGAGTCCCGCGCGGGCACCGGACTCGTCGGCGGGCGGGCCGACTTCATGCGGCGGATGCTCGCCGACGGTGTCCTGGAGCGGGTGCGGCGGCTGGAGCCGCTGGCGAAGGAGGCCGGGCTGACGATGGCCCAGCTCGCCCTGGCCTGGCTGCTGCGCCGCCCGAACGTGGCCGGCGCGGTCGTGGGAGCGTCCCGGGCCGCACAGGTACGGGAGAACGCGGCGGCCTCCGGCGCACCGCTCGACGACGCCCTCGCCGCGCGCGTCGACGACATCCTCGCCCCCGTGGCCGTGTACAGCGACGCGGCCTGACCCGTGGCCGCCGGAACCGGAAGCCGAGCAAGGAGGCAGTATGGACGCGGAGCCGCCGGCCCGCTATGTGACGGACCTGTTCACCGGGCTCCACCGCTGGTCGGGGCGGGACGCGCTGCGGACGGAGGACGGGCGCGTCACGTTCGAGGACCTGTTGGCGCGCGGTTACCGCATCGCCCGCGCCCTGGAAGGCACCGGGTTGACCCGGCGGGAGGGCATCGTCTGCCTGATGGGCAACTCCCCGGAGCTGATCTGCCTGCGCCTGGCCGCCCACCTGCTGGGCAGCCGGTTCACCGCCCTGCACGCCGGCACCCCCGGTGACGTCGCGGCGTGCCGCACGGTACTGGCGGCGGCGCGGCCGGCGGTCTTCGTGGCCGACCGGCGGGGCGTGGCGGCGCTGGGCGAGCCGGTGCCGGGCATGTTCTCCCTCGGCGCCGACGGCGCCGGCTGCGACCTGTGGGCGCTCGCGGAGGCCGAATCCGGCGAGCCGCTGCGGCCCCGGGCCCGTGAGCAGGACATCGCGCTGGTGGTCCCTTCCCGTGGGACGACCGGTCCGCGCCGGGGGGCCGTGCATCCCTTCTCGGCGATGAACGTCGTCTGGCGCCGTCCGGACGAGGGCGAGCTGGGCGACTTCCCCGCCGGGGTGACCACGCTGGCCGTCAGTCCGCTGTCGGGCAACGCGGGCGAGGTCGCCCTGATGCTGCTGCGCGCGGGGTGCACGGTGCGCCTGATGGACGACTTCGAGCCGGGCCGGGTGCTGGCCGCCGTGGAGAGGGAGCGGATCACGAGCCTGTACCTGCCGTCCCCGTATCTGGAGCGGCTCGTCGGCCACCGCGACGTGGGGCGCACGGACCTGTCGAGCCTGCGCTACCTGCCGTACGGCAACGCTCCCGTCACCCCGGATGTGCTGCGGCGGGCGATCGACGCGTTCGGCCCGGTCCTGTCGCAGAACTACGTCACCAGCGAGATCCGGGCCATCACCCTGCTGCGGCAGGAAGACCACCTGGCCGCCGCCGACGGCCGGCCCCATCTGCTGGGCTCCGCGGGGCGCCCGCTGCCGGGCGTGGAGGTCCGGATCTGCGGGCCGGACGGCCGCGGGCGCCGGCCGGGCGAGACGGGCGAGGTCTGGCTGCGGGCGCCGCACATGATGAGTGGCTACTGGCGGGACCCGGAGGCGACGCGGCGGGCGCTGCGCGACGGGTGGTTCCGTTCGGGCGATGCCGGCCGGCTCGACCGCGACGGGTACCTCTACCTGAGCGGGCGCGTGTAGCCCCGTACCCGCGCGCAGGGCGCGCACGCGCGGCGAACGGGCCGCGGGTGCGCGCCGTTCTCCGCGCCCGGCGCGCCGTCCCGCGCACGCCGGAGCGGAGCCGGGCCCGTCAGGCGTTTTCCTTGGCGAAGGTGCGCATCCCGACGGCGACGCACACCACCGCCAGCAGCACGGCCACCGCGGTGCCCTCCAGGACGGGCCAGGTGGCGAACCGGTCGGCGAACAGGTCGCGGATGGCGTCCACGATGTAGCGCAGCGGGTTGATCCGCGACAGCACGTCGAGCCAGGTCGGTGCCAGGCTCATGGGCAGCAGGATGCCGGCGAGCAGCATGATCGGCAGCGCCGCGGAGGTGAGCAGCGGGGCGAACTGGTCCTCCGACTTCAGCGCCACGCCCAGCGACAGCGACAGCGAGGCCAGGGCGACGCCCAGCAGGACGACGAGCACCACCGCGGCGAGGATGCCGAGGACGTTGGCGCGCAGCCCGAGCACCAGCCCGACCGCGACGATGATCACGGATTGGACGAGCAGCACCGCGACCTCGCGCACGACCCGCCCCATCAGCAGCGCGAAGCGGCTGACCGGGGTGACGCGCAGCCGTTCGATGACCCCGGAGCGGACGTCGGCGATGATGCCGAATCCGCAGAAGCCGGCGCCGAACAGCGCCAGGTAGACCAGAACGCCCGGGACGAAGTTCTGCCAGGTGTCCCCGGGCCGACCCATGTCGCCCAGCCCGGTCAGCAGCGGACCGAACAGGAGGAGGTAAAGGACCGGCTGGACCAGGCCCATGACGATGGTGATCTTGTAGCGGAAGGTGAAACGGAGCTGGTTCTCGAAGACCAGTAACGTTTCCTTGACGGTTTGCATGGGGGTTCTCCCTGGTCAGACGTGGCCGGCGGGGGCAGCCGCCTCGGCCGGCTTGCCCGTGAGGGTGAGGAAGACATCGTCGAGCGTGGGCCGGTCGACCTGGATGGAGACGGGGTCGACGGAGCGCGCCTCCAGCGCGCGCATGATTTCGATCATGGAGCGGTTGCTGTGCTCGGCGCGGAACCGGAGGGTGGTGCCGGCGACGGTGACGGCGCGAGCTCCGGGCAGGCCGCGGACGACGTCCTCGGCCGCCGGTACGTCCGCGGCGGCGACCTCCAGCGTCACCGCGTCGCCCGACACCCGGTTCTTCAGCTCCTCCGGGCCGTCCTCGACGAGGATGGCGCCCTGGTCCATGATCAGGATTCGGTCGCAGAGCGCGTCGGCCTCGTCCAGGTAGTGCGTGCTGAGGAAGACCGTCGCGCCGAACGCGTCGCGCAGACCGCGGATGTGGTCCCAGAGCTGGTTGCGGCTGGTCGGGTCCAGGCCCGTGCTCGGCTCGTCCAAGAAGATCAGCGGCGGCTGGTGCACCAGTCCGAGCGCGATGTCCAGGCGCCGCCGCTGACCGCCGGACAGGCTGCCGACGAGCCGGGTCTCCAGGCCGTCCAGGCCCAGCCGCGCCACCAGGTCCGCGATGCGGGGGCGCGCCTGCGCCTTGGACATGCCATGCAGCCGGGCCTGGAGCAGCAGCTCGTTCGCGACGACCTCGGCCGGGTTGGCACCGCCGCCCTGCGCGACGTAACCGATGCGGCGGCGCACGCCGACCGGGTCGGCGAGCAGGTCGCAGCCGGCGACGCGGGCGGTTCCGGCGGTGGGGCGCAGCAAGGTCGTCAGCATGCGCAGCGTGGTCGTCTTGCCGGCGCCGTTGGGGCCGAGGAAGCCGACGATCTCCCCGTCCGCGACCTGTAAGTCCACGCCCCGCACGGCGGCGACCTCTCCGTGCGGGGTCTGGAACGTGCGGGCCAGCCCCCGGGCCTCGATCATGGTCATTTCTGATCCTCCTCTGTGGGGTCCGCGGAAGCGGCGGCCGACGCCTTGATCACCTTGTCGAGTTCGTCCTGCCAGGCGAGGTCCGTGTCGAGCTGCATCACCCTGCGCCGGAACATCACGTCGTCCAGCGGGCTGATCGCGCCCGCCTTCGCCAGGGACTCCCGCTCCGCGTCGATGTCGTCGCGCATCACGGCGACGGCGGCGCGCCGTCGCCGGAGCAGGTCCAGCAGCGTCGGGAGCTCGCTGGTGCGGGTGAACAGGAGGGCCACGCTGAACGGGTCGGTGCCGTGGTGCACTTGGGTGACGGCTTCCTCGCGCAGCTTGCGCAGCTCCGCCTCCCCTTGCACGGTGATCTTGTATACCGTGCGCGCCGGCCGCCGGCCCACCTGCTCGGTCCGTACGGGTTCCACGAGCCCGTCCTCGTCCATGGTGCGCAGTTCCCGGTAGAGCGCTCCGACGCTGACGCCGCCCCAGCTGCTGACGCTCGTCACCTCGGCGATCCGCCGGATCTCATGGCCGTGCAGCGGCCCCGCGTTCTGCAGCGTGCCGAGTGCCATCAAGCGAGTAAGATTCACGAAGCTAGTATCGTGAGAGTAGTACCGAGAAGTCAACTCAGACGAGCCTCGCGGCACGCGAAGGAGTACTTGCGTGAACGACATTCCAGGTGGGGACGCCATCAGCGTCGTCGGCGCCCGCACGCACAACCTGCGGAACGTCAGCGTCACCGTTCCGAAGAACAAGATCGTCGCCTTCACCGGCGTCAGCGGCAGCGGCAAGACCTCGCTGGCCATCGACACCGTCCACGCGGAGGCCCAGCTGCGCTACCTGAACGGGATCTCCCCGTTCTTCCGGCAGTTCATCTCCCCCAAGGACCGCCCCCAGGTCGACCGCATCAGCGGCCTGGGCGTCACGCTCGCCGTCGACCAGCGCCGCCTCAACCGCAGCGAACGCTCCACGCTCGGCAGCATCACCGGCCTGAACGACTTCCTCGGCCTGCTCTTCGCCCGGATGCCCGCCCTGGGTCCCGAAGCCGTGGCCCACCCCGAACTGCGCGGACTGACCAGCGCCTACTTCGACCGCTACAGCATGGAAGGCCGCTGCAAGCGCTGCGGCGGCATGGGCGCCACCGTCAACCCGGACCCGGACAGCATCGTCACCCGCCCCGACCTGCCCCTCCTCAAGGGCGCCGGCGCCTGGTTCGACCGCGCCAACTCAGGGGAACACCTCGCCCTGCCCGCGCTCGCCGAGCGGTACGGCGCCCGCCTCGACCTGCCCTGGCGCGAACTCCCCGAGGCCTTCCGGCACGCCGTCCTGCACGGCACCGGCGACGAACCCGTCACCTTCCGCATCACCACACGGCAGAAGAAGTCCGGCAGCGAGACCACCGTCGAGCGCAGTGTGCCCCTCAAGGGTGCCCTCGCCGAGGTCGCGCGGCTGCACGAGACCGCGGGCAGCGAAGCGGCCCGGCAGCACTACGCGGCCTTCATGCGGCGCGACCCCTGCGACGCGTGCGGCGGCAGCGGGTACGGCGAGGTCGCCCGCACCCTCAAGGTCGGCGGCCTCACCTATCCCGAGGCCATCTTGAAACCCGTCGAGGAACTGCACACGTGGGCCGGCACGGTGGAACCCACCCTCACCCCGATGCAGCGCGAGGTCGCGGCCACCTTCCTGCCCGACCTGGAGAAGCGGTTACGGCTCATGACGGCGCTCGGGCTCGGGCACCTCCAGCCGCTGCGCACCGCGCCGTCCATGTCCGGCGGCGAACTCCAGCGCGCCCGCGTCACCGCGCAGTTGAACATGGACCTCACCGGGATCATCTTCGTCCTCGACGAACCCAGCGCCGGCCTCCACCCCGCCGACAAGCAACCGCTCCGCGAGATCCTCACCGACCTCCGCGACGCCGGAAACACCGTGCTCCTCGTCGAGCACGACCCCGAACTCATCGCCATGGCCGACTGGGTGGTGGACCTCGGACCCGGCGCCGGCCGAGAGGGCGGCACCCTCGTCGCCTCCGGCCCGCCCGAGAAGATACGCCGCACCCCGGAGTCCATCACCGGCGCCTACCTCGCCGGACGCGGCCCGCGTGTGCGGCGCCCCCACCGGCGGGACGCCGCCACGGCGCCCCGCCTCGACCTCGTCGGCGTCGACATCCACAACGTCCGGCTGGACCGCGTCGGCATCCCGCTCAACACCCTCACCTGCATCACGGGCGTCAGCGGCAGCGGCAAGAGCAGCCTCCTGCACGAGGCGCTCGGCGCCGGGCTGTCCGCGATCCTGCGCGGGCAACGGCCGGCGGCGCTCGCCCGGATCGACGGCGCGGCGGCCCTGGACTGGGTGACGATCGTCGACCAGGACCCCATCGGCCGCACCCCGCGCTCCTGCCCCGCCACCTACACCAAGGCCTTCGACCTCATCCGCAAGCTCTACGCGGCCACCCCGCGGGCCCGCGACCTCGGCCTCGGCGCCGGCGCGTTCTCCTTCAACTCCCCGGGCGGGCGCTGCGAGACCTGCGCCGGGTACGGCAGGCGCCAGGTCGACCTGCACTTCATGCCCGACATGTGGGTCGAGTGCGACGTCTGCGAGGGCCGCCGCTTCACCTCCGACATCCTCACCGTCGACTACCACGGCCGGTCCATCGACGAGGTCCTCGCCATGACCGTGGACGAGGCCGCCGAGTTCTTCACCGCGCCCAAGGCCCTGGCCGCCACCTTGGACGCCATGCGGCGCGCCGGGCTCGGCTACCTCCAGCTCGGCCAGAGCGGCACCGAACTGTCCGGCGGCGAGGCCCAGCGGCTCAAACTCGCCAACGCCCTCCTTCAGGGCGGCGGCGGACGCGGACGCGGCCTGGTGCTCATGGACGAGCCCGCCACCGGCCTCCACCCCTCCGACGTGCAGCGCATCGTCGACGCCCTCGATGTGCTGCTCGACGCGGGCAACTCGGTCGTCATCGCCGAACACGACCTGCACGTCGCCGCCTGCGCGGACTGGATCATCGACATGGGCCCGGGCGCCGGCGAGCGCGGCGGGCGGATCGTCGCCGAGGGCACTCCGGAGCGGATCGTCCGGGGGCCGGGGGTCACCGCCCGCTGCCTGCGCCCGCTCTTCCCGGGCTGACCCCCGCCCGCGCCCGTCCAGCACGCTTTGAGCGATCGTCGAGCCGCGGCGGGGAGGATCCCGACCATCCGGGATCCTCCCCGATCGCCGCGGCCGGGCGGGTACCCGCCGACCGGCGCGGGTGCCCGCCCGGACCCGCAGGCCGCCTCTCCGACAGAGCTGAGGGACGCATCATGACCGCCACGCCCGTCTGCCGCATCTGCGGCGGCACGCTGCACGAGTTCTTCGACTTCGGACGCCAGCCCATCGCCGACGCGTTCGTCGACCCCGCCGGTGAGCAGGAGGAGTTCTTCCACCGGCTCGCCGTCGGGATGTGCACGTCCTGCACCATGGTGCAGTTGCTGGAGGACGTCCCGCGCGAGCGGATGTTCCGCACCGACTACCCGTACCTGTCCTCCTTGTCGTCCGCGATGCGGGAGCACTTCCGCACCACGGCGCGCCACTTCCTGGACACCGAACTGCGCGACGCGAACGACCTGCTCGTCGAGTTCGGCAGCAACGACGGCATCATGCTCGACACCGTCCACCGGGCCGGCCGCCGCCACCTCGGCGTCGAGCCCAGCACCGACGTCGCCGAGGCGGCAGCCGCCAAGGGCATCCGGGTCCGCAACGCCTTCTTCGAGGAGGAGACGGCGGCCGACATCGCCGACCGGGAAGGCACCGCGAAGGTCATCTACGCCGCCAACACCTTCTCCCACATCTCCTACGTCGACTCGGTCTTCCGCGGCGTGGACGCGCTGCTCGCGCCGGACGGGGTGTTCGTCTTCGAGGACCCGTACATGGCCGACATCATCGAGCGCACCTCCTTCGACCAGATCTACGACGAGCACTTCTACTTCTTCAGCGTCCGCTCCGTGCAGGCCATGGCCGCCCACCACGGCTTCGAACTCGTCGACGCGGCACCGCTCCCCGTGCACGGGGGCGAGATCCGCTACACCGTGGCACGCCCCGGCGTCCGCGTCCCCAGCCCCGCGGTCGGCCGCTTCCTGGAGCGGGAGAAGGCCGCCCGGATCGCCGAACCGGACACCCTGGCCCGGTTCGGCGCCCACGTCGACGAGGTCCGCGACGCGTTGCGCGCCCAGCTGGAACGCTGCCGCGACCAGGGCCGGACCGTGGTCGGCTACGGCGCCACGGCCAAGAGCTCGACCCTGACCAACTACTGCGGCATCGGGCCCGACCTGGTGTCCTTCATCGTCGACAGCACTCCGGCCAAACAGGGCAAGCTCAGCCCCGGTTCGCACATCCCGGTACGCGCTCCCGAAGCGTTCTCCCGCCCCTACCCCGACTACGCCCTGCTGTTCGCCTGGAACCACGCCGAAGAGATCATGCGCAAGGAGAACGCCTTCCGCGAGCAAGGCGGCCGGTGGATCCTCTACGTGCCCGGCGTCCACACCGTCTGAGACCCCGGCCGCGCGCCCCTCCCCCGGCGTTCCAGCACCGCGGCGACCAGTTCCTCCAGCGCCCGCCCCAGCGGTACGCGCGGGCGCCACCCGGTGGCCGAGCGGAACGCCGAGGAGTCCACCGACATGCCCAGCGCGTCCGCGGCGGTCGCCGACGCCGGGGGGTCCACCTCCAGCACCGGCACCGGGGGCCGCCCCGTGGTGACCGCCACCGCCCGGGCCACGGCGCCGAAGAGGTCCGCGACCGCGACCGGGCGGCCGGTCCCCACCAGCCAGTGGCGGCCGGACACCTCGTCCACGTGGTCCACGGCCGCCGCGAACGCCCGGGCCGCGTCATCGATGTGGAGCAGGTCCCGCTCCCCGGCGACGCCCCGCCACACGGTGAGCGGCCGGCCGGCCAGCGCCCGCTCCACCATCGCCGCCACCACCCCGCTGCCGAACGGCCCGGGGCCCGCCCCGTACACCGTGGGCAGCCGCAGCGACACGCCGCGCACGGTTCCCCGCGCGCTCGCCTCCTCCAACGCCCGCTCGGCCGCCAGCTTCTGCCGTGCGTACGCCGTCACCGGCCGATCCCGCTCGCCGCCGACGATCCGCCCGGACCGCCCCGCCTGCGAGGCGGTCCCGGCGAAGACGACCACGGGGGGCGGGGCTCCCGGAAGGCGGGGCCCGGCGCGCAGCGCGTCGAGGAGATCGCGCATCACACCCACGTTGACCCGCGCCGCGGTCGGATCGTCCTCCGCCGCCCGCCACGCCACGCCACCTTCGATACGCGCGACCAAGTGGATCACCACGTCGGCGCCCGCCACCGCCCGCGCCACCCCGCCCGGTGCCGTCAGATCGGCCGCGGCCACCTCGCCGCGCGCCGTCCCGCCCGGCGGCGGACCCGCGGGCCGGCGGCCCACCAGCCGCAACCGGACCGGCCGCCGGGCGAGTTCCGCCGCGACGGCCGATCCGATGAAGCCCGAGGCGCCCAGGACGACCACCAGCGGACCGGCCGCCCCGGCGTCCGCCACGTCAGACACCGGCGCCGGCGAGGTCACGCAGCGTCCGGGCGACCTCGCGAGGAGCGGGCAGGGCGAGGATCTCCTCCCGCACCCGCCCGGCCGCGTCCGCGTACGACGGCACGCCCAGCACCGCCTCCACCGCCTCCCGCAGCCGCTCGCGACCGGCCCGCTCGACCGGCAGCCGCCGGGCCGCACCGGTCCGCTCCAGCACCTCGGCATCGCTGATCTGGTTCGGCAGCTGGGGGACGACCAGCTGCGGCACCCCGTGGTACGCCGCGCTCAGCGCCGTCATGAAGCCGCCCTGGTGAATCAGGAGCGAGGCGCCGGGCAGCAGCAGGTGCAGCGGGGTGTTCTCCAGGACCCGCACCCCCGGGGGTGGGGTGCCGATCGTCTCCCGTTCCGCCGCCGTGACGGCGACGACGACCTCGACGTCCATCCCGGCCAGCGCGTCCAGGACGTCGGGGACGGCCAGACTCCCCCGGCCCACCACGTCCGTGGTGGACGTCCCCCACGTCACGCACACCCGCGGCCCGCGGGGTGGTTCCCGCAGCCACGCGGGCACCGGGCCGGTCCCGTTGTAGGGCACCCAGCGCAGCGGCAGCAGGCCCGGCGCGGCCGGCAGCCGCAGGCTGGGCGGGCACGGCGACACCGTCCGGTGCGCCGGGTCCCCGGAGGGCCGCACCCCGTGCCGCTCGAACTGCTCCCAGTAGCCGGGCAGGACGTCCAGGACCCGCTCGCCGCCCGGCGACCCGAGGATGTCCGGCCCCCACAGGTGCCGGACACCCACCACCCCCAGGGCGTGCGCGGCGACGAGCGCCGCCGGGGCCATGGTGTCCCCGACCACCAGCTCGGGCCGGAAGGCCCGGGCGAAGGCGACGGTGTCGTCCAACGCGGCGGTGGTCGCCTCGTTCCAGGCGCGGAAGAGGCCGCCGTCGTCGCGTTCGGCCGCCGCGCGCAGCTCCTCCGCCGTCCGCGGCCGGTCGGTCCCCTGGCGTTCGTGCGGCAGGGTGCGCCGCCGTATGGACGCGAAGTCGACGTCCGGACCGACCCCCACGGCCGGCATACCGGAGCGGACGATCACCGGGTGCATCGACGGCTGCGCGGCGACCCGTACATCGTGGCCGGCGGCGCGCAGCGCCCAGGCGAGCGGGACCATCGCCATGTAGTGAGTGGGCCAGCCGGAGGCGACGAACAGGACGCGCATGCCGGTCACCGCCCCGCCAGATCGTGGGCCTTGCCGCTCACCGCGGTGGCCGCCGCTCCCGGCGCCAC
>NZ_JBEXNM010000102.1:0-24339 GCF_040611095.1 Streptomyces sp. NPDC003077 | reverse complement strand
ACGTGGGTAGGTGCACGGCTCACCTCCGGCTTGGACGGAGAGAACAACCCGACTCCGGGCTCTAGAAGAACCCGAGTTTCTTTGGTCTATAGGAACAAAGAATGTTCTTCGTGTGCTGGTGGTACAGGGGGCGCACATGAACTGACCAGCTAGAACGGCGATGTGCGGGCAGATCGAGGGAAGGTGGTCCGTGAATGGCCCGGATCTTGAACCGCTTCCCGGTGAGGCCCTCCTGCGGGCTCGGGGCTGCGGCGCTGGTGCGCCACTCGGGAAGTGGCCGGTGTCCAGTGCCGAACGGCGGGATGCCCTACGCCGCAGCGCTTGAGGAACACACGAGAAGCTGTCCGCCCCGAGCCGGGCTGCCACATGGCGCACGTGGCCCGGCAGTCTTGTCGGCACCGTCCGGTGGTCCGTAGAGTCTGCTGATCTTCGGTGGAGGGGCGAACAGGGTGGACGTTGAGCGGGGGCTGTCGGACGCGGACCTTCCGGGGCTTCAGCAGTTGGCGGACAGAACGTCCCTGGCAGGCCAGGCGAGTTACCTGCGGTTGACGAGGGTCCGGCTGTGGGCGACGGTGGCGGCGGCCCTCTGCGGGGCCATCGGTCTGAACGACGGTCTTCCCGAGCTGGTGGATGACGGACTGGACGCCGCCTCCCTCATGGCGTTCATCATCGCCCTGGCGGCCGAAATCCTTTTGCTGCGCACCCGTCCGGAGGAGACGTGGTACCAGGGGCGCGCCGTGGCCGAGTCTCTGAAGTCCCTGGCCTGGAAGTACGCCATGCGAGCCCAGCCGTTCCACGATGCCGGGGACGACGAGGCAGCGGTGCTGTTCCGCCGCAAGATCCGGTCGGTCCTCGACACGCTGCCCGAAGGCGTCGTACCGGGATCGGAGTCGCCGGCCCAGATCAGCACCGGGATGCGGGAGCTGCGCCAAGCTCCGCTGTCCGTACGCGTCACCGCGTACAAGCGCGGGCGCATCGAGGATCAGCGCGTGTGGTACGCGCGAAAGGCCAGGTTCAACGCGGAGCGGTCGCAACGCTGGCGGCTGTCGTTGCTGGGTCTGGAACTCCTCGGCGTATTCGGGGCCCTGCTTCTCCTGCTGAACGTCACGGCTTTCGATCCGGGCGGTCTGCTGGCCGTTCTGGTCGCGGCGGGCGGGGCCTGGCTGGAGGTGAAGCAGTACGACAACCTCGCCAGCGCCTACGCGCTGACCTCCACGGAGCTGCTGCTCGTCGAGGGGGAGGGGGAGGACGTCGTCAGCGAGGAGGACTTCGCCCAGTACGTGGTCTCCGCGGAGCAGGCGATCAGCCGGGAGCACACCATGTGGGGCGCCCGGCGGCTGCGGGCACGGGAGCAGCGGCACGAGTGACGGCACCGCGTCCGCCCCGGCCGGCGGCACAGGGGGCGGCGCGACTACAGCAGCCACCCCAAGCCCCAGGCGATCAGAGGGCCGCCCAGCACGAGAACGAGTACGGCGCGGCCCAGGGACAGGCCCGGGAGCAGCTTCTGCCGGCTGGCTCGTCCGAAAGGAACGGGAATCTCGATTCCCGGCCAGCGCACGTTGTTGGCACGGAAGACCGGATACACGGCGTGGGCGACCCGGTTTCGGTATCTCCGTGTGCTGAGGCGCATTGCCATACGGCCGAGGTGCAGCTGGATCACCGGGTGCTCCGCGAATCCCGCGAAACGGGGCGTCCAGTCGTGCTCGAAGTAGAGCAACGCATGGTCGATCTCTCCCCGGCTGTCGGGCTCGCGGGTGTCGGCGGGCAGGCCGCCGCGGAAGTAGGCGCCGGTATGTTCCCGGAACAAGGCGTATTCCTCGTCATCGAGCGGCACGATGACGACCAGCCGGTGCGGGGGCACGCGTAACGCCGCCTGCCGGAATTCCCACAGCAGGCCCTCGCCAAGCCCTGCCGCGATCACCACGAGCACAGAGTCGTCCATGAGCCGGAGCACTTCGGCCTGCCAGCGTTCGAGTTGCCCACCGGACCTGTCGTGGTCGGGGTCCGGGGGGATGAAGAACTGGGCAGGGCCCAAGCCGGGCAACCCCGCGCCTGGATTCCCGATCGCGATGGGCGGGCCGAAATACCCAAATATGCGGGTGAGTTCCTCGATGTAGGAGGCGCGGGAGCCGAACAGCGCGGACTTGACGTTCTGCCATGGCGCGGTTCGTTCGAGACGGGTGTCGTGGTGCGCGAACGACCGCAGGTACAAAACGCTGGGGCGGCGAGGGTACGCGGCGCCCGGGTGGGGGGAGTAGGGGACGCCGAAGCCGGGGGCCTGCGTCGCGCGGTGTGGACCGCGCCTGCCCGCCGCAAGGTGCTTCCTGGCCAGTACCGCGCAACGGGCTCCGGCCGAGGCGAAGAGCAGCCAGAACCCACCACCGAGCCAGCCTGCCCCGGTGAAGGCCATCACGGCACCCGGGATCGCGAGTGCCCCGCACACCATGCCCAGGGCTCGGTAGAGCAGACCACGGCGCCGGTGTTCCGCGGGCGTCCGGCTGACGTTGTCGGGCACCCACTTCCAGAACCGCAGCGGGACGGGCTGCCCCCATCGGTCGCGGTACTCGTCCCAGCCCCTGAGGGCCACCCTCCCCGCGGCAGAGTCGGCCCATCCGGGTCCGAGGCACCGGCCCTCGGCGCGATCGGGCCCATCCGGGACGCCGCGCCGCGGGTACCCGGTCCGGTCGGCCGATGGCTCGCTCCCCACCTGCTCAAGTCTCGTGACCAGCGCGGTCCCTGTGCGCGACAGCGTCAGCGGCAAATATCTGCCGCACAGCAGCACCGACACCGCGCACATCATCAGTTCGAGCAACAGCAGGCCACTGAACTTGTCCATCGGCACCTCCCCCCACTGCACGACGACCGTGGCCGACATGGCGATGAGGAACAAAGCACCGGAGAACCATCCGCCGAAAACGGACCCCCACCGGCGCGGCAGCACGATTCCCGAGGACACCAGCTTGCTTCGCAGGTCGGCGGCGGTGGCGGTGCGGCGGAAGGCCTTCGCCAGCCGACGCCCGTTCGGATGGCCGGGGAGCAGGACAAGCACCTGCTCCTGGACGGGGTCCTGAAGCGGCCGGGCCGGCGGTTTCGGGCGGATCTCGCAGACGGCGCCCGGGTGGAAGGCAACGGCCCCCGCATCGGCCAGGCCCGCGATCGCCGAGGCGACGACGCGCTCGAATCCACCTGTCAGCAGCGCCACGTCGTAATGGCTGAGGGAACACGGCGCGGGAGCGGCGGCCCTCCAAGGCCGCGACGCCACGTACACGATCGCGCGGACCAGGGCGGCGGCGAGGAGAAGAACGGCGCACAGGGCCAGATAGCGTAAGTCCGCGGTTTCGAGAAGCGCGGAGTTGTCGTCTTCCACACCCTCACCATATGAGCGGGGGCCCGGCGCCCTTCCACGCCTGGGACGCCGAGCAATGGCTCGGCACACGTGCTCTCTGATTGAGCGACTCCGTCGGGAATCTTGAGGTCCGGGGTCGTTCACCCTGCCTCCACCACAGGGGCCGGGGCAGTCCTCGCTGCTGCACCTGCGCGGCAACCTGGTCGCGGAACCCCTTGCCGTGCTCTTCGGCAGCAGCCGCACCGCCAGCACACCCTGCTGAAGATCAGGAGACTGCTCGACGCCCATGGCACCAGCGTCCCACCGGCGACCACTCCACCCGCCGTCCTCGCGACTCTCCAAGACCGGGTCAACGCCCTGAGCAGCGACCGCAACAGCAAGATCAAGACGCCATGCTGATGAACTGCAAGCCCTTGGGAGGGATCGCGCGCGGCGTAACTCCACCTGCCCTTGAGCTCAGGCAGCGTGAGGGCAGAGGCCGGCCGGGTTCGCGACCTGGCCTCGCCCCGGCCCGGCGCTTCCCCCCGAAACCGGGCAGACGTACCAGTAGTCCACGTCCTCCGGGTGTCCAGCGGCACGAGCGCCACCACCGCGACGGCCGTCAGGAACGCCAGGGCTTTGCCGCCCTCGTCCCTTCACGCCATGACCTGCGCGGCAGCGGTGCCGGCACGAGCCCTCGACACGCCCAGCACGAGGCGACGGTGCTGGCCCGCCTGATCGCCGCCGGCATGGTCGGCCGCCTGCGACCACACGCTTTGGCGCTCCCGTATCCCCGCACCGTTGATTCACCTGAAGTCCCGCAGAAGGATTTGCTCGGCACTACCGTCACAAGGACAGCGCGCGCCGACCGTTTCGTATGGAGTGAGATGCCGGAATCACGTCGCACTGAGGGTAGGACACTGTCCCGCACAAGCCGTCCGCCCCGCCAGGCGGCCGTGATCGAGCAATCTCCACTACTGGGGCGGCGGTTGAGTGCCCTGGGGTGGGTCGCGCTGACGCTGGGCAGCGGGTGCCTGGGGATCCGCTTCGGGAGCGCGACGGCCTGGCAAGGGTGGGGGCTGCTGGCAGCCGGGGCGGTCCTGGTGGTGGCCGGGGTCTGGGGGGTACTGCGGGGACGACAGCATCTGACGCCCGTCCTGGCCGGCCTCCAGGGCCTCCCCGCCGACGAGCGGGTCGTGTTGTTCCTCCGGGCGTTCTCCGACGACACCGGGTTCTCCCGGGTGGCCGCACTGCGGTGGTTCCGCCTGCTGTTCACGTCATTGCTGCCGACGCCCGCCCACCTGCGCACCGAGGAGGACCAAATCGGCCGAGCGGTCGCACCGTTCGGCCGGATGGTCGCGCTCGGGCGCCCATCCGACCGGCTGCCGCGGCTCGGCGCCGAGCGCAGTTACGCCTCGGACGAGACCTGGCGGGCCGAGGTGCTCGCCGCTCTCGATCGCGCCGCGCTGGTCCTGCTGGTCACCGGGGCGGGGCAGGGCCTGGTCTGGGAAGTCGATCAGGTGGTGGGCCGCGACGATCCCACCCGCCTGGTCCTCCTCGTCAGCCGTGACCGCAACCAATACGGTCGGTTCCGGCAGTCGTTGGGAGACCGTTTCCCCAAAGGCCTGCCGGACTACCCGCCGGCGCGCATGCGGCACCGCCTCCTGCGGGGGCGCTACGTCCGTGCCGCCATCTGGTTCGACGGTGACTGGACGCCGCACTGGGAGATGCTGGACGGCAGATTCCCGCTGATCGGGCTCGCGCGTCGCACCCAGAGAGCGCTGCCACGCGCCCTGCGGACGGTCTACCGGCGGGCGGGTGTGCCGAGGCGGGTCACACCCACGACACCGCGCCCGTGGGCGGTGAAGCTCGGCGTGCCGTTGATCACCGCGTTCTGGCTGACCCCCCTCGCGTTGCCCGTCCTCACCGTCCTCCTCTTCGATGCCCTCAACGCCGCCCTCCGCGAGGCCTCCATCGGCCCTTCCGGCGCTCATGGGGATGCGGGCCCCGATGCTCCCGGTGAGGTGTTCACCTCCGGCTACGACGACGTCCTCGAACTGGCCACGGCCTGGCCGATGTGGTTGTGGGTGGCCCTGGTGGCCGTATGCGGGTACCGGGTGTGGCGCGGCGGGCCCTACGCCATCATGATGGCCCGCATCCAAGGCGTCTTCGTCCCCGTCTTCCTGCTGGCATTCGTGCTGACGAAGCTTCCCTCCTACGCCAGGTGGGTGTTCGTCGCCTTGAGCCTGCTGGTGCTGATCGTTTTGTGCATGCCCGTGGCCGCCATGCTGCTCCTCCGCCGTGACGTACGCGATTGGATCGACTCGCGCCTGTAGCGGTGGAACCGCCACCCCACGGGAACCCCGGCGAAGCAGAGGACGTGCCATGGTGCCGCGCACGGCTGGTGCCCCGCTCCCGTTGGAGCAGGCGGGAAGAGGCCACCGGAACGAGTCCTTTGTCCACCCTGGAGCCTGACGAGCCAGCGCCCTGCTGCTCGGCGGCGACACCGCCTCCATTTGGTCCCCTCCGGGCATGTGGGAAGCCTCATCAGCCCGCCACGCCGCAAGGCCGGCTACCGCACCGGCCAGGTTCCCTGCCCGCCGACCCCGAGGAGTGGTCGGCCCGCGCCACGGCGCGTCAGGAGCCCTGGTGGACGGCGTGGACCCGGTGGCCGGCCCCGCGTTCGGGCCCGCGCATCGCCGCCCGGCCGATCGGCAGTGCGCGGTATCCCGGCACAGCCGCGGCTGCCGGCCACTGCGTACGCCCCTGGTGACCACCGGCCCGGCAGCGGCACCGGGACGGCTCCGTACCACCGGGGGCGACAAGCGGCGGGCACGCATATGCACCGCACCCCTCGTCTTCCCGTCGGCACCGGGGAGGCGTGCCCTTTCCGCGGCCTTTTCCGGGGTGCCGTTCACGTCCGGCGCCGGCTCGTCGCCCGCCAGGCGAGGGCGGCGAGTGCCGCGGCTTGGAGGAGTCGGCGTGTGCGGGCGTCGGCCCGGTCTTCGAGTGGTGAAAGGCGCTGTTTGCTGGCCTGGGCGACTTGGATGGTCAGTTCCTGGTTGGAGATGTCGCGTATGATCCCGCGGAGCTCGCCGGGTGTGGACAGGCTGCTGATGAGTGTTTCCATCACCGTGCGCGCGACTTGCTGTTCTGATGACGCCTCGCGCAGGTACGCACCGATGATTTTGCGGATTTCCCTGCGGAACACGTCGGTGACGGATATTTCGGGTGCCAGGTACCGTACCGAGCCTTCGGCGTGGGAGAAGGATTTGCCCAGGATGGAAATCATGGGGCTGGTCTGTATACCGCGGCGGGTGGAGCTGGCCAGGACGGAGCTGAGGGCGGCGCCGTAGTTGAGTTCCGCCAGCGAGGCCGAGGTGACCTTGGGTACGAGGGCCGCCATGTCCTGGGTGAACGCGGAGATGTCGGCCCACGGGGTGACCTTGCCCATTTCCACCCAGGCTTTGGCGAGCGCGTGGCCGTCGTTCTGGGAGAGGCTGAGCAGGCCGAGCATCAAGGACATGCTTTGCCGGCGGTCGATGTGTCCGACCATTCCCCAGTCGATGACGGTGGCGGGACGGCCGGGAGCGACGAAGATGTTGCCCGGGTGAGGATCGGCGTGGAAGGTCATGTCGGTGAAATAGCCGTGGAACATGAAGGCCAGGAGCTGGCGTCCGATGGCCCGGCGTTCACCCGGTGCGAATTCCGCCGGGTCGGCGTCCCGGATGCTCGTGCCGGGGGCGAGGCTTTGGATGAGGACGGTGGGGGTGGCGTCCATCGGTTTCGGAACGGCGATGAGTTCGAAGTGGCGGGCGGCGGCCCGGGCCCGTTCCATGTTGCGGGCCTCGATGGTGAAGTCGAGTTCGGGGCGCATCGCGTCGAAGATGACACCGAGCATGGCCTCGATGTCGATGGTGGCGTTCAGGGCCGGGGCTCGTTGGGCGAAGAAGTGTGCCAGGCGGCGCAGCGTCTTCATGTCCTGTGCCACCAGGGGGCGGATGCCGGGCCGCTGGATCTTGACGGCCACGCGGCGTCCGTTGGTCAGGGTGGCCTCGTAGACCTGGGCCAGGGAAGCGGCGCCGAGAGGGCGCGCGGTGTCGAAGCGCCGGAAGCGGCGGCGCCAGTGGGGGCCGAGGCTTTCGGCGAGCACGGGTTCCAGCGCGCGGAAGGGCAGGACGCAGGCGCGGTCGTGGAGGTGTTGCAGTTCTCTCGCGATCGGCGCGGCGACGATGTCGGGGCGGGTGGAGAGGACCTGGCCGACCTTCATGTACAGCGGGCCCAGCGCTTCGAACGCCTCCCGGACGGTGACGGCGCGGGCCGCCTCTTCGGCCGTGCCGTCGCCCTCCCCCTCCCCGGGCAGGCCGGGAGGTTCCCGCCTGGCGGACGTGTGGACGAGGTGGAAGGCGATCCGGGCCAGCAGGCGGGTGCGTGCGAGGTTCACCGGCTGCACCACCTGGTCATCGTTCGGCCTTCCCGGCGTTCGCGTGACGGCGGGCCGGTGGGGCGGCGAAGGGCCGGGCGGCCCGGGACCGTCTGAAGGACCCGGTCGGATGCCTCCTGGGGTCGCCGGTACCGCCGGCCCGGGGAGGGAGGCGGCGGGGCGGTGCCGACCGTGCTCGCAGCGCCCGGGGCCGTACCGGCAGCCCGCCTAGTCGGCGAGTTCCTCGATGGACCGGCATATGTGCCGCGCCGCGAGGTCGGCGTCGGGGATCACGGTGGAATCGATGTTGACGGTGATGTGGCAGGTGCCCCGGTACGACATCAAGGTGACGGTGACGGCCGAGCCGAGGGTGGGGGCGATGGCGAAGACCTCGGCGACGGGATGGCCGCCGATCGACGCCGCGGACGCCGGGCCCGGCATGTTGCTCACGACGAAGTCGTGCGTGGCGCACAGCCGCAGGAAGACGGCCTCGAACAGGCGCCGGGGCAGCAGGGGGCACAGCCGGGCCATAGCCCCCATCCAGTCGGCGGCATCACGGTCGTAGCCGTCGCGGACGGCCTGGCGGACGGCGCGGATGCGGTCGGGCACGCCGGGCAGTGCGGACCGCACCGCGAACCGGACGATGAACCAGTGGTTGCCCTGGCGCCGCGGGTCGTGCGCCGTTGCCCGCGGCGGACGGCCGTAGGGGGAGAACACCCGCGTGCGGCGGCGCCGCACGCCGTGGTGGGCGTTGTAGCGGCGGCAGCCTTCCACGACGGCGGCGACGAGCGCATCGTGCACGGTGCCGCCGGAAGCGGTCGCGAGGCGCTTGACTGTCGTAAGGGGCACGGTCGTGGTGAAGAAGCGCCGTCGGAACTGGCCGCCCGCCGGGGGGACGGGGTGCGGGAGGTCGAGCATGTCGGCGGCGGCCTGCCCCAGGAAGCGCGCGGCCTTCGCCAGACGGCGACCGGGAGGGGACGAAGGGGCGGGTGGTGCGGTCCGCGGCGTGCCGGGGCCGGTCGGGGGCATCGGGCTGACGACCTGCCACGGGTCGAGGGCAGCGGAGGTCGTGGCCTCCTGTGGCGCGGTCGCCGTGGCGACCTGCCGCAGGAAGGTCTCCCGCAGCCGGATGCCGTCGGCGACGCTGTGGGAGATCTTGAGCACGTAGGCGGATCCGCCGCCTTCCAGGCCGGAGACGAGATACCCGTTCCAGGGCGACCGGCCCTGGGGGAAGGGGATCTCGGCCAGGAGCTCGGCGGTGTCGAAGACGTCCCGGCGTGTTCCCTTGCCACCCACCCGAACCCGCTGCAGGTGGTGGGCGAGGGAGAAGTCCTCGTCCGGAATCCAGTGGGGCCTTCCCCCGAGGCCGCGGCCGTGAGCCACCCTGCTGCGCAGGCGCGGCATCACGGAACAGAGGCTTTCGTGCCACGCGGTGAACGCCTCCCAGGACACGTCGTCGTCGAAGACGATGACGACGACGATGATGGGCCGGGCCCGCCGCCCCGATTCCAGGCGCCAGACCATGTTGTCCTTGGCACTCATCTCGTCCGGCCCGGGGGCGCTCCGGGTGAGCCGGCTGCCGGTGTCCGCGGCCATGGGGAACCTCCTCAGCCGCCTAGTCGCATTCCCCGCAGGGCTCGGTGTCCCGGTGGTGCCTCCCGCCGCCGTGGGGGTGGCCGTGACCGTCCCCGCACCGGCAGCGTTCGCGGCAGCACCGGTCGTCACAGCAGGAGTGGCACCGGCAGCGCCTGGGCGGCCTGCAGCCGCACCGCGGCCGGTGGCCGTGGCAGCGGCACGGGTGGTGCCGGCAGTGTTCCCGCCTGTCGCACGGACGGCATTCCTGGTCGTCGTCGCTGTCGTCGCGCCAGGAATCCGGGCAGCCGCACTCGTCGTCGTCCCACCGCGTGTCCTCGCGCCAGTCGTCGGACCGCTCGGCGCGGCGGTGGCACTTCGTTCCGTGGTGCCCGCCGTGGCCGCCGAGCACCTCGCCGACGACCTCCTGGACGCCTTCCAGCATGTCGGCCATGGCGTGGCCGAACCCTGCGGTCATGTACACCGGGTTCCTCCTTGTCGATGCCGTGCGTTCTTGTCGGTGCCGTGCGTTTCGCGTGGTGGTCGTGGTGTGAGCGGGTTCCGGAGGCCGGAGGACTCAGGCCAGTTCCAGGTCTTCGATCAGTACGAGCGCTGTCCTCCGGTTCGCGGCGGTCGCGGTGGCCCGGGCCTGGCGGCGGTCCGGGGAGACGGTGCACGTGATCTCCGTTCCGCCGGTGGCGAGCGCGTGGTCGTTGGCGGGGGCGCCGGGCAGGCGGACCGTGCCGATGGCGCGGGGGGTCGCCAGGCGCCCGGGTGCGAGGAAGGCCGCCGTCTGCAGCGTCGCGTCGATGACGAGCCAGCAGGTCGCCATCCGGGAGAAGTGCGGGATGTCCTGGCCGGTGAGGTCCAGGCGGCACCGGGCGTGCGACCCGTCCGGGCCCGTACGAGGCCGGCCGGCGCCGTCGAACGGCGGGGACAGGCGGGCGGCGGCGCCCCGATGGGGACGAAGGGCACCGGACGCCGCCGTGCGGGGTGGTGGCGGCCGGTGCCGTGCGGGATGGTCCCGGAGGATGACGTCGGCGGCGTAGTGAAGGGCGGGCCGCGGCCTGTCCGGTGCCGGTGGCCGGGCCGTACCGCGGATCTCGACGTGTACCGTGTGCCGGTCTCGGTAGTGGGTGGCGTGCAGCTCGTACCGCGTGTCACGGGGAGCCACCGCGATGGGCGCCCGGAAGCGGACATCGGCGATTTCGGTCGCTGTTCCGCCCGGCACGAGGCGCTGGGCGGCTTCGACGGCGAGTTCGATGGCGAGGGCGCCGGGCAGCAGGGCGCGGCCGTTCCGCCGGTGCCCCAGCAGGTACGGGTAGGGGCGCAGGTCGAGGTGCCAGGTGGCGCAGGCGGGTTCGGTGGGGACGAACCGGACCGGTGCCGTGAGGAAGGCGAAGGCGGGCGCGGCCGGTGTGAGGCCGGGGCAGTGGGAGCCGAGGGTGTGGTGTTCCGGCGGGCCGAGGTGGACCGGCACGGTGTGCGCGAGTTCGGGTGGCGCGGCGAGTTCGGTGGTGAACAGCCGTTGTCCCTCGGCGTCGCCGATCAGGCTCAGGCGCCCGTTGCGCCGGGTGAGGTCGGTGAATCCGGAGCGCGGCCCCAGACCCGACTCGCCCCACATGGTCCAGGCGATCGCCCGTTCGTCGTGTCCGCGCATCGTTTCGTAACGGGCCGCGGCGTCGAGGGTGTCGTTGGCCGGTCCGTAGTCGCACTCACCGGGCAGGCCGAGCACGCCGGCGATGGAGCTGAAGGTGCACCACGCCGCCGGGGCGGGGTCGCCGAACGCGGCTTTGAGGTGGTGGTAGCCGTCCACCTTGACGCCCCGTACCGCGCGGAAGGCGGTGAGGGTCTTGGCGGGCAGCGCGCGGGCGCGGCCGATGCCGGCGGCGTGGATCAGCAGGTCGATCCGGCCGCCGGCGCGGCGGATCCGGTCGGCGGCCGTCCGTACCGCAGCGGGGTCGGTCACGTCGCAGGTCAGGTAGTGCACGCGGGTGTCACCGCAGCGGCGGCGCAGCGCGTCCAGGGTGCGCAGGGCCTGCCGGGCGCGGCGCAGACGGTCCCATTGGGCGCCGGCCTCGGTGACCGCGAGCCCGGGCGTGTCCGCCAGGCACTGGCGTATGTAGGCGACGCGCCCGGTGGAACCCAGTGCCCGTACCTGGTGGGCGAGGGCATCGACCGGGGTGCTGCCCAGGAGCCATATCTCCGGGCGGGCGGTGGCGGTCAGGCCGCGCAACGCGGTCGCGGTGATGCCGCGGGCCCCGCCCGCCGCCACGATCACACTGCCGTCGGTGACCGCGGCGCGGCGCCGCCGCTCGGTGAGGGGAGCCGGTACGAGGTGTTCGGCGCCGCGTCGCCCCGCGCGGTAGTACCCGACCGGCAGGCCGCCGGACAGGCACGATTCGTGGTGGAGTTCGTCCAGCGCCGTCCGCAGGTGCGGGGTGTCGGTGACGGCGGCATGGGCGCGGGTCTCCGGCAGTTCCCAGGAGGCGTTCTTGACGAGGCCGGTGAGCAGGGCCGCGTGCGGGTGGGGCAGGCCGTGGGTGAGGGGATCGAGGATCAGGGCCGCCAGCGAGGAGCCGTCGGTTCGGTGGCGGGCCAGGTGCCGGGCGGCCAGGAAGAACAGTTCCTGAAGCGTCAGCAGGGAGGGCGCCGGGGCCTGCGGCCAGGGGGCGGCGCGCAGGTCGGTGAGCGCGCGGACGTGCTGGAGCGGCCGGTGCCCGTGGTAGCCGTCCCACAGCGTGCCGATGACGTTCTCCTCGGCGCGCGGCAGGTGGAGGACGCCGGGCCCGGCGGCCGTGGTGCATGCCACGAGCGTGGGGGAGGGCAGGGGCGTGGCGGCCAGGTGAGCGGCGATGGCGGCGTCGTCGGTGAGGACCAGCGTGCCCGGGGCGAGGGAAGCGGTCCCGGGCCGGGTACGGCGTTGGGGGGACGGCAGGAGGACGGCGAGATGGCGTTCCATGATCAGCCGCCTCCGGGGTCCGCGGTGGCGGGCCGCCGTTCCACGGTGACCACCGGACCGTCCCCGCCGCAGGTGATCAGGTGCGGGCCCGGCGAGGTGCCGAGGGCGGCCCGCAGGACGGCGATGACGCCGTCGGCCGCCGCGTAGGTAGGCCGGGGCGGGTCGGCGGCGGGCGGGGCCTGCGGGGGCGGCGTCAGGCTGGTCCGCAGCGTGGCGATGCGTGGCCAGCCCGCGCGCCGTGCGGTGCCGTGCCGCGCGAGCAGCAGCAGGAAGAGCCCTTCGGCGAGCTCGGAGGGGGCGACGCCCAGGGAACGGGAGAGCAGTCGTCTCGGGCCGGTGCTGCAGCCGAGCACCAGGGCCAGGTCCAGGTCGGCGGTCCGCAGGTGGTGGGCGGCGACGTGGACGGCGGCGAGCGCGGAGGACCGGCCGGAGTCGAGCATCATGGTCGGGCCGTGCAGGTCATGGCGGTTGGCGATCCAGCCGAGGGCGACGCTGGGCATGCGGCCGGCCAGGGTGTAGGGGCCGATCGGCGCCGAGCGCCCGGCGTGCTCGGTGAAGAACGCGGCGCGGGCCCGGTCGTATCCGCCGCCGGCCGTGCGCCGCGTCAACTGGGTGCGGAAGCACCGGAGCACGGAGTCGGCGGCCAGGTGGGTGGGTCCGTGGTGGGCTCCGAAGACCCCGGTGCGCTCCCGCAGTCCCCGCTCGGCGAAGGCGGGGCCGCGCAGGACGTCGTGGACCAGTTCCAGGGCCATCAGTTGCAGCCGGTCGACCTGGCCGGCGATCCTCGGGGCCACGTGGGTGCGCTGGAAGGGCGGCACGGGATAGGGGTCCGGGAAGGACCGCTGTGGGGACGGTGGGCGCCCGTCGCGCAGATTGCCGAGCACCTCTTGCCGGGTCGGTGCGCCGGGCAGGTGGGTGTCCCACCCGACCAGGACGATCTCGTCCTCCGTCAGGGGCGCGCCGGAGACCAGCCCGTCGGCCGGGTCGTCGGGGTGCTGGACGAGCAGGTGGCCGTTGATGCCGCCGAGCCCGCAGGCGAACGCTCCGGCGAGGCGCCGGACGGGCCCTGTCTCCGACAGGGGGAGCGCGGGCGGCGGCAGCGGGTGCTCGCGGGGGCGTACGCGGACGGCGGGCGGGGTGGTGCGCTGCGGGGTGGTGAAGCGCCGCTGGGCGGGCACGGCCTCGCGGCGCAGCCCGTTGAGGAGCTGGATCAGCGAGACCACCCCGCAGGCCATGCCGGTGTGCCCGACGACGGGCTTGTCGGAGGTGACGTCGATCCCGTGCGGGTGCGCGGCGGCCAGGGAGCGGGCCTCGACGGCGTCGCCGGTCACCGTCGCCGTGCCGTGCGCCACGACCCACCGGACGTGGGCGGGGTCCAGGCCGTTGACGGCGAGGGCCCGGCGCATGGCCGCGACCTGGCCCTCCGAGCGCGGGGCGAAGATCGCCTTGCCGCTGCCGTCGGACGCGCCGCCGAAGCCGGCCAGGACCCCTTGGACCGTGTCGCCGTCGCGGCGGGCGTCTTCCAGGAGCTTGAGGACCACCACGGCGGCGCCGTCGGAGAAAGCCGTCCCGTCGGCGTGGGCGTCGAAGGCCGTGACCCGTCCGCTGGGCGACAGGGCGCCCATCTTCGCGAAGTACACCTGCCGCAGCGGCCCGTGGGAGGTCACCCCGCCGCAGATCGCCACCTCCGTCTCCCCGGCCAGCAGGTGCCGGACGCCCAGGTCGACGGCGTACAGGCCGGCGGGGCAGATGTTGTCGACGAGGAGGACCGGGGTGCCGTCCGGGACGATGCCCCGTACCGCCCGGTGAGCCATCGCGTGCGGCCGGTAGTGGCCGTGGGGCCGGGCGGCGCTGGGATCGGCTGCCGCGAGCCCGGCCCGCACGCGAGCCCGGACGGTTTCGTGGTCGCCCGGCAGCCGGCGGGCGATTCCCGTGGCCGCCAGGTCGGTGGCGAGCGCGGTGTCCCACTCGTGGCCGGCCTCGGTGGTCGCGGCCAGGAAGAGGGCGTGCCGGCGGTCCTCGGGCGTGTGCGCCTGGTCCAGGGCCTGCAGGACGCTGTGCCGGAGCCAGCCGGCCTGCAGATCGCCCTGCCCGGGATCTGACCACCGCGCCTCCAGCCGCGGGTGCGGCGCGAAGGCCGTCAGCTCCCCGAACACCCGGCCGTACGTCCGGTCCTCGGCCGCGGGATCGGGCGCCCAGAAATCCTCCAAGGCGAAGCGGGCGGACGGTTCGCGGAAGACCGGCCGGCCGCGCCGGACCAGATGCCACAGCTCCTCCGGCGAACCGGCTCCGGGAACGGCCAGACCCGCCCCGACGACGGCCACCACCCCACCCGTGGACCGGCGGACCGTCATGACGAGGGGCGGATGAGCGCGTCGGCGACCGCGGCGGGCGTCAGCGGGGAGGGCATCTCCGCCTCGGGCGGAAGCGTCAGCCGCCGGCGCTCGGCCACCCGTGCCAGCACCAGCTGGTGCTGGAGCGAGTCGACCCCCAGCTCCGCCTCCAGGTCGATGTCGTCGGTGACGACCTCCGGCGGGTATTCCAGCACCTGCGCGTACAGCGCCTTCAGTTCGTCGATCAGCTGGTCACGGTCAAGGGACACGCCGGTCCTCCCGCTGTTGAGACTGCTTCCCGGATCGCCGCGGACGCCTCGCGCAGGCGCTCGCCGGTGATCCGCGTGTGGAAAGGGGCGATGGTCCGCGCGCCGGGAGCGCTCGCCTCGACCAGGCCGGACAAGGTGCGCTTGAGCCCGCATTCGACGAAGACCCGGGCGCCGTCCTGGTACATGTCCCGCACCGCCTGCGCGAAGTGCACCGGAAGCACCATCTGCAGGGCCAGCGTCTCGGCCAGGTCGTCGCACGGCAGGTAGCGGCGGCCGAGTACCGGTCCGTACACCGGGTGCCCGAGCGGCCGGGCGGGCACCGGGCGGGAAGCCTCCGCGCAGCGGCGGCGGGCCGCGGTGAGCAGCGGATGGTGATGCGGGCACGGGTCCACGCGCAACCGCACGGCCTCCACCCCCATGGCCAGTGCCGCCTGACGGACGCGGTCGACGGCCTCGGCCGGGCCCGAGAGCACGACCTGGTCGGGCGCGTTGACCGCGGCGATGACGACATCGCGCTCACCGGCCAGCAGCCGGCGCGCCTGGTGACGGCCGAGCGGCACGGCCAGCATCCGTCCGGGCGGCACGGCACCGGAGCGGACCGCGGTGACGCGTTCGCACAGCAGGCGTGCCGCGTCCCGCACGGTGAGCCCCTCCGCCGCGACCAGCGCCGCGTACTCGCCGAGGCTGTGCCCGCACAGGACGGTGTCCAGCTCCTGCCCGAGCCGGCGCCGCAGGAGGCGGTGGCAGACGACCTGGCCGGCGAGGATCTCCAGGGCTCGGGTGTCCCGGCAGCCTCGCTCGCCGATCCCGGCCGTGCCCCCGGGCTCGGCCAGCAGCGCGTCGCGCACCGACGGCAGACGGTATTCCGCCGTCACCGCGTCGACCTCGGCGACGACCGGCCCGGCCAGGTCCCGGGCCTCGGCGCACCGGGAGAACGCGGCCGGATACCAGGCGCCGAAGCCGGGGAACAGCAAGGCGATGCGCACCGTCACTCCTCGAACACCAGGACCGGTTTGGTGCACTTTCCGCTGGTCATGTCCTCGGCCGCCTCATTGATCGCCTCGAACGGATAGGTCGAGACCATGCGGTCGAAGGGCAGCCGTCCGTTCGCGTGCAGGGCGGCGAGCAGGGGGATGTCGATCTGGGGGACCATGTCTCCCTCCACGATGCCCCGGACCGACCGGCCGAACATCAAGCCGGAAATCTCCAGGGCGACTTCGGTCCCCGGCGGCGCGGCCCCGATCACACCGCACACCCCCCGCGTGTGGAGCACGTCGACCGCCGTGCGCAGCAGTTCCGGGACGCCGGTGGCTTCGATGCTGTAGTCGAATCCCGGCCCTGCGGAAACGGCGCGCACGGCTGTGGCCACGCCGGTCGCGGACGCACTGATCACATGGGTCGCGCCGAACTCCTCGGCCAGTCGTAGACGGGCCGGATTGCGGCCGACCACGACAATGGCCGAGCACCCGGCGAGCGCCGCCGCCATCACGGCGCTGCACCCCACCGTCCCCGCTCCGAACACCACGATCCGGCTTCCGGCCTCGCAGCGCAGCGCCTTGAGCACGGCGCCCGCCCCGGTCTGCACGCCACATCCCAACGGGCCCAGCAGCGGCAACGGCAGATCGGCGGCGACCTTCACGACGCTTTGCACGGGAACGACCGCGTGCGTGGCAAAGGACGACTGCCCGAAGAAAAAGCCGTGTACCGGGTCGGCGCCGCACCGCAACGAGGTGGTCCCGTCCGGCCGGCGGCATCCGAAATTGCGGGACACGAATTCCACGCAGTACGCCGGTGATCCTCCGCGGCACTGCGTACACCCTCCGCAAGAGGAAAAACTGAGGACGACGTGGTCCCCCGCGGAAACCTCCGTCACGCCCGCTCCAACCTTTTCCACCACACCGGCACCCTCGTGACCGAGGACCACGGGCAGCGGAACGGGATACCAGGCGTCCCGCACGATCAGGTCGCTATGGCATATTCCGACCCCTGACATCCGCACGAGAACTTCCCCGGTTCCCGGGGGTTCCAAATACAGCCGGCGGATGTCGAACCGCTCGCCCGCACCGGCGGTCACCGCCGCCCGGATCTGCATGACATCCTCCTTGTGCGGGGGGCGCGCATTCTTCGAGTCCGCGTCGGCAGTCATACGCTCCGCGGCCCGGTCGCCGCGGAAACGGCGGATGCGACAAGAACTCAGAGCCCTTGTCACCATGAAGCCGCCTTCATTGACATGTCAAGTGCCGGGTAACAGACTTCAGGTGGCTCGTCGAATCCCCGGAACCCGCTCCGCCGACGTACACGGTTCTCGCCTGTTACCGGCCATATGGACCGCTGACATATTCCGCATCGCCGCGCCATCGGCTGACCCCTTTCACCGGCAGGAGGCTTCTGTGACGGCTCGTGAGAGTGATGTGGTAATCGTCGGCGGCGGCAGCGCCGGTGCCGTTCTCGCCGCCCGGCTGTCCGACAAAGGCAGCCGAAATGTCACCTTGGTCGAAGCCGGACCCGTATTCCCGCCCGACGCCTACCCTTTCCCCGTGGCCTCCAGTGCGTTTATCGGTCGTGCCACCGGGTACGACTGGGGCTATACGGCCGACGGGGAATGCACTCACCTGCCCCGCGGAAAGATGATCGGCGGCTCCTCGGCGATGAACGGCACGGTCGCGATGCGCGCCTTGCCCGCCGACTTCGAACGGTGGTCACGAAAAGGAATTCGCGGCTGGTCCTGGACGGACGTCCTGCCGGATTACATACGCCTGGAACGAGCCGACGCGCCCTGCATGGAACACCGGGGCCGCGGCGGCCCGCTCCCGGTACATCAATTGCGCCGCGGCGAACTGAGCCATATCCAAGCGTGTTTCCTCGACGCCGCACGGGAACGGGGATATCCCCCGGCCGACTTCAACGGCAGCAATCCCCGCGGAACGGCCTGCTATCCCGTCAACGCCGTCCATGGCAGACGCGTCAACACCGCGATGGCGTACCTGACCGCTCATGTGCGAGCACGGCCGGGCCTGCGGATAAAGAGCCACGCACTCGTCGACCGCGTCCTGCTCCACAAACGCCGAGTCACCGGCGTTCTCCTCGCCGACGGCCGCACACTGCGCGCTCCGGAAGTCATCCTCAGTGCCGGCACCTACGGCAGTGCCGCGGTCCTGCTGCGCTCCGGTATCGGCCCGCCGCGACATCTTCGCCACCTGGAGATCCCGGTCGTCCAGGCCCTCCCCGTCGGTACCGCCTACCGCGACCACCCCCTCCTCTACCTCCCGTGCCTCGCATGGCCGTGGACCGCGGGCCGGGCCGAATCGGTGGCAGCCGCGGCCATATGGACGGCCAGTCCCTCAGCACCGAGCGGAGAACTCGACACGCACATCGGCATCATGCAGCCGGTCGCGCCCGTTCCCGTTCCCCTCTTCACGCTGATCGTGGGCATCACACGCCCTCATTCCCTGGGCACCATCACTCTCCCTTCACGTCATCCCGCGGTCGCCCCGCGCATCGCTCCCCGATGGCTGAGCGACGAGCGGGATCGCGAACGCATGGCTCAGGCCGTTCGCCTCGCCGACCGGCTGACGCACACCCCGCCGCTCAGCGCGGCGATCGCATCGCGCTTTCACCCACGGCTCGCCGACATGTCCCCTCGCCACCTGCGCGCTCACCTCAAGGCATCGGTGCGCACGTTCCACCACCCCACCTCAAGCGCCCCCATGGGCGCGGAAGACGATCCGCAGGCGGTCGTCGACGCCCTCGGCCGGGTCCACGGCATCCGCGGCCTGCGCGTGATCGACGCCGCCATCTTCCCCGACACCCCGTCGGCACCCCTCAACCTGACCGTCGTCATGGCGGCGGAACACCTCGCCGAAACGCTGCGCTGAACAGCCGGTCACGACGCTGTGCTCAGCGCTCGGACACCCGCCGGCAAGCGGCGCACCTTCACCACACGGGCGGCCCCGCCCGGAGAGGACCACCGTGAGGCACGGCACCCCGCGGCAGGGGGTCACGGCACATTGGGTACGGGTCCGCGGAGTGCGTACGCACTTCCTCCAGGCCGGACAGGGCCGCCCCGTCCTCCTGGTGCACGGCGAGGGAACAAGCGCCGACCCTTGGGTCGGCCTGATGAGGGGGCTCGCCCCCCGCTACCGGACCATAGCCGTCGACCTGCCCGGCAATGGAAGAAGCGAACCGTTGGCACGACCGTGGCCGACCGTCACCGCCGGGTTCCTGTGGCACTTCCTCAAGGCGCTCGGCATTCCCCGCGCGGCTGTCGTCGGCCACTCCCTCGGTGGCGCCATCGCCGTCCACATGGCACGGCAACGGCCGGCACGGGTACCTCGTCTGACCCTGATCAGTTCCACCGGCATGGGGCGCGCCATCGAACCCGTGTCCGTCCTGAAAGCGTCAACGCCACTCGGCGACCTCTCCCCGCTCCTCCCCGTCATGCCCTTGGGGCCCCAACTGCTGGTGACCTGGCTGTCCGTACTCGGCTCCGACCGGCCGTGGTGCCTGCCGCCGAGCTGGTGGCACGCGCAGACCCGAACCGACTCCTCACCACAGGCCCTGGCAACGGCCCTGCGCACCCAGCGACACATCACCGGCCCGTGCGGTCAAAGGCACCTGGTCCTCGGCGCCTTGCGGAAGCTGACGATGCCCACCCTCGTCATCTGGGGAACCCACGATCGGGTACTGCCGCCCCAGCAGGCGCGGAAGGCATTCCAGCGTCTTCCCGACGCCCGCCTCGTCCTCCTGCCAGGAGGCGGCCACCTGCTGCCCGCCGAGGCACCGGACAGGGTCCTCAGGGTCCTGACGCCCTTCCTCCGGTAGCGCGGCGCCCGCTTTGGCGGCAGCTCCACAGGCCTCCGCTTCCGCGATGTCACCGCCCCTGAGGCGGGGGCCGTCGCAAGAGATACCGGTTCACCGTGTGGATGAGACCCGGTCACCGAGGGTAGCGATATCACCACCTCCGTCCGGAAGCCGCTGCAACAAGGCCCCCGCGCCTTGTCGAAGGGGGAGCCATGTCTGTCGGGCCCGCACGTGCCGGTTGGTTCGATCTGGTCCGGCTCGGGGCGCTGGCCCTGGGCCCCAACCTCTTGCAGGGTCCGGTCATCCGCCGCCGGTGGGGGGTGCGGGTGGCCGCCCGACTGGACACCAACGCCTGGGCCTGCCGGGTCTTCGACCACTTGCGTCAGCGCCACGGACAGGAGCCGGTGCTGCTCAACGTGTTCGGCCGGCGCGTCCTGCTGCTGCTCA
Source organism: Streptomyces sp. NPDC003077 (assembly GCF_040611095.1). Classification (NCBI taxonomy): domain Bacteria; kingdom Bacillati; phylum Actinomycetota; class Actinomycetes; order Kitasatosporales; family Streptomycetaceae; genus Streptomyces; species Streptomyces sp. NPDC003077. The sequence continues at coordinate 4,208 of NZ_JBEXNM010000102.1, read as the reverse complement.
AGGCGGCGGACGCCCGCCGTGTCCTCGAAGAGACCGGCACCTCGTTCACGACGGCGAGCAGGGAAAAGCTGTATGCCCTGGGGCCCTTCGAGCCGGGATCGGTACTGCTGACCCGAGGCGCCGAGCGGCCCGAGCGCCGCCGCTTCAACGAGGAAGCCCTCGATTTCCCGGCAACCGAACACCGGATGTGCGCGTCCTTCCGGACGGCGATTCAGGAGGAGGCCCAGCCGCTGCTGGCCGCGAAGGAGCTCACCTGGCCGCGGTTCCACGACGCCTACCAGCGCATCGTCCGCCGGATCGTCCTGGGCGACACGGCCGCGAACGACGAACGGATCACCGAGATCCGCGACCGGCTCCGCACCGACGGCAACCTGTTCGTGCTCGGCCCCCGACGCCACGCCCTGCGCCGGGAACTGTTCGCCCGTACACAGCGGTACGTCGACCGGGCCGAACCGGGAAGCCTCGCCAGGGCCGTCGCCCACACCCCGCGGACGGCGGCCACCGACCCCGTGGCACAGATGCAGCACTGGTTCTTCGCGTTCGACGCCGCCCCCATCGGCGCCTACCTCGCACTCGGCCTGCTGGCCCGCCACCCCGACCACAAGGCCAGGGCCCTCACCGACGAGCCGTACATGCGGGCGTGCGTACTGGAGTCGCAGCGGTTGTGGCCCACATCCCTGGCGATCCTCCGCGACAGCACGGCCGACACACAGTGGCCCGGCGGCTGGACCCTCCCCGCCGGCAGCGCCGTGGTGTTCTACAGCTCCTTCTTCCACCGCGACGAGAAGAACCTGTCCTACGCCGACCGCTTCGAACCGGCGGTATGGCTGGACGGCCGGGCCGAGGCCGACTGGTCGATCGCGCCCTTCAGCCGCGGTCCCGCCGCATGCGCCGGCCGGCACATCGTGCTGTTCACCAGCGCCACCCTGCTGTCGTCGCTCCTGAGCCGGGAGTGGCGGCTGCATACGCGCCACTCCCTCGGGCCCGAGCGGCCTCTGCCGCGCACGGCCGACCACACCTCCTTGCGCTTCACCCGGGACGGTGGGTAGGCAGGGCAGGCCCCTCCTGCCCTCGCCACTGGCGGCGGAATGCCGTGATCCGCTCTCCGCCGGCTACGAGGCGGAGGCCGTCATCCGGACCCACACACAAGCCGCCGCCTCCGCGCGGGGATCCGGATGGCCGTAATCCAAGGCCCGGCGGAGTGTGGCAGCCCATAGCCGTACAGATGCGGGCCGACCCCTCCCGGCCTCGTCCGTTGGCACATCGATCTCTGCTCCCCGGAAAGGGGAATCGAGCAGGGCGACAACGATGCCCGAACTCCAGGACCTAACCGGAGCAGTGGCTACCGCCCGGGCGGCAGGTGAGGCCGCACGGCGCCCTCCGCGCCCCGTTCCGTCCGGGGAAGGCGATGTCGCCGAACGACAGATACGCCTCCCTGGTCGCGGCGGTCGGCTACCTGCCGCCGGTCCTGCGCGAGGAGGACTACCCGGAGCTGCTGCCGGTGGCCCGGCGAGCGATCGACGACCACGGCACCCGTGTCGGCCACCGCACCCGCGACGCGGCCGAGCTCGGGCCGTGGCGGCGGCAGCACTCCGGCCACGCGGCCAAGCGGGGCCTGCGGGAGGTGCACTACGGCCCCTGCGATCTCTCCCGCGTCTTCGTCCGCACCACCGGCGGCTGGATCACCGCGCCCTGGGTCCACCTGCCGCTGGTGCACGCCCCCTTCGCGGACTTCACCTGGGACCACGCCCGGCGCCTGGCCGCCGCGGCCGGCCTGGACGACGCGAACGAGGCCGCCGTCGCCGCGTCTTGGACGCGCCGCCGAGCCGAGCACGGGCCGGACCTGCGCTCTGCGCGGGGCATCGGCCGCACCCGTGCCGTCTCCCTCCCAGCGCCCGCACCGACGCTCTCCTGAGGCAAAAGGTCGCACGGCAACGCGACCTCGCTCGGGCGTCGCCCGTACCTCCAGGCACCAGCGCTCGTGTACGGGGGAGGGGCAGGACGGTGGCACCATCGCGTGTTCGCCACTGTGGCGGCCTGCTTGTCGGGTTCGTGCGGGATCCGCATGACGGTAGCGGGTGCGGGTGTCGGCCCTTCTTCCACCGGTGGTGATGAGTGCCTCTTCGCGATCCGACCGGCTCTTCCCGGCTCTGCCAGGTCGAAGGCCTGACCTCGCTCGGCTTCCTGAGCACCAGCAAGCTGTGTCCCGGCGCCCGTCCTGCGGGAACCGTGTGGCCGTGCCCTGTCGAGAGCCCCCGAGCGGTGGAACGGAAGGAGTGCCCCGCCTGCTGGTCCCTATCTGTCCCCGTCACATGCCGGCGGCACACTGCGGCAGGTCAAGGCTCTGACCTGCGGTTTCACCCTGCGGAGGCGTGCCTTCCGCTTAGCGGTGCCCGTTACTCCGGACGTATTACTCATCCGATCAAAGGAGAGCGTGATGAACCGCAAGATTCGCAGTGCGGCGGCCGTGGCGACGCTGAGCCTGGCGGCCGTGGCCGGTGCGGCCGGTACCGCCTCGGCGGGCGGCAGCGACAACCACCACGAGTTCAGCCCCAAGATCGACTGCCGTAACAGCAGCTACGGGCCCGCCGCCGTGCTGTCGCCGACCTACAACTTCGGCCCCCAGGACAACACCCGGCAGTGCAACGCGGTGGACAAGTCCGAGCACCAGTCCCTGACCGCGCTCCTCGGCCTGGCCAACATCACCTGACCGCCCCCGCCACCCACCACCACAGGTCATGGAAAGGCAAGGCACCTCATGAAACAGTCCCCCACCTCCCGGAAATCCGGTTCCGCCCCCCGCACCACCAGCGGCAGCGGCAGGTGGCTCGTACGGCTCGGCGTCCTGGGCGCCACCGGCCTCGCCGCCTGCCTCAGCGCCACCACCGCCCACGCCTCCCCCATCGACAGCTTGGGCATCAATCAGACATCCTCCAAAATCGCGGGTGGGGCGGACGACCTCCTTTACGCCATCGCGGAGTTGCTGGAGTAGTCAGCCCGGGGACCGGTCATTTCCCAGATGCGGCACCACGGTTCATGACCCGCGACACGCCCGCCCCCGGGCGCGGGCGAAGGCCCGGCGGCAACCCGGGCCCATCTGACGGGTGACCGGCCGCTCATGAGTGGCGACACACAGACGCACCGCTGTCCCTGACAGGCCGCAGCGGTGTTCCGGCCGGGCCGGGCGACCATCGCCCGGCCCGGCTTTCGTGTGGAATCACGGCGTTGGCGTCCTGTTCCGGGCGGCAGCGCAGGCTTGTGCCGCCTGCTGGTCCTGCGCCTGTCATGGGCATATGCCGGAAGCATTCAATGGCCAGTCAAGCCTGTGACCTGCGGTTTCACCCAGCGGAGGCGTGCCTTCCGCTTAGCGGATGGCGTTACTCCGGACGTATTACTCATCCGATCAAAGGAGAGCGTGATGAACCGGAAGATCCGTGCGGCGGCCGTTGCGGCGCTGAGTCTGGCGGCGGTGGCCGGTGCGGCAGGTACCGCTTCGGCGGGTGGCAGCGACAACCACCACGAGTCCAAGCCCAAGATCGACTGCCGTAACAGCAGCTACGGGCCCGCCGCCCTCCTGTCCCCGGCCACCAACTACGACAACCAGGGTCACAACGCCCGGCAGTGCAACGCGGTGGACAAGGCTGACCACCCGTCCGAGACCTGGCTCCTCGGCCTGATCAACGTCACCTGACGACCTCGCCACTCACCACAACCCCACCACCACAGGACATGGAAAGGCACCTCATGCAGCAGACCCCCACCACCCACGAACCCGCCTCCGCCCCCCGCGCCACCACCAGCGGCAGCGGCAGGTGGCTCGTGCGGCTCGGCGTCCTGGGCGCCACCGGCCTCGCCGCCTGCCTCAGCGCCACTGCCGCCCACGCCGTCGGCCCGGACTTCGACGGTGTGGCCGACTCGGTGGCTACGTCCGCCAGCCAAGTCGTCGACCCTGTCGTTGGCTGAGTCGTCCCGCAGTCGTACACAGACTGGTGCCTCGCCTCGCCACTCGGGACCGGCCGTCTGCCGGACGCACCCGGGACCGTGTCCGGCGACGCGCCCGCACCTCCCCGAACGTGGGCGAGTTGCCCGGCGGCAAGGTGGGCCCACCTGACGGGCGACCAGCCGCTCGTGAGCGGCGATACCCATGCGCACCGCTGTCCCTGACAGGCCGCAGCGGTGTTCCGGCCGGGCCGGGCGATCATCGCCCG
>NZ_JBEXNM010000101.1:21154-24494 GCF_040611095.1 Streptomyces sp. NPDC003077 | reverse complement strand
GGCCGGGCGACCGCCCTCGCCCGGCCGCGCCGGTGGTCATGGCCCGTTCTTTACAGGTCCAGCACCAGCCGTTCCCCCCGGGCACGGGAGACGCAGATCAGGAGGGAGTCCTCGCGCTCGTCGTCGGTGAGGAGGTCGTCGCGGTGGTCCACCTCGCCCGCCAGCACCCGCTGCTGGCAGGTGCCGCAGAAGCCCTCCTCGCAGGAGTACGGCACGTTGGGCAGCGCCTGTTCCCGGATGGCCGCCAGGACGCTGGTGTCCGCGGGGACGGTGACGGTGCGGCCGGTCCGCCGCAGCTCGACCTCGAACGGGGTGTCGCCGCCGGGAGCTTCGGACGCCGTGTCCTCTCCGGCGTTCGCGGTCACGTCACGCTCGGCGTCCGCGATCGTCCCGGCGTTCGCGGACGAAGCTTCCACGGCAGCCTCGGACGCGGCGGTCTCGGACGCGGCGGTCTCGGATACGGCGGTCTCGGACGCGGCAGCCTCGGACGCCACGGTCTCGGACGGGCCGTCCTCCCCGGAAGTCGCGGACGGCCCGTCCTCCCCGGCGTCCTCCGGCACCACCGCTGCCGGCTCAGCGGACGCGGGTCCAACGGGCGCGGGCTCCACCGTTGCCGGGCCCGCGGGCGTGAACCTCTCGGTGTGCAGGGCCAGCCCCTCGGGCAGCAGCGCGGCCACGGCGTCCATCAGGGGCCCGGGGCCGCAGCAGTAAACGGCGCTGTGCGGTGGGGCGTCGGCGAGCGCGGCGGCGAGGTCGGGCAGCCCGTCCTCGTCCTCGGGAACGATCGTGACCCGGTCCGCACCCGCCCCGGCCAGCTTCTCGACCTCCGCCAGGAACGGCATGGACGCCCGCGAACGCCCCCCATACACCAGCCGCCACGGCACCCCCTCGGACTCGGCCTGCCGCACCATCGGCAGGATCGGGGTGATGCCGATGCCGCCCGCGATGAACACATAGGCGTGGCACTCCTCCAGCCGGAAGCGGTTGCGCGGACCGCGCACCTCGACGACCGTGCCCTCGTGGAGCCGTTCGTGCAGCTCGCGCGAACCGCCCCGGCCGTCCTCGATCAGCCGGGCGGCGATGGTGTACGAGCCGGTGTCGGCGGGGTCGCCGCACAGCGAGTACTGGCGGATCGCGCCCGACGGCAGCACCACGTCCAGATGAGCCCCCGGCTCCCAACCGGGCAGCGGACCACCTCCGCCGTCCAGCCGCAGCCGCACCACGCCGTCGGCCTCCACGATCCGCTCGCCGACCGTCAGGCGCAGGGGCCCGGAACGCTGGTCGGCCTGCGATGAGACGGGCGAGAGGGGCGTGACAGATGGGACGGATGAGAGGGATGCATCGGGCAACGAGGATGCGACGGACGAGACGGGTGGCACGGGTGCCAGGAACGGCCGTGTGGAGGAGGTCTTGACGCGCCGCAGCGCACGCCCGACGGCCACCGTCGTCCCGATGACGGCCAGGACCGTGCCTATCTGGGGCGCGAGGCGAAGTCCCCGGCGGCGCGTTCTTCGGGGCGTGCGGGCGGTGCGGGACGTGCGGGCCCGACGGTTCGTGCTCGGCATCTCAGGCTGCTCCGGTCGAAGAGAGGGCGGGGGCGGTCCCGGCAGCGGCGAAGCCTTGTGAGACATGGCGTCAAGGAACGGGCGGGTAACTGCCCGGCGACGGCTCTCGGTGAGAGCTCCTCGCTCAGTCGTTCACCTCCTCGGGACGCCGACGATCATTCCCGCGCCTTTTCCGCCCCAACCCGCTCAGGCGTGAACACGCCACGCACGCAACCGTTCCAGATCTGTCAACCGTTCAATATCCGTGCCGGTGCCAGTTTTTGGACGACTGCCGCACGCTCACCGCAGCACCGACAGCGGCTCCCCGCTCGCCGTCCGGGCGTTCAGGTGCGCGCGGCTGCCCGGCGTGGCGCGGACGGCCAGGATCTGGCCCCGGGCCCGTCCCCGTACCCCGCCGCTCGCGGTGATCTCCGAGACCTGGTCGCTCCCCGCCGCGAGCATCCACCACTGGCCGTTGGGGGCCCTCCACATCACGCCGGTCAGCGCGCGGGGATCACGCGGACCGCAGGCGGGGCCGTTCTCGGAGTGCGCCACGACGGCCCCGGGCGCATAGCGCTGACCGTTCCGTGCCGGCGCCTGCAACTGGGCGAGCGTCCGGCTGCCCGCGCCGCGCCAGGTGTCGGCGCGGGTGCACGTCCAGCGGGCCTCCCCGGCGTGGCCGGGCAGCGACTGCCGCGCGAACTGCCAGGTGTTCACCGTCCGCACGCCGACCCCGCGCATCGCGCGGAGGTGGCAGGCGGTGCGGGCCCAGGCGGTCTCCGCGTCCTTGCCGCGCACCTCGCCGGGCTTGGCCGGTGCGCCGTACGTCAGGCGGGCCGGGGTGAGTTCGCCGAGGTCGGTCAGCAGGCGGCCGTCCATTCGCAGGGCGGGCCACGCGGTGCAGTCGGCGCCGGGGGCCGGACCGCGACCGGACGGGTTGCCGGCCTTGGCGGGGACGGGGGCCAGGCGCGGGGTGGGCGAGGGCGCCGTCGCGCCGTCCGCGCCGACGTGCAGCGCGGCGCCCTTCGCTCCCGGCTTGAGCAGGTCGACCGTACGGATGTCCTGGGCCCAGGGGGCCGTCAGGTAGCGGACGTTCTCGTCCGCCCGGTTGAGCACCAGGGCGCCGGCGTCGGCGGTGTCGGCGCCGTCCACGCGGGCGAGGTCGAGCGCCGCGCCCCCCGCCTCCCCCGGGTCCTCGGCGGTCTCGGCGTACCGCGCCACCCGCAGCCCGTCGTACAGCAGGACCACCGTCGCCCGGTCCACCACGCCCGCGTACAGCAGTTGCGGGGGCCCGGCGGGCGGACCGGCGGCGGTGCCCGGCGTGACGGCGACCTGCACGGAGCGGCCGGGCCGGGCCCACACCGCCAGCGCGCGCCGCAGCAGCGCCCGGTCCTCCACGCGGTCGCCCCGGGCGGGCCAGACCGAGAAGTCGCGGCGCGGCGCGTTCTGCCACGCGCCCACGGCGGCCCGGGTCAGCCGGGCGGGGTCGAGCGCGGCGCGCGCCGCCGGGTTCTGTGCGTAGGGCGGCGCCGCGGGACCGTCCGGGCCCCAGCCGTCGCCGGGCATGCCCAGCAGCGCCGCGGCCACGATGGCGGCGGCCCCCGCCGCGACCACCGCCCGCCCGTGCTGCCGCCGCCGCAGCAGGTCCGGCGGCCGGGCCTGGAGGGCGCACGGGTCGAACTCGGGCGACTCCAGCGGCGACGGGCCCCCGCTCCCGGGAACGAGCGGGCACCCGGCCGCCTGCGCGAGCGCGGGGGCGGGGGGGGCGAGAGCCCCCGGCCCGAGACCCAGCGCAC
>NZ_JBEXNM010000101.1:0-21144 GCF_040611095.1 Streptomyces sp. NPDC003077 | reverse complement strand
CCGCTCCCGGTAACGTGGGGGCCCCCGCCCGCGTGCGCGAGCGCGCCGCGGGGGTCCTCGACCCCGGCGGCCGTCAGCACCTCCTCCGCGTCCCGCTCGGTCAGCCGCTCCAGGTCGCGCAGCACGTACGCGGCACGCGCCGGGGCGGACAGCGACGCCAGCGCCTGCTCGACGGCCAGTTCCTCGGCGCCGCCCGAGCGGGGGAAGAGCCGCAGCCCGACGATCCGGGGCAGCGGCGCGGTCGGCAGCGGCAGCGGCACCTCGCGGCCCACGACGGGGATCCGCCACCGCGGCCGTCCGGAGCCCAGCGCCGCGATGAGCACCCGCAGCCGGACGAAGGCGTAGCCGGGGCCGTCCGGTGGCGAACCGGCGCGCTGGGTGGGCAGCCCGGCGCCCGGGGCCGTGACGCGCTGCCGGGGCAGGGCGCGCTGGACCACCGCGTGCGCGGTGAACGCGCGCCGCCCGCGCCCCATGCTCCGTGGCAGGACGAGATAGGCCAGCCGCGCCAGCCGCGCGTAGTGTTCGACGATCACGGCCTCGGCCTGCTCGACGTCGATGACCTCGACGGGGGCCGGGCGCTCCGGGCGGGGGACGGTTGCCTGCTGCTGCTCCACGTTCGGTGGAACGAGTGAATCCGACCCGGGTCACCTGACGTCCCCGGATCGGCCCAGCAACCGGGAAACCCGTCCCGGAGGGACGAAACGCCATGAAACCGGCATCGAACGGCGAAAGGCCCGGCAGCGCGGCCGATGCCGCGCCGCCGGGCCTCCCGGGGCCTGCCCGCTAGCGGTCCAGGTCGAACTCCCCGTCCCGCGCGCCGAGCACGAACGCGCGCCATTCGGCCTCGGTGTAGCGCAGCACCACGTCCGGCTCCTTGGAGTTGCGCATCGCCACCGCGCCGCGCTCCAGGAACGCGATCTCCACGGCCTCCTCCGACTCTCCAGGGGCCCGCTGCCAGGTGGCGTCGGAGATGTCGAGGGCGTAGAGCCACTCTTTCTCAGCTGCGGCACTCATACGGTGATCTCCTCGCTCGCGATCCGGTCCGGGCCAGCGTACGCCGGGCGTCAGGTGCGCTTCCAGCGGCTGTAGTGGGCCGTCCCGCGCCTGCCGGTACGGGAGTTGACGGCCGACATCAGCATCCCGGCGTCCTGCCGCGCCGCGGCCCCGGGCACGGTGGCCGTGCCGACCGGATGCCAGGTCCGGCCGTTGTCCCGGGAGTACTCGCCCCGGTACGCGTTCCCCTGGAGCCGGGCCAGCCGGAGGGTGACGGGCGCCGTGACCCCGCGGACCGTGCGGAGCCGGTCCAGGGTGCCGTCACCGTTGCCGTCCCAGGCCAGCACCACGCCGTGGCCGGGCGTCACGGCCAGCGTGACGAAACCGCGCGGAGCGACCGGCATCCCGGGCCCGCCCGGCCCACCGGGTCCCCCAGGTCCGCCCGGCCCCTGCGCCCCTCCCGGCTGCGCCAGGCTGTTCGCGGCGACGAGCCCGGCCCGCGCCCACGGCGACGTGGGGTCCTGCCGGTCGACCCGGACCGCCACCGTGTGCCCGGGAGTCAGCGCGCCCCTCAGGTACAGCGCGGCGAACTCGCTCGTCCCCTTCCACAGGTCCCGCCCGCCCCCGTAGATGCCGAACCGGTCCCGCAACTGACCGAAGTGCGCGCCGCTGTTGGAGAACCGCTGCCATCCGCGGCCGAGCGGCCCCGACGAGAACAGGGTGCCGGTGTGCGCGGCCTGCACCGGAGTGGTGTTCGCGGGCCCGTAGGACGTGGTCAGCGTGTACGGCAGCGGACGCACCGGGTCGTTGGAGGCGCCGGTCGGCGCGGTGATCTGCCAGTGGGCCGTTCCGGTGCCGCCCGGAGGGATGGCGGGCAGCGTCAGCCGGCCCGCGGAGGAGAGGGGCACGCCGGTGAGGGTGAAGGTCACCGGGCCGGTGGGGGCCAGCCCGCTGAGGTTGTGGATGACGGCGGTCAGCTGCGTCGTGCCACCCGGCGCGATGGTGGCCGGCGTGGCGCTCACCGTGACCGTGCCCTGATACGGGGCCTTGCTCAGGGTGTCGAAGACCCGCTGCGCCACCCGGTACGGGTCGGCGACCGGACGCACCGGATAGGTCTTCGTCTCCCGCGTCCAGGGCTCCTCGCGGGCGTACCAGTCGACCGGCGCCGGGGCCCGGCCCGCGGCCAGCGCGTCCTCCAGCATGTCCAGGTAGTAGCGCCACTGCGGCAGGTGGAAGTCGCCGATCAGGCCGTTCCAGTCGCGGTTGGCGTAGTTGGCCAGGTGCCCGCCGTCCGCGGCGGGGCGGCCGTCCCAGGTGGTGATCAGGGCGCGGGCGGTGCGTTCCCACTGGTCCGCGCCGGTGGCACCGCCCGCCCGCCGCGCCTCCGCCAGCCACGGGCCCAGCAGGAACATCGGGTGCGCGCCGCTGACCTCGTCGGTCAGCCGCATCAACTGGAGCCACAGCTGCGACAGCGCGCGGAAGGCGGGCAGGTCCTTGCGCAGGTAAGCGGCCTGGAGCTGGGGGATCAGCTGCCAGGAACGGTTGGCCAGGACCTGGCGGGCGGCGTCCGTGAGGTCGTACCGGTAGGCGTCGCTGTTCCGCAGCGCGGGCTGTACCCGCAGCAGGTTCATGAACGCGCGGTCGAAGGCCACCGGGTCGTAGGAGGGCCGGTGGGGGGCGTAGTACGAGCCGGAGCGGGCGGCCAGGCTGGGCCGGGCCGCGAAGACCGAGTCGTGCGGACGCCCGTCGGGGCTGGTGATCGCGTACGCGCTGGCGCTCAGCGCCGCGAACGCCGCCTGCGCCGCCGCGTCCCGCCCGCCGTACCGGACGTCCGCGTACCGGCTGAACCACGCCGGGCGCGAGACCGCCTCCTTGCGCCAGGCCAGCTCGGTGAACAGTTCGAAGGCCGCCGGGTCGCGCTCGGCCGCCTCCGGCATGTACGCGGTGCCGACGAGCCGGCTGCCCGGCTTGTCGCGCCATGCGGGGAAACGTTTCGTCCAGACCTGGGTGCGGGCGCCGAGCGTGGTGCGTCCGCCGAAGTTGGGGATGGTGCCGAAGGCGTACGGGACGCCGCCCCAGTCCTGCTCCCGGTCGGTGACCCCGGCCAGGTCGCTCCGGCCGTCCAGGATCAGCGTGCGCCGGCGGTCCAGCGCGCCCAGCAGGTCCGGGCGGGGGTTGTCCCGCCAGCCCAGGAGCACCCACGTCGCATTCGGGTGCGCGGTGCGCAGGGCCCGTTCCACCGCCCGCGCGGCGTCCGGCACCGGAACGTCGCCCGGGTCCCCGCCCTCGTGCAGCAGGTCCATCTTGAACATCTCGGCCGGGCCCAGCAGTTCGCGCTGGTGCCGGTAGAAGGAGGCGGCCACCGCGGCGAACACGTCGGTGCGCGGATCGAGCCAGTCCGGACGCCTCATCCCCGCCCACTGCCCCTGCGGCACCGTGTGCGCCCCGGGGTGACGGGCAGCGAACCCTTGGGGAACGGTGCCGAAGTACCCGGGGAACACCGGACGCATCCCCAGGGAGCGCAGCCGGTCGGCGATGCGGCGCCCGAGGGCCGCCCGCTGTGCCAGCATCTCCGGGGTGATCGGTCCGCCGTAACCGCTGAGGTTCTGCAACAGCCACCAGGGCTGGTGGGAGGGCGCCGGAATCCAGGACCGCGCCTCGGGATCCGGGTAGCCGAAGTCCTTCAGAACCCGGTGGTAGACGGCGTCCGTGCCCGGCGTCACCAGGACCTCGTTGACGCCGTGCAGCGCCAGGACGTCGATCAGCCGTTCCCAGCGCGGCCAGTCGGCATACGGGGCGGTGTAGCCGTCATGGGTGTCGTTGAGCGCGAACCGGTGGGGGAGCGTCGTGGCGTGCCCGTACAACCCCATCGGCGCGGGCAGTTGCCGAGGCAGGTTGAGCTGCGAACCGGCCCAGGAGATCACCGCCTCGCAGCTGTACTTGAGGTACCAGTGCACACCCGTCAGCAGCACACCCGGGCTGGTGCCGGCGATCTGGATGCGGGCCGTGCTCCCGCTCACCTCGAAGCGCTCGCCGCCCTTGGGGAACAGCATCGAGAGCCGGAACTGATCGGCGTGCGCGGGCAGCAGCCGCAGCAGCGCCGACCGGGCCGGCCCCGTGTCGCAGGAACAGTCCGCATCCTGGAGAGGCGGATCGGGGACGGCGGACGGCCCCGCCCATTTCGCGCCCGGCCCGGACGCGAGGGCCCGCAACGGCCCGCTCAAGGCGGCGCCCAGCGCCCCGGCGCCGCTCACCAGCGTACGACGCGTCACATGACTCACTCGGGCCTCCACTGATCGACAGTCCCCCAGCAACAACAATGTTCACGGTGTGTTGTGGAACGGTAACGGCCTGTGGGTCGTGATCCAAGGAAGCCGACGCGGGCGGTACGCGGTAAATGCGGCTTTCGTGACTCGGTGGCCCTGTTGCCGCGCGCGCGTGGGGCGGCGCGAACGGAACGGGCCGCGAGAGCGCCAAGGGCGGTGGGGGCGGGGCCGGTTGGGGCGTGCGGGGGGCGACGCGACCGGGGGCGCCGCCGCCCTCCACCGGCCCCAGGCAGCCGTTTCTGTACGCGGCGAAGACATCGGACGTTACGCGCGTGCCGGAATGCGAGATGTGCTATAAGCCCGCGGAACGCGAACGCCGGGGAAGCCGAGGCCCGGAACGTCCTCGGCTGGTGGCGGCGATCTGATTGTCGGGTGTGCGGCAATGCCGTTCGCATGCCGGCGACGAGCCGCCGCACCGGAACAGCGCGAGGCTCTGGTGCCGCACTCGCGGCACCAGAGCGGGAACCTCGCGAAACTCAGGCGCTCGGCACGTACTTGTACCCGACCCGGCGGACCGTCACGATCGACGACCGGAACTCCGGGCCCAACTTGCGGCGCAGCCGCGCCACGTGGACGTCGACCGTCCGCCCGTCACCGACGTGCCCGTACCCCCACACCGTGGTGACGAGCTGATCGCGGGTGTGCACCCGGTGCGGGTGGGCTACGAGGTGCGCCAGCAGCTCGAACTCCAGGAACGTCAGGTCCAGCGGACGCCCCTGCACGTAGACGACCCGCTGGTCGGTGTCGATGCGCACGGGGGCACCGGGAGCGCCGGGGGAGCCCGTGGGTTCCGGGCGGAGGGCCGGGTCGGCGGGGGCGGCTCCGGGGACGCCGATCGCCGCCGTCCTGGCCGCGCCCGCCGGACGGACGGCGGCGGACGGGGCGCCTGTGCCGTCACCCGGTCCCGGCCGGGCGGCGGGCCGCGGCGCCTCGAAGGACGGGGGGTGCCCCGCTCCGAGGGCGGCCTGGTCCGCCGGGACGAGGACGAGGTAGCCGACCATGGGCGGGTGGCCGGGCAGCACCGGCAGGCTGTGCTGCGGGGCCGGGAGCCAGGTCGCGCCGGACGCGAGGAGTTCCGCGACCTGCGGGACGTCGTCGGGGGAGACCGCGCGCAGACGCTGGCGGTTACGGGAAGGGGTGGGAACGGAAGCCGTCGCCGAAGTGGCGGGCAGGGTACGGACGTTCGTCATGAAGGGTCAGCTCTTTCGCGCAGAGGGGCGTCGGGGACGTCGTGCGCGCGGGCAGGCTGAGACGCCGGAAAATCAGCGTCGAGAAGGCGTGTGCGGGCCCGCGCTCAGTGCGCGCGGCAACACAGGCGGTCGAAGACGTGTCCCTGCCGGGACGGCCAGAAAGGCTCAAGGTCGCTACGACCCGTTGCGGTGTCTGTGAGGCTGGCCATGCCCCCCATTGAACCAGACACCCTTTGATCTGTCCTTCACATGGGACGTACCAAGATCGGAACGGTGAGCTCCGGCGCGTGGCGGAGGGACGGCCTCGTTGCGCGGCGGGGCGCGGTGCGGCCGTTGCCGGGAGGGCAGTGACGCTTTGCCGAGCGCGGCTTCGCAACGGGTGCGGGGCGGGGCCGGACGGGGCCGAGCCGAGGCGGCCGGGCCGAACCGAACCGAACCGGGTCGAACGGGATCGGGCCGGGCGCGGCCGAGCCGGACGGGGTCGGGTCGGACGGCGCCGAGCCCGACATGCTGATGGCCGACCGCAGCCCCGATCCGAGCCCCGCACGCCGACGCGCGGAACTCACCCGCACCCCCATAACCGTCCCACCACCGCTATCAGCTCGCCGGCGCCACCAGCCCCAATTCGTACGCCAAGATGACCAGTTGCACCCGGTCCCGCGCGTCCAGCTTCGTCAGCAGGCGGCCCACGTGGGCCTTGGCCGTGGCCGCGCTGATGTGGAGCCGCTCGGCGATCTCCGCGTTGGACAGGCCGCGGCCGACCAGGGTGAGCACCTCCCGCTCGCGGGCGGTGATGCCCGTCACCGGGCGCGGGGCCGCCGGTGCGGTGGCGGGCCGGGCCGCGAACTCCGCGATCAGACGGCGCGTCACACTCGGCGCGATGAGCGCGTCCCCCGCGGCGACGACCTCGATCGCGGCGAGGATCTGGTCCATGTCCATGTCCTTGACGAGGAAGCCGCTCGCCCCCGCGCGCAGCGCGCCGTAGACGTACTCGTCGTCGTCGAACGTGGTGAGGATGACGACCTTCGGCGGCGCGCCGGAGCCCTCGGTGATCCGCCGGGTGGCCTCGATGCCGTCCATGCCGGGCATCCGGACGTCCATCACGACCACGTCCGGCGCCAGCCGGTCCGCGAGCCGCACCGCCTCCTCGCCGTTCGCCGCCTCGCCCGCCACCTCCAGCCCGGGGTGGTCGGCGATCAGCACCCGCAGCCCGTGCCGGACCAGCGGCTGGTCGTCGGTGAGCAGTACCCGGATCACGCGACCTCCGCCGGCACCGGAAGCCGGGCCGCCACCCGGAAGCCGCCCTCGGGGCGCGGCCCGGCCGCGAACTCGCCGTGCAGCAGCGCCGCCCGCTCCCGCATGCCCGTCAGCCCGTAGCCGGCCGCGCCGGGCAAGCCGGACGGGCCGCGGCCCTCGTCGGTGATCTCGATGGACAGGTCGTCCTCCCGGCAGTCGACGGTCACCCGGCAGGCGCGGGCGCCGGAGTGGCGGACCACGTTCGTGACCGCTTCCTGAACGATGCGGTACGCGGACAGTTCGATCTCCGCCGGGAGCGCCCGCCGCTGCCCGCGCCACTCGATGTCCACGCGTACGCCCGCGTCCCGGGTGCGCTCCGCCAGCCCGTCGAGATCGGCGAGCGCCGGCGTCGGGCCGAGCGGTGCGCCGTCACCGTCCGCCGGGTCCGCCCGCCGCAGCGCGCCGAGCATCCGGCGCAGGCCCGCCAGGGTGTCGCGGCTGGTGTCCTCGATGGAGGAGAGGGCGTTGCGGGCCTCGTCCGGCTGGGTCTCGATGACGCGCCGGCCGGCCCCGGCCTGGATGGCGATGACGCCGATGCTGTGCGCCACCATGTCATGCAGTTCCCGGGCGATCCGCAGCCGCTCCGCGACGACGGCCTGTTCGGTGGCCCGCTCCCGCAGCGCGGACGCGTGCCGGCGGCGTTCGCCGACCGAGTGGCCGATCGTCCAGGCGGTGACCATCATCAGCGTCAGGAAGGCCGAGGTGGTGACGAAGGACGGGCTCCCCTCCCTGTAGTACGTGGCGCCCGCTATCTGTACGCCGAGCGCCACCAGTGCGGCGACCGCCGCCGTCAGCCGCGACCGGGTGGCGGAGATCCAACCGACGGTCAGGTCGGTGAGCGCCGCTTGCAGGTACGCGATCTGCCACGCCTGCGTTTCCCCGGGCGGCATGCTGCCGGCCATGTCCGCGGCCATCGCCGAGTCCGTCCGCACGGTCGTCGCGAAGGAGGCGGCGAGCAGCAGTACCAGGGCGGGCAGCGGCCGGCGCAGCACCAGGGCCAGCAGCAGCACGGCGAGCAACGCGGCGAGCAGCAGGCGCGCACCGCTCAGTTCGCGGCCGGTGTTCAGGGCGACGACGTACAGCAGGAGGGCGTAGGCGATGCCCGAGCACCAGGCCAGGGGCTCGGCGAGGGACGACCGCGGGGGACCCTGCGGGGCTTTCATGCGCTGATCATAGATTTCCGGCCCACGCCCCGGCATCGGCCCGCGGGCGTACTCCCGGGGGCTACCCCCGGCCGCCCCGGTTGTGCCCGGCGGGCCGATGACCTGGAGGTATCGGTCCCGGCAGCGTGGTCACCGTGATCGAAGCAACCGAACTCACCAAACGCTACGGCGGGACCACCGCCGTCGACCGACTGTCCTTCACCGTGCGCCCGGGTGTGGTCACCGGGTTCCTGGGGCCGAACGGTGCCGGGAAGACCACCACCTTGCGCATGGTCCTCGGGCTCAACCGGCCCACCGGCGGCACCGTCACCGTCGACGGGCGGCCCTTCGGCGACCGCCCCCGCGGCCTGCGGCACGTCGGCGCCCTGCTCGACGCGCACGACGTGCACGGCGGCCGGACCGCCCGCGCCCACCTGACGGCACTGGCGGTCGGCAACGGGCTGCCGCGCCGGCGGGTCGCGGAGGTGCTGGCGGAGGTCGGCATGGCGGACGCGGCCGGCCGCGGGATCGGCGGGTTCTCCCTGGGGATGAAACAGCGGCTCGGCATCGCCGCCGCCCTGCTCGGCGACCCGCCCGTACTCCTCTTCGACGAGCCGCTCAACGGCCTCGATCCCGAAGGAGTGCTCTGGATGCGGGGCCTCTTCAGGAAGCTGGCCGACGAGGGCCGGACCGTACTCGTCTCCAGCCACCTGATGGGGGAGATGGAGCAGACCGCCGAGGAACTGATCGTCATCGGCCGCGGCAGCCTGATCGCGGCGGAGAGCCTGCGGGACTTCGCGGCCCGCGGCACCCCGCCGCGCGTCCGGGTCCGCACCCCCGACACGGCCCTGCCCGGGCTGCTGACGGACGAGGGCGCGGCGGTACGGGCGGAGCCCGACGGGTCGTACACGGTGACCGGCCTGCCCGCGGAGCGCGTCGGCGAACTCGCCTTCACGCACGGGGCGCGGCTGTACGAGCTCAGCCCGCAGGCGGCTTCTTTGGAGGAAGCGTTCATGGAACTGACCGCGGAGAGCGTCGAGTACGGCGCGGCCGAACGGTCTCCGGTCGCACGGGCCTTGGTCGCGCGGGCTGTGGCCTCGTCGCCCGCAGCCGATCACTCCATCGGAGCCGACCACTCCACTGGATCCGACCATTCCGCTGGAGCCGATCACTGCGCTGGAGCCGATCACTCCACCGGAGTCGGCCGATGAGCCACGTACCGGGCCACAAGGCGGCCCTCCGCCTCCCGGTTCCGGCGACCGCCCGTTTCCGTCATCTCCTCGCCGCCGAGTGGATCAAGCTCTGGTCGCTGCGCTCCACCTACTTGGTGCTGGCCGGCGGGGCGTTGGCCGTGATCGGCATCAATGTAAACTCCGCCGTGTCCAACGCGGCCCACCTGTCGGAACAAGCCGCGTCGCCGTCGGAGCCGCCGGGGATTCCGGACCTTCCCGAGTACGCCTTCGACGCGCTGCACACCGCGTTCGTCGATCCCGCCTGGCAACTGCTCATGATCATCGCGGCGACGGTGGGGGCGATCGCGGTCTTCGGCGAGTACACCAGCGGACTCATCCGGACGACCTTCGCCGCCGTCCCCGACCGGCGGGCGGTGGTCGCGGCCAAGGCGACCGTGGTGTCGGCGGTCATGCTCGCGCTCGGCACGTTCGTCTCCGGCACCTCCTTCGGCGTCACCCAGGCGGTACTGCGGGAGCACGGCGGCCTGTCACTCGGCGACCCGGGCGCCCTGCGCGCCGTCACCGCGTCCGCCCTGATCGCGCCGCTGTGCGCGCTGGTCGGCATGGCGGTGGGCGCGCTGATCCGGCACGCGGCGGGCTCCATCGTCGCCGTCATCGCCCTGCTGCTGCTCATACCGACGCTCCTCCAAGGCGACCGCTTCCGCTGGGTGAAAGAGATCGGCAACGCCATGCCCCTCAGCGCGTGGAGGTGGCTGGTGACGAACCCGGCACGGGCGCACGCCCCCGGCCCGTACCCGCCGACCACCACCGGGGCATGGCTCGTGTACGGCGGGTGGGCCGTGGTGGCGGTGGCCGTCGCGATGATCGTCGTGCGGCGACGGGATGTGTGAGGGGGCACCGCCGCCCCGGGAAGGCCCCAACCCGCAGTGCTCCGAGCCCGGGCGGCGTACCCGCAGGTCGCGCGTACGCGTACGTCACCCGGCACGTCGTCCGGTACATCCCCCAAGGCAGGGCATCCGCTTCGTCCCCCTGGCAGGTCGTAGGACTCGTCCCCCGGCAGGGCATCCGCCACGTCACCCGGCAGGTCGTAGGACCCGTCCCGTTCGTCGCTTCCTGGCGCCGATCGCGACGCCCAGCGCCAGCGCCGCCAGGTGGCCCGCGTCCGTGAACGTGCGCCGCTTGCGCAGCACGGGGCGTATGCCCAGGGCCAGCAGGCCCGTGGTGGCCATCAGCCGGGCGCGCGGGTGCGGCAGGGACGCGGCGAGTGCGCCGGCCGTGGCGTTGAACCCGTAGCTCGCGCCCACGTCCACGGCCCGCGCCGTCTCCGCGGAGAGCTTGCGCGCCGAGGACAGCCCGGCGTGAACGAGCAGGCTGGCGCCCACGTGCCCGATCGCGAACACCCCGGCGGCCCGCCGCGCGCCCCAGGCAGCCTCCGCCGTACCGAGCACCGCCAGCAGCGCGACGCTGTACGCGCGGTGCAGCGGCGGCTCGACGAACAGCGCGCTGGTGGCCAGCGTCCGCCACCGTCGAGCCCGGAGGTTCTCGACGTTGGTGGAGTGCTCGCGCAGCAGTTCCGTCCGCTGCTCGGCCGGCATCCGCGCGGTGACGTACGCACTGAGGTGGACGGCACCGACATACAGAGGTGCGACCCATGGGGCACGAGGGGAGAAAGAGCTCACCCCACCATCATCCGTCACACCACCATCGGCAGTCGCCGACGCCAGTCCAGGGACGGCAGGTGGATCGCCCGGCGCGGATCACCGTCCCACTCGACGGTCAGCCCAACGCCTTCCAACGCATCCGCCACCGCCCGCCCGACGGCGCCGATCTCTTCATCGATCACCCCCTCAGTTCCGCCGTCCGTCTCTTCCGCCCTCTCCGCCTTTTCCGCCCTTTCCGTCCTCTCTGTCCTTTCGGTCTCTCCCGCTGATATGAGGTCCGGCTTTCCCGTTCGTATGGCGTCCGGCTTGCTCGCCGATATGCGATCCGGCTCTCCCGCCGATATGGGATCCGGATACGCGCCGAACCGTATGTACAGGCCGTGGCCGTCCGCCGCTCCCTCGGTGTCCTGCTGGTGGAAGAAGGCGTAGCCCCGGTCCCCCTCGCGGCGTTCCGCGCAGATCTCGCCGTGTGCGCAGGTGGCGCAGCAGGTGAAGTTCATCCGGGCCGTGATCCCTTCGGCCTCCAGCGCCGCGAACGCCCGTGCCACCCGGTCCACGTCCGTGACGTCGGGCCAGTCGGCTTCCTCGGCGAGCCGTTCCTCCCACAGCGCGGCGACCATCCGGTGCACGTCACGGCTCGACTCGTCCCCGTACTCGTCCTCGACTTCCTCGGTCATCGCCTCCGCGAGCGCGGGCAGGCTCCAGAAGCCGGTGCGCAGCAGCAACCGGACCCGTTCCTCCAACTCGGTGCGGGCTTCCGGATCCAGCTCCGGCGCGGCGGTGAGTTCGACCCGCTCCCAGGCGTGCGCCGTACGCCAGGATTTCTCACCGCGGGCCCAGGCGAGGAAGAGAGCCGCGACCTCGGCCGGGTCCGTCAGCTCCAGCCGGAAGTGCCGGTCCGGGGCGCCGTCGCGGTGCTCGACCTCGTAGGAACCGTCCTCCTCGCGCCACGTCTGCAGGAACTCGTGCGCCTCTTCGGGAATCCGCTCGGCCACCACGAAGTGGTCGTCGGCGGCGCCGATCCGGCACAACAGCGCGGTCAGTTCGGCTGCGGACGGACGGGTGAGGTCGGGACCGCTCTCGGTCTTCACGGTGATCGGAAGCATGGACACAGCCTGCCAGCCACCACTGACAATCCCGCCGCCCGCCGGTCCTGTTATCCGTCGCTCTCGCCGTCCGCTCGGCCTGCTGCCCACGTCGGACGGTCGATCAGCCGCCGTGCCGCGCCCCCTCATGGCTCCAGCCGCACCCGCAGCTCCGCCGCCATCCCCCCGCGCACGGTGACCGTCGCCACCGTCACGCGGGAGGCCCCGCCCCGCTCCGACCGGCACTCGACGGTGTAAGCACCGTCGGCGCCGGCGGAGAGCGCGAAGCGGCCGTCGGGGTCCGTGAGGGCGGCCACGTCGGGTACGGGTCCCGGCCCGTCCGTCACGTAGACGCGCGCGTCGGGGACGGGCACGCCGTCCGCGTCCACGACCACTCCGGCGATGACCGCCATGCGACAGCACCCTTTCTCCCGGCGGGTACGGGGCGCGGACCGGTCGCGAGGACCGAACCCGGCCTGCGTCACGCCTTCCGGACCTGCGTCAGGCTTTTCAGACCTGCACCCACACCCACACCCACATGGGGTCTTCCAGGCCTACCTCACGCCTTCCACGCCACGTAGTTGTTGAACACCGGCGTGGTGATGCGCGTACCGGAGTTGGTGACGGCGCCGCCGTACGCGTGGATGGCGATGCCGTACCGGCCGCCGTTGTAGAAGCGGTAGACCGAACTGCCGCTCTGGCCGCCGGCCGTGTCGATGTCGTAGTAGACCTTGCGCGGGCCCACGGACGCGATGCCGCGCGCGTCGTACCACTGCGTCCCGGCCGGCTTGTCGCCCGGGTAGCCGGAGATGTTGCCGACGGTCTTCAGGAGGTCGGCGTCCGACCAGACCCCGAAGCCGAACCAGCCGGTCGTCGAACCGAGGTCGGTGGGCAGGATGATCGCGCCGTAGTCGTAGTTCTCGTCGCCGTTGTTCACCCACCCGTTGACCGAACGGAAGCTGGTGCTGGTCACCACGCCGTACGGGAGGGTGTTGCCGTTGCGTCCCGGCATGACGTTGATGCTCTTGACCCAGCCGTCGCGGCCCGGGACGCCGCTGTTCTTGATGTAGACGACGTGCCCGGCGGTGGCCAGGGTGTGCGGCCCGATGAACCAGGCGGTGCCGATCCAGCGCGAGTTGTCCGCCGCCGTGATCAGCAGCGAGCAGTGCACGCGCCACGGGTACACGGAGGTGTCGGTGATCTGCACCCGGTCGTCAGGGCCGTGCACGGTCTCGGAGGCCACCGGGGGCGGCCCGTAGGACGCCTCGCCGATGTCGGGGAGGGCGGCGGTGGGCGGCTGCCACAACTGCTCCGGTGTCCCCTCCGGACGGCTGTAGCCGCGGACGTTCTCCAGCCCCTCCGGGCTGCCCCGGCTGGCCTCGCCGAACGCCCCGTCGGAGGGCATCTGGACGGCCAGCTCATCGCTGGATATGACGGTCGCCTGCTCTTCCGGCTCATTGGAGACGGCGGTGTGGAACTCGATCGGCATTGCTCGTCACCCGGCCTCTCGGCTCTCTTGACGCTCTGCTCGCTCCCTTGCGCGGCCTTCCGGCGAGATCTCTTGCGGGCTCGTCGCCGGCTTCGCCGCCGTTCCACTGACGGCGTCCCTCTGAGGGCACCTCTGTGACCGGTGTGATCGACGTGATCGACGTGATCAGCGCGGTCGGAGCGACCAGCCCGATCGGCTCGATGCCCGATCAGCCCGATCAGCCCGATCGGCGTGCTCGGCGTCCTGGTGGCGAGAGCCTGACAGCGGAACGGCGGCGTCCTTCTGGCGGTGCCTTCTCGGCAGCTCGTCCGAATATGTCCTCTTGTACTGCTTGTACTGCGGGCCCCTCGGCCGGACAACGCGCATCACACGGAATCCCTCCGAAGTAGGACGCATCTACGTCATCCGTCCTGAAACGCCTCCACAACGGCACGAGGACGCCCACGGAAGCGGGCGCCCTCGGTACTTGGCGACGTGACGGCGGGCTCGATGACGAGCGGTGACGGAGCCCGCGACGCGAACAGTGGTGGTGCGGTCGGTCAGACCTGGTCGGCCTTCTCCAAAGCCGTGCAGCAGGTGTCCACGATCAGTCGGGTGACGACGTACGGATCGACGTTCGCGTTCGGCCGCCGGTCCTCGATGTAGCCCTTCTTGTCGGCCGCGACCTGCCAGGGGATGCGGACGGAGGCGCCGCGGTCGGACGTGCCGTAGGTGTACGCGTCCCAGGGCGCGGTCTCGTGCGCACCGGTGAGCCGGGTCTCGATGCCGCTGCCGTAGTTCCGTACGTGCTCCAGCGGCTTGTCCCCGTCGCCCAGCGCGTCGCACGCCGTGATGATCGGGTCGTAGCCCTCGCGCATCGCCCGGGTGGAGAAGTTGGTGTGCGCGCCCGCGCCGTTCCAGTCGCCCGGGGCGGGCTTCGGGTCCAGGGAGGCGGTGACCTCGTACTCCTCGGCCGTACGGTGCAGCAGCCAGCGCGCCACCCACAGGTGGTCCGCGACCTCCAGCGGCGGCAGCGCGCCGATCTGGAACTCCCACTGCCCCGGCATGACCTCGGCGTTGACGCCGCAGACGCCCAGGCCCGCGGCCAGGCAGCGGTCCAGGTGCCGCTCGACGATCTCGCGCCCGAAGACCGCGCCGGTGCCCACGCCGCAGTAGTAGTCGCCCTGAGGGGCCGGGTAGCCGCCCTCAGGGAAGCCGAGCGGACGGCTGCCCTTGAGGAAGGTGTACTCCTGCTCGATCCCGAAGATGGGCTCCTGGTTCGCGAACCGCTCGGCGACCGCGCGCAGCGGCGCCCGGGTGTTGGTGGCGTGCGGCGTCAGGTCGGTGTTCAGGACCTCGCACAGGACGAGCAGGTCGTCGCCGCCCCGGATCGGGTCCGGGCAGCTGAACACCGGCTTGAGGACGAGGTCGGAAGAGTTGCCCTCGGCCTGCTGGGTGCTGGATCCGTCGAAGCCCCACAGGGGGAGCTCGGCTCCGTCCGCCAGGATCTTGGTCTTGGAGCGCAGCTTGGCCGTCGGCCGGGTGCCGTCGATCCAGAGGTATTCGGCCTTGAAGGACACGGGTTCGCCTTAATGCGGGTCGGGGGAGGGGCGCGCGTGCGGGCGCACCACCGCACTCTCGCAACCCGGCATTTCCCGTCCGTTGCCCGAATGTGAACCCGGTGTAACGCGCAATTGTTGCCCGGGGCGTCCGCCGGGGAGGCGGCAGGGACGGCCTTCCGGGACCCGCGGGATCCATCCGGGACGGCCTACCGGGACCCCCGGATCCGACCGGACGGCCTTCCGGGGCCCGCGGGATCCGTCCGGGACGGCCTACCGGGACCCCCGGATCCGACCGGACGGCCTTCCGGGGACCCGCGGGATCCGTCCGTGACGGCCTACCAGGATCCCCGGCACCCATCCGGGACGGCCGCCGAGGCCCGCCCCGGATTGGCCTACTGGGGCCCACCTGCGACGGCCTTCCCGGCGCTCGCCCGTTCCCACAGGGGCGCGCCGCGGACCCCGCGCGCTGCCCACCCGGACCACGCGCCCGCGAGAGACTGGGCGCATGACGATCCCGCCCGCCCCCGCGAACCCGCCGTTCGCCCCCGACACCACCCCGCGCATCGGCCTCCTCGGTACCGGTACGTGGGCCCGGCGCGTCCACGCCCCCGCGCTCGCCGCCCACCCCGGCGTCGCCTTCACCGGCGTCTGGGGACGCCGGCCCGACGCCGCCCGGGAACTGGCCGACGCGTACGGCGTCCAGACCTACGCCACCCCGGACGACCTGTTCGCCGCCACCGACGCCGTCGCGATCGCCCTCCCGCCCACGGTCCAGGCCGAACTGGGTGTACGGGCCGCCGAAGCCGGGCGGCACCTCCTCCTGGACAAGCCGGTCGCCACCAGCGTCCCCGAGGCGCGCGCCCTGGCCGAAGCCGTCGAGCGCGCGGGCGTCGCCTCGGTGGTCTTCTTCACCGCGCGGTTCGGGATCGAGGAAGGTGCGTGGATCGAGGAGCAGGCGGCGGTGGGCGGCTGGTTCACCGGGCACGCCGACTGGCTGGCCTCGGTCTTCGTCCCCGGGAGCGAGAGCCCGTACGCGTCCTCGCCCTGGCGCCGGACGAAGGGCGCCCTATGGGACGTCGGACCGCACGCCCTGTCCGTCCTCCTGCCGGTGCTCGGCGACGCCGAGACGGTCACCGCCGTGCGGGGCCCCCTCGACACCGTCCTCATGACGCTGCGGCACACCACCGGCGCGGTGAGCACGGCGGCGGTCAGCCTGACGGCGCCGCCGGCCGCCGCGGGCGTGCAGGTCACCGTCCGCGGCACCGCCGGCACCACCGCCCTCCCACGCCGCCAGGACGGCCCGGGCCCGGCCTACCAGCGCGCCGTCGACGCCCTCCTCACCTCCATGAGCACCGGCGCCCCGCACGCCTGCGACATCCGCTTCGGCTTGCGCGTCACCGAAATCCTCGCGGCGGCGGAAGCGGCACTGGCCTGAGAGACGGCACCCGCCCCCGACTCGAAGAACCACCCCACCCCACCCCACCCCACCCCATCAGGGAATCCGGGGAATCCAAGGAATCCAGAGAACTCACCGATACCGCCCCAATTCCCCCCGATGCTGCTGGAGGGCAGGCGACATCGCCACCCGCCGCTCCTCCAGCAGATTGCGCGCCATGGGGCCGGCCGCCGGTTCGCCCTTACCGAACGCCTCCGCGATGTGCCGCGCCTGGGCGGGTTTCAGGCTCTCGCCGAACGGGGCCTCGTACGGATCGGTCACCGCCTCCACCAGGCACGGCCCCGGGCAGGCCATCGCCTCGGCCAGCACCCCGGCCGCGTCCGCCGGTTCCTCGACGCGGAAGGACCGCAGGCCGCAGGCGCGGGCGACGGCCGCGAAGTCCACCGGGTGCAGCCCGCAGCCGTACTGCGGGTTGCCCAGCAGCGCGGTCTGCTCCCAGACCTCCAGGGCGAGCGAGTTGTTGTGCAGCACCACGACCTTCACCGGCAGGTCGTACTGCGCCAGGGTGGCCAGTTCCCCCATCCCCATGGACAGCGAACCGTCCCCGGTGAAGGCGATCACCGGCCGGTCGGGGTGGGCGATCTGCGCCCCGATGGCGTATGGCAGCGCGGCCCCCATGGTGCACAGCGTGCCGGAGAACGAATACGCCATGCCGCGCCGCAGCATCAGCCGCCCGGCCCAGGCGGTGACCGTGCCGGCGTCCCCGGTGACGATCGCCCGGTCCGGCAGCACCTTGGACAGCTCCCAGGTGATCACCTGCGGACGCATCGGCGTCCCGGACGCGGCGGCCTGCGCGCCGACGAGCTGCCACCACGCGCGGTACGTCGCCCGGGCCCGTTCCAGGAACGACCGGTCGTCCTTGCGCCGCAGGTGCGGCAGCAACGCGTCCAGCACCGCCCCGGCGTCCCCGACCAGCCCGACCTCGACGGGGTAGCGCATCCCGATCCGGTCGGCGTTCACGTCGATCTGCACCCCGCGCGCCTGCCCGGGCGCGGGCCAGAAGTCGTAGTACGGGGTCGAGGACCCGACGATCAGGAACCCGTCGCACTCCTCGAACGCCTCATGGCTGGCCCGTGTGCCGATCAAACCCATTCCGCCGGTCGTGTACGGACTGTCGTCGGGCACGCAGTCCTTGCCCAGCCCCGCCTTCACGATCGGCGCCCCCAGCGTCTCCGCCACCCGCTCCAGCGCCTCGCCCGCGCCCCGGGCCCCCGCCCCCGCGCAGATCGCCACCCGGCGGCAGGCGTTGAGCACCCGCGCGGCCTCGTGCAACTGCTCGTGCGGCGGCACCACCGTGAACGGCTGCGCGGCCAGGGAGACGTGCCCGGGAACGTTCTTGTCCGAGAGGGTGTCCTGCTCGCAGGTCCAGGACTGGACGTCGATGGGGATCGCCAGGTGCGCCGGCGTCCGGTTCATCAGGGCGCTGCGGACGGCCAGGTCCGTGGCCGTCAGGGCATGCGCGGGGCCCATGACGCGTTCGGAGAACGGGCAGGCGTGTTCGAGGAGCCGGTCGGAGGGCAGGTCCTGGAGGAAGTGCGCGCCGACCGTGTCGTGGTACGACAGGCCGGTGATCGCGATGACCGGAGCCCCGTCGATCCGGGCGTCGTACAGGCCGTTCAGCAGGTGGAGCGCCCCAGGCCCGGCGGTCGCCACACACGCGGCCGGACGGCCCGTGAACTTCGCGTACCCCACACACGCGAGCGCCGCGTTCTCCTCGTGCCGCACATGGACGAACCGCATCTCCGGATGCGTGCGCAACGCCTCGAAGAACCCGTTGATCTGATCCCCGCAGATCCCGAAACAGGTGTCCACGCCCCAGGCGAGCAACCGCTCGACGATGAGGTCGGAGGTGGTCTTCGCCGTCTCGCCGTCACTCTCGGACACCACTGGGCCTTTCGCGGGGGCGGACAGGCGTCACCGTCCTTTGGGGCGGCCGTGACCGGCCCGGAAGAGTCCCCGGCCGCCGCAACCAGCCCAGAAGATGATGTTTACGACGATAAGTGCGCCTCTCACACCCCGCATCCTGGAATGGCCCCTTCGCGTGACCAGCCCGGATACCCTCCGCGCACTCTTCCGACGAGGACCGAGGCCGCCCCAGCCCTCTCCCCGCCACCCGCCCGACGAGCCGTCAACCGCCATCTGACCAGGGGGCTTTGTCAGTGCCCCCCTTTAAAATGGAGGTAGTCAGTGAGGGTTCCACCACTGCCCAGGAGAGCGCCGATGGCCGTAGTCCACCACCCGACAAACCCGACAGACACCGCGCAAGCGCCACAGGTGGCGAAGGCGGCGGAAACCCTGCACGCCACAGACTCCGCGACCATGACGACGACCACCGGCACGGCGATGCCGGCCACCACGACAGCGATCCCGGCCACCACGACAGCAAAGGCGGCGAAGACGATAAAGGTGACGAAAGCAACCGCGACCAGCCGGACCGCCAAGAAGCCCCAGACCGCCTTCCGCCCCCTGCCGAAGAAGCCGCTCCCGGCCGGCTGGCCGCGCGAGCGCTACGAATCCTACAACCGCCGCCTCAAGGCGATGCGCTTGGCCATAGCCCTGCTCGACGCCGGCGTCTACACCCCGGAACGGGCCCGCAACCGCACCATCCGCAACACCGCCGCCCGCATCGGCGTGCACCGGCCCTCCAACATCACCTGCCGCATGGTCCGCGACCTGATCCTCGAAACCCACTGACGACGATCCCCGTCCCTCCCCGCCCCCTGGCACCCACCACCCCGCGCTGACCTTGCGGCGGCCCTCCCCGGACGCGAGCACCGCACCCGCCCGGGGAGGGCCGCCCACGCGCCCGGGCGCCCACCGGCCGCCCCCTGAGAGGACCGCCCCATTCCGGGTCCGCCGACCCGCCTTCTGAGCGAGACTGACCTCAGCGCCGTCCCAACCGGACGCGCACAGCCCCCAGGCACTCGGCACGTCTCGGCACGTCTCGACTCGACCGGCTCGACGACGGAGCAGCCATGGCCGACCCTCCGAAGCAGAAGACCCTGACACAGCGCTTGCAGAAGGTCCCCTTCTGGGCATGGGTCGTGATCGCGATCCTGCTCGTGGGGCTCTGGAACACCGCCTTCGGCGACAAGACCAAGGACCACGACCGGGACAGGGCACCGGTCCAGCCGAGCGTGTCGGTGACATCGACGCGATAGCCGGCGAGGAAAGGTCGGGAGTCCGGCCCGCGGTGACCGCGCCGGTCGGTGCCGACGCGGCCTGAAGCCGACCCACCGCCCCGCGCCCTGACGGCGACCCGCCGGCCGCGTCAGGCCACCGAAAGGTGTCAGCCCGCAGTCGGCAGAGCGCGTTCGAGGAGAACCTTCGCCGCCGCCCGCGCGTGCCGCCCGTAGTCCGCTTCCCCCAGCACCATGGCGCGACTGGCTGCCCCGTCCGCGAGGGTGACCAACTGTTCGGCCAGTGCGGCGGGCGCGTGACAGCCCAGCTCCGTCACCAGCGCGGTGACCAGTTCCACCATCCGCAGCTTCTGTTCCCGGGCGTAGGAGTGGACCGTGCTCTCCGGATCGGGGAATTCCGCCGCGGCGTCGATGAACGGGCAGCCGCGCACCGGAGCCTCGTCCGCCACGGGCAGGTCGAACAGCCCGAGGATCCGGTCGCGCGGGGGGATGTCCTCACGCGTCAGCACGCTCTCCAGGGTGACGCCCGACGACGCGAGGTCCTTGAGGTGCGCGATGACCAGATCGCTCTTGGTCGGGAAGTGGACGTAAAGGGTGCGCTTGGACACGGGTGCTTCTTGTGCCACCTGTTCCATGCCTGTCGCGTTGATCCCCTGAGCCGCGAAGAGCCGGGCGGCGGCAGCCAGGATGCGCTCCCGCCCCCCGCGCCCCCGCCGTTGAGCTGCCGTGGTCGTCGTCCCCATGACGCAAGTATACGTACGCGTTTACTTCCACCGAGATGGCTTGCTAGGGTCGGGCCAGAAAGTAAACGGATGCGTTTACATAGCGCCGTCATGGAGGAGCCCCATGAACAACAGTCCGGTCCCCACCGAGCTGAGCGGCTGTGCGGAGAAGCTGATACGCGACCGCCACGCCACCCGCGCGTTCCGCCCGGAACCCGTGCCCGCGGACACCCTGCGCGCGATCTTCTCGCTGGCCGGCGCCGCGCCGTCCAACTCCAACGCGCAGCCGTGGCAGGTGGAGGTGGTGAGCGGCGCGGCACGTGACCGACTGGCAGAGGCCTTGCGGTCGGCCCACGCCGCCCAGCGCATTTCAGCGGACTTCCCGTACTCGGAAGACATGTACTCCGACGTGCACCAGGCGCGCCGTGCCGCGTTCGGCGCCGAGCTGTACGGAGCACTGGGCATCGGCCCCGACGACCACGCGGCACGGGCCGCCTACGACGCGGAGAGCCTGCGCTTCTACGGCGCGCCACACGCCGCGTTCCTGTTCGTCACCGGCGACGGCGGCGCCCGACTGGCCGCGGACGTCGGTGCCTACATGCAAACGCTGCTCCTGGCCATGACCGCGTACGGCGTGGACAGCTGCCCCCAGGGCCTGCTGAGCTTCCACGCCGACACCGTCCGAGCCGAACTCGGCGTCACCGAGGGAAAGCTCCTCGTCGGCGTCTCCTTCGGCTACGCCGACGAGACCGCCCCGGTCAACCGGATCACGACCGAACGGGCCGCGCTGGAGGCGACCACGACCTTCCACGCGTAGGCGGTCCGTCCGGAACGGCTCATCGGCGGCCGGGATCGGCGAAGCGCCATGACAAAGGCCGTCGGCCGTGCCTTCCGCGGAGGAAGGCACGGC
>NZ_JBEXNM010000100.1:0-25097 GCF_040611095.1 Streptomyces sp. NPDC003077 | reverse complement strand
GCCACCGGGGTGACGGCGGCGCGGCGGGCCCGGGTTCCGGCTCCGGCGGTGGCTTCGGCGGTGCGGCCTCAGGGGTGAGGAGGCCGCGGTGGCGCGCACGGTGCCGGTGGTGGCCCTCAGTGCTCGTGCACGTGGTTCGTGGCCTGGATCTGCTTCCACGACTTGGGCTGGGCCGGGCGCAGCGTGGGCGCCTGCTGCGCGGCGATCTTCGCCTTCTTCGCGGCCGGGGCGCCCGGCTTGACCGGCTGGTACAGCCAGGTGTCGAAGAACTCCGCCAGCGGCTTGCCGGTCTTGCGCTCCGCGAACTTCACGAAGTCGCCCACCGAGGCGTTGCCGTACCGGTTCTCGGTCGGCCAGGACTTCAGCAGGCCGAAGAACGCCTTGTCGCCGACCTTGTTGCGCAGGGCCTGGAGGGTCAGCGCACCCCGGTCGTAGACGGCGATGTCGAACTGGTTGTCCGGACCCGGGTCGCCGGGCTTGACCGTCCAGAAGGAGTCGTCGGCCGGGTGCTGGGCGTAGACGTAGTCGGCCAGCTCCTGGGCCGTGCCCTCACCCTCCTTCTCCGACCACAGCCACTGGCTGTAGCGGGCGAAGCCCTCGTTGACCCAGATGTCCTTCCAGTCCTTGAGGGACACGCTGTCGCCGTACCACTGGTGCGCCAGCTCGTGCACGACCACGGAGACGTTCGTGCCGTTGTCGAACGCCTTCTTGCCGTAGAACGGCCGGGTCTGCGTCTCCAGGGCGTAGCCCGCGGGGACGTTCGGGACGTAACCGCCCACGGAGTTGAAGGGGTAGGGACCGAAGACGGTCTCCAGCCACTCCGTGACCTCGGTGCTGCGCTCGATGCTCGCGCGCGCCGAGCCGCTGTTCGCGCCGAGGTCCTTGCTGATGGCGTTGATGACCGGCAGGCCGTTGGCGGTGGTGTCCTTGGTGATGTCGAACTTGCCGACCGCCAGCGTGGTCAGGTACGTGGCCTGCGGCTTGTCCGAGCGCCAGTTGAAGCGGGTCCAGCCGAGCTTGGAGGACTGCGAGAGCAGCACGCCGTTGCTGATCGCCTGGGTGCCGTCCGGCACGGAGACGGAGATGTCGTAGGTCGCCTTGTCAGTGGGGTGGTCGTTGCTGGGGAACCACCACACGGCCGAGTCCGGCTCCTGCGCGACGACCCCGCCGTCCGGCGTGCGGGCCCACGCCGTGTAGCCGTCGATCTTCACCTCCGACGGCTTGCCGGCGTAGCGCACGACCACGCTGATCTCTTTGCCCTTCTCCAGCGGCGCGGCCGGAGTGACCTGGAGCTCGTGCTTGCCGGTCGCGGCGAAGGACGCCTTCTTGCCGTTGACCCGCACCTCGCTGACCTTGAGGCCGAAGTCGAGGTTGAAGCGCGAGAGGTTCTGGGTGGTCTTGGCGAGCAGCGTCGCCGTGCCCTCCAGGAGGTCCGTCTTTGGCTGGTACTTCAGGCGCAGGTCGTAGTGGGAAACGTCGTATCCACCGTTTCCGCTCTCGGGATAGTAGGAGTCGCCCACGCCCGGAGCGCCGGGCGTGAAGTCGGCCGCCGATGCCGGGATCGCCAGCAGCAGGCTGAGCGCGACCGCGCCCGGAACGAGGATTCTGTGACGCACGAGTTCCTCCAACTCGTAGGGGAAGTCGATCTCTTATGCAGACCCTATGTACTCAGGTGGGCGCCGTCATGTCCATGGCTCCACACGACACATGATCGACATCCGGCCGACACGATCCCGGGGGATCCGGCGCCCGGCCTCGTCCCCCGCCCCTTCCACTTCCGTCCGGCATGCCGCTCCACCACGGCTCTGAACTGCTGTTGCGTCGCGGCGAAGATCACGGACGGGGCTTCCGCTTCTGTGCATGGAGGGACCCGCGCCCTCGCTTCCGGGTGTGATCGACTTCGTCCCGGGATGGCCCGGCCGTGCGAACCGGCCCGCGCTCGCGGTCTCCTCCGCGATCGGGCCCGCCTCCATGGGCCCGCGCACGAGCCAGGGACGCATACCGGCACGAACGCGCCACTCGTCGTATACGGAGCGGACGATCCCGTAGGAGGACGAAGCCCCTCACGTCGCGGTGCGCGCAGCCGTCCCGCACGCGAACGGACATGGTCATCCGCACCCTTACGCACGGGAGTTCGCCCGCGCTACCGTCCGCGGGTGACGATACGTGCGCGGGTTCCCCGCATCCCATGGAAAGTGCTCGCGACGGCGGCCGTCGTCGCCCTGCTGTCCGTCCTCGTCTCGCCGGCCGCCGCCCAGGCCGCGTCGGACGAGAGCAGACCCGTCTACTCCTACGACCGCGCGATCCGCGAATCCGTCTGGGTGGACACGAAGATCGACGGTGACGAGGACGGGCGGACCGACCGGGTCGCCGTCGACATCGTCCGGCCGCGCGAGCCCGCGGAGCGGGGCCGCCGGGTGCCGGTGATCATGGATGCGAGCCCCTACTACTCCTGCTGCGGCCGGGGCAACGAGAGTCAGAAGAAGACCTACGACGCCAACGGCCGGCCGGTGCAGTTCCCGCTCTTCTACGACAACTACTTCGTGCCGCGCGGCTATGCGACGGTGCTGGTGGACCTGGCGGGCACCAACCGTTCGGACGGCTGCGTGGACGTCGGCGGGCGCTCGGACATCCAGTCGGCGCGCGCCGTCGTGGACTGGCTCAACGGCCGGGCTCGTGCGTATGACGCGCGCACCGGCGGCAAACCGGTCCGCGCCGACTGGACCAACGGCCGCACCGGCATGATCGGCAAGAGCTGGGACGGCACGATCGCCAACGGCGTCGCGGCCACCGGCGTCCGGGGCCTGGAAACCATCGTCCCCATCGCCGCCATCTCCTCCTGGTACGACTACTACTTCGCCAAGGGCGCCCCGCTCTACGACTCCGGCCCCGACGCCCTGGCCGACCGCGTCGACAGCCCCGAGGCCCGCGCCCGGTGCGCGGTCGTCCAGAAGAAGCTGGCCGACGGCGCGCCGCGCACCGGCGACTGGACCGACCTGTGGACCGAGCGCGACTACGTCCCCGACGCGAGCCGGGTGCGCGCCAGCGTCTTCGTCGTGCACGGCCTGCAGGACCTCAACGTCCGCACCAAGCACTTCGGGCAGTGGTGGGACGCGCTCGCCGAGGAAGGCGTGGAGCGCAAGATCTGGCTCTCCCAGACCGGCCACGTCGACCCCTTCGACTTCCGCCGCTCCGCTTGGGTGCCGACCCTGCACCGGTGGTTCGACCACTACCTGATGGACTACGACAACGGCATCGACGAAGAACCGATGGCCGACATCGAGCGGGCCCCCGACCAGTGGGCCACCGACCGCCACTGGCCCGCCCCCGGTACGTCGGCCACCACGGTCCGGCCCCGCGGCGGAGACCAGCCCGGCGTGGGGCAATTGGGCACCCGCCGCGCCCCGTACGGAGCCACCGAGACCTTCACGGACGACTCGCGCCTGAGCGAGGCCGACTGGGCGACCCACATCGACACGTCGACGCCCTACAAGGCCGGGTTCACCACCAAGCCGCTCAACCGGCCGCTGCGCCTGTCCGGTTCCGGCAAGGTGACCGTCACGGCGACCCCCTCCACCTCGACGGCCCACCTCTCCGCCGTCCTGGTGGACCTGGGCCCGGACACCATCCGCAACTACGGCGCCGCCGGCGAGGGCATCCTCACGCTGCCGGACCGCACGTGCTGGGGCGCGAGCACCACCGGTGACAGCGCCTGCTTCAAGGAGACCAAGGCCGACGTCCAGAAGGTGGAGCACACCGTCTTCATGCGGGGGTGGGCCGACCTGGGCAACTACGCCGACGCCCACAAGGGACGGCCGCTGACCCCGGGCAAGCCGTACACCATCACGCTCGACCTGGCCGCCAGTGATCATGTCGTGCCCGCCGGGCACCGGCTCGCGCTCATCGTGGCCGGTACGGACGCGGGCCTCATCGACCCGCCGTCCTCCACCCCGCGGCTGACCCTGGACCTGGCACGTACCTCCGCCCAGCTCCCGATCGTCGGGGGCAGCAAGGCGTTCACCCGCGCCACAGCAGGCGCGAGCGGGCACCTGTCGCCCCAGCCGTCGCCGCTGGAGGGCATCGCGCCCCCGCGCTCGATGGAGCACATACCGCACGCCGGCTGACCGACGCGGCGGGGCCGGTGGGCCGGTACCGCCGACGCGGCCGGCACAGCCGGCGCTCTGACGGTGGGCCGATGGGCCGGGGAGGACGCGCCGCCCACCGGCCGGGCGGCGATCGGCGCCGTCCACCGGCCCGGCGACGGCTCGGTGAGCAGCGTCGTCCACCGGCCCAACGACGGCTTGGTGATCGACATCGCCCATCAGCCCGGCGACGGGCCGGTGGACGATGCCGCCCACCGGTCCACCGGCCCACCGGCCCATCGACCCACTGGCCCACCGCCCCATCGGTCAACCCCGCACTTGTTCCGTCCCGTTCATTTCAGGGAGGCACCCCCTCGTGAGAGCCCACGTCCGCCGCCTCGGCATCGGGGCCATGGCCGCCGCGCTCGCCGTGAGTCTGATGGCCCCGCCGGCCGGGGCCGCCGGCGACCCGCACGTCCCCCGCACCGGCTTCGAACGCAGCGCGGGCGCCCGCTGGACCACCCAGCCGGAGGAACAGGACTTCCTCGCCGCCGTGGACCGGGACAGCGACCGGGTACGGATCGACCGCGTCGGCGTCACCGCACAGGGCCGCCCCGTCCAACTCGTCCGCATCGGCGCTCCGGCGCCCGAGCGCCCGAGTGAGGTGCGGCGCGGCAACTCCGTCCTGCTCATCTGCTCCCAGCACGGCGACGAGCCGTCGGGCCGCGAGGCGTGTCTGTCCACCGTCCGTGACCTGGCCTTCGCCCGGGACCGTGCCACCCGCCGGTTCCTGGAGGGCACCAGCGTGCTGGTGATCCCGACCGCCAATCCGGACGGCCGCGCCGCCGACACCCGCGGCAACTCCGCCGGGATCGACATCAACCGCGACCACCTCGCCCTGCGCACCGCCGAGGCCCGCGCGATGGCCGCGGTGATCCGCGACTACCGCCCCGACACCATCTACGACCTGCACGAATACGGGCCCACCCCGCCGTACTACCAAAAGGACGTGCTCGCGCTGTGGCCCCGTAACCTCAACACGGCCCGGGCGGTGCACCACGAGTCGTCCACCCTGTCCGACGCGTACGTCCGGCCGCACGCCGAGAAGGCCGGGTTCAGCACCGGCGTGTACGGGATATGGACGGACCCGGAGACCGGTGCCCCGATCAAGCAGGTGGCGGGCGATGGGCAGGAACGCATCCTGCGCAACACCGCGGGGGTCAAGAACTCCCTCGGGCTGCTCGTGGAGACCCGGGTGGACGCGCTCACCGACGAGGAGAAGGCCGACCCGTCGCTGAACAACCGCCGCCGGGTCACGTCCCAGCTGGCGGGCCTGAAGGGGCTCTTCTCCTTCGCGGACCACCGCAGGTCCCGTATCGAGGCGGCCACGACACGCGCACGGCTCGCCGGTTTCGCGGACCGGGGGCCGGTCTACCTGGGTGGCGCGGACAACGAACCCCCCGCCGAAGACCGGGTTCTGCGCAACCCGCCGTGCGCCTACCGGCTGAGCGCCGAGCAGTTGGCGCAGGTCAAGGACGAACTGGCGCTGCACGCGGTGTCCTGGCGGCCGTCCCGCGGGGGTGCCGTGGTCCCGCTGCGCCAGTCGATGAGGGCGCTGATACCGCTCCTGCTGGACGGGCGGGCGACGTATCACCTCACGGCGGGGACGCCGGTCAGCAGTTGCGGGCGGTAGGTGGACGAGGGGGGTGATCTGCGCGAATCAGGGGCGGGTGTGATCCGTGAAGTGGGGTGGGGCCCGGTGCCCGTCGGCAGCGGGGAACGGGGGTGAGGTGCCGCGCTTGCCCCAGCGTTCCCGTACCGAGAGTGCCGCGCCCGCCCCAGCGCTCCG
This sequence comes from Streptomyces sp. NPDC003077, assembly GCF_040611095.1. NCBI lineage: Bacteria > Bacillati > Actinomycetota > Actinomycetes > Kitasatosporales > Streptomycetaceae > Streptomyces > Streptomyces sp. NPDC003077. The sequence continues at coordinate 19,166 of NZ_JBEXNM010000100.1, read as the reverse complement.
GTGCTGAGGCGCGGTGCCGGGCCCAGCTCAGTGTTGCCGCACCGAGGCGGCGGTGCCGCGCCCGCCTCAGCGCTCGCGCACCCAGGCGTGTGCCGCGCTCGGCTCGCCGTGGCTGCGCGAGGCGCGGTGCCGCGCTCGGCTCGCAGTGCCTGCCCCGAGGTACGGTGCCGCGCTCAGCTCACCGTTCCCGCACCGAAATGCGGCACCGCACCCGCCTCACCCTTCCCCCACTCCGCGCAACAGCTCGGCCACCTCCTGGGCGCAGCCCCAGGACACCGTGACGCCCGCGCCGCCGTGACCGTAGTTGTGCACGCACGGCACTCCGTTGGCGAGTGGTTCCGACGTCAGTCGTACGGTCGGCCGGGCGGGGCGCAGGCCGACCTTGTGCGCCAGGATCCGGGCGCCCGCGAGCTGGGGAAAGGCCCGGGCGCAGCGGTCCACTATGGCCTCGGCGATGGCAGGTTCGGGCCGCCGGGACCACACGTGTGCGCGTGCGGTACCGCCGAGCACCAGCCCGTAGGGCTGCGGAAGGACGGACGTCAGGATCGCCGACCGTGATCCGGGGGCCGCGAACCACTCCTCGATGCCGGGGTTCTCCACGACCACCACCTGTCCCTGCACCGGGTGGACCGTGCGGTCCGGGGCGAGTTCGCGTGCGCCCAGGCCCGAGCAGTTGACGACCGCGCCCGCCGAACGGCCCTCCTCCTCCAGCGAGCGGACCGGCCGCCGCTCGACGGTCCCGCCGGCCGCGACCAGCCGCCGCTCCAGATAGCGCAGGTAGACGGGCATGTCCACCAGCGGCGTCCGGGCCCGCCAGCCGGACTCGTACCCGGCGGGGAGTTCCGCCGCGGTGGCCCGTCGCGGATTCGGTACCGTCCCGGGGTCCTGCCGCGGCTCCCGGATCGTCTCGTGCCAGGCGTCCGGGTCCCAGTCGCCGGTGTCGACCATCGTGCCCTCGGCCATGCGCACGCCGGTCTCCTCCGCGCGCTCCGCCAGCCGCGCGAACGCCTGGAAGGACCGTACGAACCACGCGAGCGCCCGCGCCTCCGGCTGGATGCGATAGGGCCAGCACAACCCGCCGGCCACCGCCGACGTGGTGTCAGCCGCCGGGTCACGGCTGATCACCCGCACCCCGTGTCCGTCCTCCGCCAGTGTCACGGCGGCCGTCAGCCCGATGACCCCGCCCCCGACCACCACCACATCGTTCGTCATGGGCGGACGCTATCCCGGCCGCCACCGGCGGGCGAGAGGCCGGAGGGGCGCACCCGGGGGCAACGCACACCGAAGGGGCGCATATCGGTCGGCGCATGGGGATACTCAGGACATGCCGACGCATTACGCGACCTTCGGGCTGGCACCCGCCATGCGGGCCGGCGGTGTGCTGGCCAACGGCGTGTATCAAGCACACCGCGATTTCCTGGACTTCATCATCGACGGCCGCCCGCTGCTGTTACGCCTGGCCGATCTGGACGCGGTCTCGCCGCTCGCCGCGGATCTGGGGCCCACCCTGTTCACCGCCCACGTCCGCGGGTTGCTGCTGGAGTCCGAGGCTCCGCTCGCCGGCGGGCGGCACGTTCTCTACGGCTGTCCGGAATGCGCGGGCTTGGAGTGCGGAGCGGTGACCGCCGTCATCGAACGGGACGGTACCGACATCGTCTGGCGGGACTTCGCCTGGCAGACCGGCGAGAGCGCCGACCTGGCGCGCGAGGGGTACCCGGGAGTCGGTCCCTTCCGGTTCCGCGGTGATCAGTACCGTGCCGAGTTGGAACGGCTGCTGTCAGAAGACGACAGTCACCCCGCCCCGGGCGCCGCGCGCCGGGTCCTCCTCATCGGACACCGCACCGCCGCACTGGGCAAGCTGGCCGCCGCGCTGCGCGGCATCGGCGTCGGAGCGGAGATCGTCCGGGACGCGGTCGGGGTCTCCCACGACGAATTGCGCTCCTATGGGGCGGTGGTCTTCGAGCGGGGTGTGGGGGAGGAGCGCCGGACGGCCGTACGGAAGGCGTTCTTGGCCGCCGGGTCCTCGGCGGTGCTGGTGGACGGGCTGGCGCCGGTCGTGCCGCTGCTCGTCGCACAGATCGAACAGGCACTGGACCGCTGTCCGCAGGACCAGCGCCGCCTGCTCCGGCTGGCGGCCGTCCCGGGCGAGGCCACCCTCGCCCTCGCGGCCCCCTGCCGGGTCCGGCTCACCGCCTACCGCGTCGGCCGCGTGACCCGTGCCCGGCCGGCCGAGCTGTTCGACGCGGAAATGGGACCAGGGGAGCACCGCGTACCGGTGGACGTGCGGGCGACCAAGGGGGAGGCGTTCGTGGTGGCCCGGACGACGGGGAGCGTCCTGGTCACGGCGGTGGCGGGGGAGGCCGCGGGGCGGTAGGGGGATGCAGGGCGGTAGGGGGGACGCGGGGCCGACGGGCCGGATCGGCTGCCCCGGGCTCGGTGGGCGGGGTCGGTAGGGGCGGGCGCGGTGACCGGCGGGGTTCTCGCATCGGGTGAGGGGGCGGGGGTGGGGGCGGGGCGCGTACGGGGAAGAGAAGGTGCGCGCGCTGGACGGAGAGCCGGTGGACCGGCCGGTGTCCTGGGGCGGACGGGGGATCGGGCGCCGGCCGGCCGGCGGGGCCGGCGGGGCGTACGTAAGCGCCGAGGGAGGAACCGGCGCAGGTGAGAGCGCATACGCCCCGTTGCGGGCGCCACGGAGGTGGGTGGCGAATCGGGCGAAGTGGGACCTTAGGCTGGTAGGGCACCGTCGGTCGATGACGCCCCACGGGTACCACTCGTTGTCGTCCGTCCCGTTCGGCGCGGTCGATGTGCCGTCATCAGGCGGCCGTCGCGCGCCGGAACAGGCGGTCGCCGTGCCGTCCGAAGGAGTCCCATGGTCCGCGACCGGCGTGCCACACCGGCCTGGCTCGCCCACCCCCTGCGCTGGCAGCGGCTGCCCGTCCCCTGGGCGGCCGTCGCCCGCGGGGCACTGTGCGCGGGGCCGCTGCTCGGTGCCGGCGTCGCCCTGGGACGGCCGGCGGCCGGGGTGCTGGCGGGCCTCGGCTCGATGCTCGCGGGCGTCAACGACCGCCCCGGGACGCGCCGCACCGGCATCGTCCACATCGGCCTGCCCGCGCTCGCCTCGGCGCTGGGCATGTTCGCCGGCGCCGCGCTGAGGGGGGCCGACGCGGGGTGGTGGCTGGTCCCCGCGCTGTTCGTGGTGGGGTTCGTCTCCGGTGCGGGCAGTGTCGCGGGGCCCGTCCGCTCCAACGCGGGCATGCAGATGCTGGCCGCCACCATCCTCGGCGCGGGCATGCCCCTGTCCGGAGCGCCCTGGGTGAAGGCGCTCTACCTGCTCGCCGGGTGCCTGTGGCTGCTCCTGCTGCGGCTGGTCCTGCGGTCGCCGCGCCCGGTCGGTGGTCCGCTCGTCGGTGAGCGGGCCGCCGTCGCCACGGTCTTCGACGCGCTCGCCGACGCGCTGGAAGCGGTCGGCGGCCCCGACGCCGAACCCGCCCGCCGCCGCCTCACCATCGCCCTGGACCGCGCCGACGAGGCACTGCGCCTGCACCGGCTCCTCGGCCGGGTGCTGCGCCGCCCGGTCCGTACCGAGGAACGGCTGCTCGGTGAGCGACTGGCCGCCGGAACGAAGCTGTGCGAGGCGAGCGTGGCCCTGCTGTGGGAGGCCCGCCCGCTGCCCGCCGGGATCGCCGACGGCCCGCGGCGGCTGGCCGTGGCGCTGCGCACCGGCCGCTCCCCGGGTCGGCTGCCCGCCCCCGCGACCGGCTCGCCCGCGCGCGCCGCCTTCGAGCGGGCGCTGTTCGACGCGGCGGTGGCGTTCGCCCGTACGCGGCCGGAGGCGGGGGCGACGGCGCAGCTCCCCGCGGACGGAGCGCGTGCGGGCGCCACTCCGGTGGGCGGGAAGGTGCTCGACGACCGGACGGGGAGGATGCCCGTCGGGTCCGCCCGCACCGGCGCGGGCGACGGGCCCGGCCGGAGCGCCGCTCGCGCGCGGGTGACCGCTGTGACGCGCCGGGTCGCGGGCGTGGCGCGCTCGGTGTCCGCCGCACTGAGTCCGCGGACGCGGCCGGGCCGCAGCGTGTTCGGGCCCGCCGGCCGCGACTACGGCACACGGGTCGCCGTCTGCGTCGGGGCCAGCACGGCCGTCGCCCTGCTGCTGCGCCCGGATCACTGGTACTGGCTGCCGGCCACCACGACGTTCCTGGTCAAGCCCGATCTCGGGCCGCTGTTCTCGCGGACGGTCAACCGGTTCGCCGGCACCGCCGCAGGTGTGCTCGTGTTCGCCGCGGCGGGCACGGTCGTCGGCGGGGAGTGGTGGCCGGCGGTCGCCGCCGGGGTCGGCGGGGCGCTGCTGCCGTTTGCCACCCGCCACTTCGCCCTGCAAACCGTGGCGATCACCATCATGGTGCTCTCGTTCGTCTACGTCAGCGGAGATCCGCAGGCCGCCGGCGAACGGATCGTGGACACCTCCATCGCGTGCGGCATCGTCCTCGTCGTCGGCCACCTGCCACGGCTCGCGGACCCGCGGCGCCGCGTCGGCCAGCGGGTCACCGCCGCGCTGCGCAGCACCGAGAACTACCTGAACTGGGTGCTGGCGGCGGAACCGGGCGAATCCCCGGCCACCCGGCTGGCCCTGCGCCGGATCGCCTACCGGACGCTGGGCGAGGCACGGGTGGCCGCCGAGACCGCCGCCGCCGAGCTGCTGCCCGTCCGAAGCCACCAGCCGGACTGGCTCACCGTCGTCACGGCCGCCGAACGCATCACCGACGCGGTGACCGCCTGCGCCGTGCGCCTCGACAACGGCGCGCCGCGCCCGAGCCCCGAGGAGTCCCGGCGGCTGTGCGCGGCGCTGTCCTCGATGGCGGACGCGCTGGACGACCCCCGCCGCCGGGGCGACCTGGCCGCGACCGTCCCCGCACCGACGCTGCGGTCCGTCCCGGACTGCGCCACCCTCATGGACGTGGCGGCCGAGCTGGAACGGCTGCGGGGGAGCGCGGGGGCTCGCTGAGGGGGAGACGGGGGCGGGGCGTGGTGCTCTGCGGGGGAGACGTTGGGGCCCGGTCTGGTCGTCGGGGTCGCGTTCCGCTGGGGTGCCGGTGGTCCGGTGGGTCAGGGGGCCGGTTACGATCTCGGTCAATGCCTGGGTGCGGTGTTCCGCGCTCTCCGGGGACGAGTGTCAGGACGCCGGTGTGCGGGCCGACTCGGTTCCTCAGGGGAGTGCCAGGGGGCGCGCTGCGTTCGTCCGGTGATCGTTCTCCGCTTCGTGCGGGCGGCCCTGGACCTTCGGCGCCGGGCAGACGGGAGGACCCCGTAGCGCAGAGGCAGTCGCGCCGTCCTTGCAGGACGTGAACACGCCGGTTCGAATCCGGCCGGGGTCACTGTGTGGACGGCGAGCCGGTCTCGCCGGTGGACGGTCGGTGTCGCTTGTGGGCGGTCGGTGTCGGGAGGCGTCACCCGGTGAGGGCTGGGACGCGATCACTCGGGATCGGGGACGCGTCGTCCGGGGCCGTCGCTTGGTGAGAACGGACATGGGGACGAGTGGTGGGGCGCGGGGGCTCGATGGGTGAGATGTCCGGCCCCACGGACGAGGAACTGGCAGCTTTCGACCGTACGGTCGCCCGGCTGCGCGCGCTGCCCGTCGATCATCCCGTGCGGCTGCGCGCGGAACGGGTCGCCGAGTCCTTCGTACGGGACGGACGGCTGACCCGGCGCAAGGCCCGCAAGGGCGAGCGCGCGGCGGCAGACGCGGACCTGCTGGCCGCCACCGCGACCGGAAACCGGGCCCGCCGCGAGGACGCGGCGCTGGAGCATCCGGCCCATCCGGCCCATCCGGCCGAGTCGGCCCAGCCGGGAGCCGGTTCCGGGGCCGGTTCTGCGGCCGTCCCGGTTGGCGTGGACACGGCGGGGGCGCCGAGCACCCTGGGGCCGCCGGTTACCGCGAGGCCATCGGGCACCGCGAGGCCATCTGGCGCGCCGGTCGGGCCGAGCGGGTCGACCGGGCCGGTCCGACGGCTGGCCCGTCCGCGCCGCTGCTATGTCTGCAAGGAGCTCTACTCGCGGCCCGATGCCTTCTACCACCTGCTCTGCCCGACGTGTGCCGCCGACAACGCCGCGCGGCGCGGCCTGAGGACGGACCTGACCGGCCGCCGGGTGCTGCTCACCGGCGGACGGGTGAAGATCGGGTTCCAGCTCGCGCTGATGATGCTGCGGGACGGCGCGGAGGTACTGGTCACCACCCGTTTTCCGGGCGACGCCGGGCGCCGTTTCCGGGCCGCTCCAGGCAGTGACGACTGGTGGGAACGGCTCACCGTCGTCGGGATCGATCTCCGTGATCCTCGGCAGGTCCTGGGCCTGTGCGACCGGTTGCGGGAGCAGGGCGAACCGCTGGACATCCTCGTCAACAACGCGGCGCAGACCGTCCGCAGGCCACCCGCCTCCTACGCCCCACTCGTGGCGGGCGAGCACGCGGAACCGCCGGCGGGGGTGCTGCCGGCCAGGGTGCTCCGCGCCCCCGGTTTCCGCACCGAGGACGCCGTCCGGGTGGCGCCGTCCGTGCGCGGCGGTGGCCCGTCCGCGCTGGGTGGCGAGCCGGCACTCGGGCTCGTCCTGCCGGGCGCCGCTCCCCACGGCCCGCACGGAACTGACGTGATCGGCGACGGCCTTCCGGGAACGACTGACCTGATGGGCGACGCCTTGCCCAGACCTGTCCCGGTCAGCGGCGCCCTGCCCATCCCCGGCCCGATCGGCGACGGCCCGCCCGCAGCAGACGCGACCGCCGACGACCTTCCCGGAACAACACCCCCGGTCGGCCACGCCCCACCCACCCCGTCCCCGTTCGGACAGCTCGACGAGGCCGGGCTGCTGCCGGACCGCTCGGCCGCCAACTCCTGGTCGGCGCGGCTGGGCGAGCTGGACCCGGCCGAGCTGCTGGAGACCCAGCTCGTCAACGCCCTCGCTCCGGCGCTGCTGTGCGACCGGCTGCTGCCCCTGCTGCTGGCCTCGCCGCGTCCGCGCCGGTACGTGGTGAACGTGACCGCCGTCGAGGGCCGGTTCACCGTACGCAACAAGACCGGCGGCCATCCGCACACCAACATGGCCAAGGCGGCGCTGAACATGCTCACCCGCACCAGCGGTCCGGAACTCGCCGCGCGCGGGGTCCACATGTGCAGCGTCGACACCGGCTGGATCACGGACGAGAACCCGTGGCCCAAGAAGGAGCGGCTGGCCTCGGCCGGATTCCGCACGCCGCTGGACGTCGTCGACGGCGCGGCCCGCGTGTACGACCCGATCGTGCGCGGCGAGGCGGGGGACCCGGTCTCCGGGGTGTTCCTGAAGGACTACCGCGAAGCCGCGTGGTGACGCACGGGACGGAGGCGGGGCGACCGGTGGGCCCCGCGCGGGAGCCCGGGCTCATCCGCGTATGGACCCGAACACCTCGATCCAGAACCGCTGGGCGTCGTCCGCGGCGCCGACCAGGTAGGTGGAGCGGAGCTTGGGCGGCAGGAAGGGAACCAGCCGGACCACCGCCTTGCGGTACTTCTTCAACTGGGACAGCTCGGCGTTGGCGAACACCTGGTGCACCTGGTCGGTGTCGTTCGTGCCCTCGCTCGTCGTGGCCGCCGCCCGGCGCAGCCGTTCCTCCCAGGTGTCGAGGTCCTTGGCCAGTTCCCGCAGGCCGGTGACGGGGCGGCCGTTGAGCCGTTCGATCAGCGCGGTCAGCGGGACCGGGGCGTACTCGCCGTCGCCGAGGTAGATCGTTCCCATTTCCAGGGGGAGGTCCCGCTCGTGGAGTTTGATCAGCCGCTCCAGCGTGCGCTTGGTGATCCAGGCCCGTCCGTCGTCGTCGATGTCGTGCTTCCACCACTCCAGGACGGTTTCGGCCACGGCGCCGTACCGGGTGATCAGCCACTCGTTGGCGGGGATGTCACCCGGCTCGACCGTCAGGGAGGCGGTGAAGCGCGACGCCTGCGCGAGGTTGTTGCGCGCCACCAGGAGCTTGCGTCCGAGGTGGTACGGCGGGTTCTGGATCGCTATCTGGGCGCGCAGGTTCTCGATGCGGCGGCCGGCCAGCGACCACTCCTGGGTGATCTCCATGAGCTTGGCGAAGGCCGCCTTGTCCTTCGGGCGGTTGTACTCGTCCCAGACGATCACCTTCGGCTCCGGGCCGAGGAACGGGCGCGCCAGCAGGTTGTCCAGCGTGCCGTCCGGGGTGGGGAAGGGGGCGCACAGGTCCTCGACGTTGGTCACCGGCAGGGAGAAGTACAGCGGGTCGCGGCCGGCCAGCTCCTCCCGGACGGTCTGCCGGACCAGTTCCGTCTTGCCGCAGCCGGGCGGACCCTGGAGCAGCACCGTCCAGCGGTTGCGCAGCGCCGCGCGCAGCACCGAGCGGACGGGGTCGGGGATCCTGGCGCGGTTGGGCACGCCGAGCGCCCCGGCGAGGCGGTCCAGGACCTCCTCCGTGCGGTCCTTGGGCCGCCGGCCCTGGCCCCGTTCCTCGACCAGCCGCAGCCGCTCGCCGTTGACCAGCGGCAGGCCCCAGCGCAGCGGGAACTCCTCGCGGGCGTTGGCCAGGACGTGGTCCAGGGTGCGGGGCGAGAGCAGTTCGCGCAGGGCGGGGGAGAGGGACGCCCAGACGTCGAAGACGCCGGTCAGGTCCCAGTGCGGGTACTTCCCGGCGAGGTGGCGGCGCCAGGAGGTGTCGTTGGCGGTGATCCGGATCGTCACCATCCGGTCGAGGATGGCCAGGTCGCCGCGCAGGGCGGCGGTCTCGGCGAGCGATTCGTTGTCGGTGAGGAAGACGCCGACGCAGCCGAGTGCGCGCAGGTCGTACTCGCCCAGCGTCCAGTCGCAGGCGATCTGCATCAGCTGCGACTGGATGGTCTCGCCGGCCTGGAGGGAGTCGTCGATGAGCAGGACGAACGGCTTGCCGGGACGCAACTGGCTCATGACGAGCTGACGCAGCGCCAGCTCGCCGGTGGTGGCGTCGCGTACCGGCGCGTTGGCGAGCAGGTCGTCGGGTGTGAGGTTGGCGGCCGGGACGAACACCAGCTCCGTGTCCGGGTATGCGGCCGGGATGTGCGAGAAGAACGTGGCCGTCTTGCCGATGCCGTGCTCGCCGAAGACCTGGCCGGTCTGCCCCATGTCGATCATCGCGTCGATGAAGGCTTCCAACCGGGACGGCCCGGGGTGCTCCTCCGGCGCCTCGGCGTAGGTCGCGTTCGCCTGCCGGGTGGGGCGCGCGGGGGCGGTCGTGCCGGTGGTGCTCATCGCTCTCCTGTCGTGACGTAATGGCAGGCCATGGGCGGGTGGTGGGTCTCGGGCCAGTCGGTCCCGCCCTCGGTGATCAGCCAGATCCACTTCTCCGGCTCGGCGGGCGTGATCGGCGGGGCGTACCCGTCGGTGAGGACGACGACGGCGTCCGGTACCTCCTCGAAGAAGGCGCCGTCGACGGCCGTGCGCCCCTCGACGTAGTCGGCCACCGCCTGGAAGCTCGTACCGCCTCCGCCGTACACCCGTTCCCCGGGGGTGAAGGGCATGACCACGGCGTCGAACGACAGCCAGTGCGCCTCCACCCCGTCGATCCGGCCCACCAGTTCGGTCAGCCACGCCACCACGCCGTCGGGCATCGAGCCCGAGGTGTCGTACGCGATGACCAGCACCTTGTCCCGTACCGGGCCGCGCCGGGACAGCATCGGGTCCTGACCCAGGGCGGCGAGCAGCGCGCCCCGCTTCTTCGGATAGACGAGCCGCTCGCCCTCGCGCAGCCTGGAGCCCAGGACGTCCACCAGCCAGCGCTGCCACCAGTGCACCTGCCCGGTGCGGGCCGTCTCGCCGCGCAGCATCCCCGCGCCGAGGTTCCCCCACAGGCGGTGGGTGCGCTCCGTGGCACCTTCCGTGCGCTCCAGCAGGTCCAGCAGCTCCCGCTCGGCGCCGGGGTGGCCACGGCGCGCGGCCAGCAGGGCGTTGAGCAGCGCGGGGGAGACGATCCCGTCGACGGTCTCCTGATCGGTCGGTACGCCGGTGCCGGAGAACCGCACGCACCACCCCGTCGCCGGGACGGGCGGCCGGGTCATCCGCTTCAGCTCCGTGTAGACGCCCAGGTCCGTGTCCACGAACTCCTCGTACGCCAGCGGCTCCAGCCCCTGGGCGGTGAGGTCGGCCACGTAGTCGGCGTGCACCGTACGAGGGTCCACGCCCACCGGCCGGCCCTCCAGCGTCGGCAGCTCCGTCCGCCCCAGCCGCACCAGCGCGACATGGTTGACGGCGACCTCGGCGGCGATCTCGAAGACCGGATCCGCGCGCAGCTCCGGTTCGGCGAAGAGGTGACGGTGCACCAGGTGCCGTGCCTCGTGGAACAGCGCGAACTTCACGCCGTCCAGCCCCAGGCCGACGAAGAACTCCGGGTTGTACAGGAGCAGGCAACCGCCGTCCCCGGAGGTCGCCACGGCGGCCGTCGGTATCGCCGTCGTGGGGATCTGGTGCGCGCACTTGGCGTAGATCCAGGAGGCGACGACGGACTCGGTGAGCCCGAAGTCCAGCAACGCGGCCTCTTTCAGCCGCCGCGCTTCCTCCACCACCGCCGGGTCGGCGGCGCACACCGCCTCCACCGCCCGCCGGTCCGTCAGCCGGACCGCCGTGTGCGCGGTCGGCCGGTGCGTGCCCGGCACCCGGCGTGCCGTGTCCCCCGTCGAATCCGTCGAATCCGTCGAATCCGTCGAATCCGTCGAATCCGTCGAGCCCGTGGAACCCGTCGTCCTGCCCTCGTCCGCCGGCAGGACGGCCCGGCCCGCTGCCGGGATCGCGTCCGCTGCCGGCAGGACGGCCTGGCGCGCCACCTGCCGGACGCCCCCGCCTGCCGTCGGCCCGGCTTCTTCCCGTACGTCCGGCGCCGTGTCCTGTGCCACGTCACCACCCCCGTTCTCAGCTGATCCCATTCGTATCAGGGGGTACTGACAACGGCCCGCCGGGCCTCGCGCGAGGCCCGGGGCGGTGCGGTCCCGGGCAGCCGGAGACCCCGAATCGGGCACGGACCGCACCGGCCACCGCCACGCGAGGACGTGGGACACAGGGCGCGAAACACCCGGACCGGAGGCGCCCCTACCCCGCGATCGCCCCCGCCGTGCCGATCAGCTCCGGCACCGTCCCGGCGAAGGTCGGGAGGAGCTGTGCGCACACCGCCCACGCCTCCGGGCGCGGTCCCAGGTGTTCCCTCACGAGCGGGGCGAGCGTCTCCCGCGCCTCTTCCAGCCGGTGCGGGAACGCCGCCCGCCCCGTGTCCAGGTCGGTCAGCACCTTTCGGGCGGGGCGCAGACGGGACACGTACTCCCGGGGGCCGTCGATGACGCCCGCGCGCAGCAGCCGACGCGTGAACTTCGGGTGCGAGCCGAACTGCGCGCGCAGCGACGGCGGGCAGTCGATGCGTACACAGAGGTTCCAGCGGGCGTAGCCCGGCAGGGGTTCGGCGCGGTCCGCCGCGGCGATCGCGTCCCAGTGCTCGCGCGACACCAGCGCCGCGGCGGACCGTCCGTGGCCCATGGTGCGGGCCCGGCGCAGCTCCCCGATGACGCCGTGCGGGCTGTCCGCCAGCCGCAACCGCGGCTCCGGCGTCCCCGCCAGGCTCGGGTGCACCGGCACCGGGCCGGGGTTGCCCGGCCCGAAGGGCACGCCGCGCAGGATGTCCCGGCGGATGGTGTCGGTCGCCAGGGCCGACGCGTAGACGTACGCGTTGAGCTCGGGGTCGTCGCGTTCGAGCATCCACAGCATGAACCACTCGCCACGCCAGTACCGCAACAGCTCCCTGACGGCCGAGGGCTCCACCGGCTCCGGCACCAGGTCGGCCGCGGACAGGCCGAGCCGGGCCGCCGCCCGCTCGGCGTCCGCGGCCTCGGCCAGCCCCAGCAGCAGCGCGAGTTCGGTGCGCCACCGCCGGATGTCGTCCGTGGTCACCGGCCGCCGGGCTCCTTGCCCAGGAGCCCGGCCCGGCGCAGGGCGTCGGCCATCGCGCCGTTGGCCGGTGCGGCGTCCCGGCGGTCCCCGCCGCGCCGCTGACCGCCGCCCTGCCGCTGCCGCGGCGCGCCGCCGCGCCGTTCGCCGTCCCGGCCGCCGCCCTGGTTGCCGCCGTTCCGCGCGCCACCGGGGCGCCGTCCGCCGTCCCGCCGCTCACGGCCGTCCGCGTCACCGCCCTTGCCGTGCTCGTCCTCCAGACGCAGCGTCAGGGAGATCCGCTTGCGCGGGATGTCCACGTCGAGCACCTTGACGCGCACGATGTCGCCGGGCTTGACCACGTCCCGCGGGTCCTTGACGAACGTCCGGGACATCGCCGACACGTGCACCAGGCCGTCCTGGTGGACGCCCACGTCCACGAACGCCCCGAAGGCGGCGACGTTGGTCACCACACCTTCCAGCAGCATCCCCGGCTCCAGGTCGCCGATCTTCTCCACGCCCTCCTTGAAGGTGGCCGTCTTGAAGACCGGGCGCGGGTCGCGGCCCGGCTTCTCCAGCTCCTGGAGGATGTCCGTCACGGTGGGGAGCCCGAACGCCTCGTCGACGAAGTCGGCGGGCTTCAGGGAGCGCAGCACCGCCGTGTTCCCGATGAGGGACGCCACGTCGGTGTCCGCGGCCTTCACCATGCGGCGCACCACCGGGTACGCCTCCGGGTGCACGCTGGAGGCGTCCAGCGGGTCGTCCCCGCCCCGGATGCGCAGGAACCCGGCGCACTGCTCGTACGCCTTCGGGCCCAGCCGCGACACGTCCTTGAGCGCCTTGCGGGCCTTGAAGGGACCGTTGGCGTCCCGGTGGGCGACGATGTTCTCGGCCAGCCCGGAGCTGATGCCGGAGACCCGCGCGAGCAGGGGGGCGGAGGCGGTGTTGACGTCGACGCCGACGCCGTTCACGCAGTCCTCGACCACGGCGTCCAGGGAACGGGAGAGCTTCACCTCGGACAGGTCGTGCTGGTACTGACCGACACCGATCGACTTGGGGTCGATCTTGACCAGTTCGGCCAGCGGGTCCTGGAGCCGCCGCGCGATGGACACCGCGCCGCGCAGCGACACGTCCAGATCGGGCAGTTCCTGGGAGGCGAAGGCGGAGGCGGAGTACACCGAGGCGCCCGCCTCGGAGACCATCACCTTCGTCAGCTTCAGCTCCGGGTGCGCGGCGATCAGGTCGGCCGCCAGCTTGTCGGTCTCCCGGGAGGCCGTGCCGTTGCCGATCGCGATCAGCTCGACGCCGTGCTCGCGGGCCAGCCGCGCCAGCGTGGCCAGCGACGCGTCCCACTTCTGCTGCGGCACGTGCGGGTAGATCGTTTCTGTGGCCGCCACCTTGCCGGTCGCGTCCACGACGGCGACCTTCACGCCCGTACGGAAGCCGGGGTCCAGCCCCATCGTCGCGCGGGTCCCGGCCGGTGCCGCCAGCAGCAGGTCGCGCAGGTTGGCCGCGAACACCCGGACCGCCTCGTCCTCGGCGGCCTGCCGCAACCGCAGCCGCAGGTCGATGCCCAGGTGGACGAGCACGCGGGTGCGCCAGGCCCAGCGCACGGTGTCCCGCAGCCACCCGTCGGCCGGCCGGCCCCGGTCCGCGATGCCGAACCGCCGCGCGATGGCCTGCTCGTAGGTGCTCGGACCCTCGATGGTCTCCCCGGCCGGCTCCGGCTCCAGGTTGAGGTCGAGGACCTCCTCCTTCTCGCCGCGGAACATGGCCAGCACCCGGTGGGAGGGCAGCTCGGTGAACGGCTCGGAGAAGTCGAAGTAGTCCGCGAACTTGGCGCCGGCCTCCTCCTTGCCCTCCCGCACCTTGGCCGCCACCCGACCGCGCGACCACATCCGCTCGCGCAGCTCGCCGATCAGGTCCGCGTCCTCGCTGAACCGCTCGGTCAGGATCGCCCGCGCGCCCTCCAGGGCGGCGGCCGGGTCGGCCACGCCCTTGGCGGCGTCCACGAACGCCGCGGCGGCGGCCGACGGCTCCACCGACGGGTCGGCCAGCAGCCCGTCCGCCAGCGGCTCCAGGCCCGCTTCCCGGGCGATCTGCGCCTTGGTGCGCCGCTTGGGCTTGTAGGGCAGGTAGATGTCCTCCAGGCGGGCCTTGGACTCGGCGCCCCGGATCCGCGCCTCCAGCTCCGCGTCCAGCTTGCCCTGCGCCCGTACGGACTCCAGGATCGCGGTCCGCCGCTCCTCCAGTTCGCGCAGGTACCGCAGCCGCTCCTCAAGGGCGCGCAGCTGCGCGTCGTCGAGCATCTCGGTCGCTTCCTTGCGGTACCGGGCGATGAACGGCACGGTCGAACCGCCGTCCAGCAACTCGACGGCCGCCTTGACCTGCCGCTCCTTGACGCCGAGCTCCTCGGCGATCCTCGCTTCGATGGATCCGCTGACGCCGGTGGACCCGGTCGCGGTCCCGGTGGTCTCGGTGGGTGCCGTCACGTTGCTCTTGCCCCGCTTTCACGCGCTTGCCTGAGCCTGCATTGTGCAGGGTGGCGGGCCGCGCTGTCGCGTGACCCCGGCGGCGGGGCGGCGGTGTGAGAAGTGGCACTCCCGACGGCACTCCGGACGCGCCCCGGGAATGCGCCGAACGGTGAGGGCCCTGCTCGGCGCCGGGTGTGACGTGCGGTTTTGTGGGGCGTGGGCGGGGTGCCCGCGGTCCGTGGGCCCGGTGCGGGCCGTTGTCGTGCGTGTGGTGATCCGTGGGCCCGGTGCGGGCCGCTGTCATGCGTGCGGTGGCCTGGTCCGCGGGGGCGAGGAATTACAGCGGGGCCCGGCGTGCCGGATGGCGCGCCGGGCCCCGGGGGCGCCTCCGGGGCGGGCTCACACCCTGCGCGTGCGCCGCGTGCCCCGGGACGCGCCGCCGAAGAGCCGGGCCAGGAGGCGGAAGGGCAGGGTGATCACGGTCGCGATGGCCGCCCCCACCGTACGGAGCGCGTCTGCGATGGCTCGGAACACGGACCCTCCCTGGAGTCGTCCGGTAGTGCGCGGATGCGGGGCGGGTAACCGCACGACCCATGGATAAACGGCCGGACGGCCACGCACAGGTGACGGGAGGCCGGGATCGCCGGAGACGGCCGGGCCCGGCCCAATGAAGCGCAGCCCTCGAACGCCCGCAGTCCCCGGTCGTTCTCAGCCCCTGGTCGTTCTCAGCCCCTGGTCGTTCTCAGCTCCTGGCCGTCCTCAGCCCCTGGCCGTGCTTCACCCCGGCCGTTCCCACCCCGTGACCGCCCTCCTCAGTCCTTGCCGGTGAGATCCGCCGGGAACGCCCCCGCTTCGAGCACCGTCGTGGCGTACCCGGTGGCCAGTTCGGTGAGCCGGGCCACGCCCTCGGCACCCAGGTGCTCGTAGGGGGCGCGGTCCAGCCGGTCCGTGGTGTCCTCCAGATCCGCGCGCAGTCGGACGCCCGCCTCGGTCAACTCCCCGTCGGCGTCCAGCAGACCGCGCTCCCGCAGCCGGTCCTGCGCCGCCGTCCAGTCGTCCACCGTCCAGCCGCGCGTCGCCAGCACCCACTTCTGGCGGGCGCCGCGACCGCTGGCGGTGTGCGTCACCAGGGCCTCCAGGCCGTCCAGCCCGGCGTCCAGCAGGGCCGCCAGGTGGCCGTCGCCGCGGTGTTCGCGCAGCAGGGACGCCGCGTGCCAGTACGCCAGGTGCGGGGCGTCGGGCACGGGCAGGTCGGCGTGCGCGGCGTACAGCGGCCGGGCGTGCCGGGTGCACGCCTCGGTGGCGCGCAGCGCCAGTTCCGCCGCCTCGGCCATCTCGGGGGCGTCCACGGCGTCGCCCAGCAGCCGCCGGAGCGTGGTGTCCGCGGCACGCAGCCGGGCCTCCAGCGTCGCCTCCGGGCTGACCACCGACCAGCAGTGCGGGACGTGCCGGGCTATGAGGTCGTAGTTGAAGTTGTAGAAGGTCGCGGCGACGGTGCCGGGCCCCACCGCCCCCAGCGCGGCGGCGCGGGTGAGGAAGTAGGCGGCGCCCGGGTCCGTGATCCCGAGCTTGGCCATCTCGGCGGGGAGGTCGGGCGAGAAGTAGACCGTGGAGTGGTAGGCGTTGACGACGTTGTGGCAGCGGCGGCCGGCGTGCTCGGGAAGCGAGGACGTGGTAGTCATGCCCGTCAGGTTACTCACCCGTAATTGACGGTGAAAAGGCACGTCTGTACGGGTGTTACGGGAGCGGCCGGGAGGGCGGCCGGGGAGGATCGGCCTCGTCTCGCCCGAAGGCGCCCGCTTCTCCGGCCGGAGCGGAGGCGTCCCCGGGCGGCACCGAGGAAGGCTCCCCACCCCGCGACGCCGGATCGCCCGGCGCGTCCAGCTCCTCCTGCCACAGCAGTTCCGTCAACCGCGCGACACCGGCCGTCAGATGGCGCCGGTAGGTCGTCATGGGGAGCCGCAGCAGCGCGGCGGCGCGCGCCTGAGTGCCCGCCGGCCGCATATAGGTGTGGTGGAGCGCGCGGAAGCCCCGCCGGTCCTGAGGGGACGCCTCCAGGGAGGCAGCCGCCGCCCGGATCGCCTCCCGCAGCGCCCGTACCCGCTCCTTGGGATCCGCCTCCGCCCCGCTCCGGGCCGCGACCAGGCGGGTGGTGAGCAGGGGCGAGTCGCGCAGCCCGTCGGGCCGGACGAGCGCGCGCAGCGCGTCCCGTACGGCGGCGGCGAACGCGTCGTGGTCCAGCACGCGCAGGGGAGCGGGCGCCGTGGGCGCGGCCACGTCCCACGGGTCCTCGGCGCGCTCCCGCTCGGTGAGCATGGCCAGCCACGCCGGTCCCGGCACCCGTCGCCAGTCGTGCACGAAGACCCCGAAGCGCCGCCCGCCGACCGTGAAGTCCGCGGCGGGCAGCCGGGCGAAGTCCACGTACGCGCAACCGGGCGCCCAGAACTCCGGGTCGGCGAACGGCAGCAGGGTCAGCGCGGGCCGGTCCCCGGTCAGGTAGTGGTGCGTCAGCCGCAGCGTGATGAGGGTCTGTACGGGCGAGACGTCCTGGTAGTCGTCCCGGCTCATCCAGAACCGCACCAGCAGCGCGTGCTCCCCGTCCCGCAGCTCGCCGTGGGACGCGAGCCAGGCGCAGGCGGCGCAGACCGCCGGGTCGTCGGGGGCGCCGGGCGGGGCGGAACCGGCCAGCTCGATCAGCGTGTAGAACCCGGCGGTGTCCCCGTCCGGCCCCAGGACCGTGTGCGTGATGGCCTCCGGGCACCGCGCCCACGCGCGCAGCAGCCGCGCCGACGCGGCCCCCTCGTGGCGCGCGGCGATCGCGTACGCCTGCTCCAGCCCGTCCCCGGTGACCGGGTGCGGCGAGACGGTGAGCCGGTCCAGCCGGGCGGCACCGGCCGCGCCGCCCGCCACCGGCTCCACCAAGGGGCCGGCCACCGGGCTGTCCCGGTGCAGGTACGCGAAGTCCGCCAGCACCGCCCGCTGCCGCGCCCGGTCGCCGTCCTCGGTGAACAGCCGCCGGTAGTACGCGCTGGCCCGGCGGTGCAGCAGGGCCTTGCGCTGCGGGTCCCGCCAGCCCAGCTCCGCGTCCAGCGCGTCCCGGACCAGGTCGTGCGGGTGCACCCCGCGGGGCCCGCTCTCCATGGCGGACAGGCCGCGCAGCCACTCGAAATGGGGGCGCGCGTCGGGCACGTCCAGCAGCGCCGCCAGCAGCGGCTCGGTCGTCGTCAGCACCTGCGCGGTGGCCTCCAGGGCGGCCCGGTGCCGGGGCGTGGGGACGACCTCCAGGAGGCTGGTCAGCAGGGTGCGGACGACGCGGGGCGACCGGTCCGGCGGAACCGGTTCCCCGCCGTGCGCCGCGACGTCCGCCACCAGGGCGAGCGCCAGCGGGTGCCCGCGGGCGAAGGGCAGGCCCCGCTCCTGGGCCGCCGGGGGCACCCCGCGGCGGGTGAGCAGGGCGCGGCTGTCCGCCTCGTCCAGCGGCCCGAGCGGCAGGAGGCGCAGCAGGCCCTGCCACGCCGGGTCCAGCCGCCAGTCCGGCGGCGGCGCCTCCCGCCCCGCCAGGGCGACCAGCGCGTCGGCGGGCAGGTCGGGCAGCAGTTCCCGGTGCAGCGCCCGGGTGGGCGCCCTGGGGTCGTCCAGCGCGTCGACCAGCAGGACGGGGCGTGTCCGGCCCGCGAGCAGCCGCGCCGGATCGGTCGCGCCGGGCCGCAGTTCGGCGGCCTCCAGGCGGACGGCGGGACGGCCGGCGCGGGCGGCCCGCTCCCCGAAGTGGTGCAGCAGCGTGGTCTTGCCGATGCCGCCCGGGCCGTGGACGTACACGACCGCGCCCCGGTCCGCGGTCAGCAGCGCGTCCCAGACGGCGGTCTCCTGGCGGCGGCCGACGAAACCCCGCTCGCGCGCCGCCGCGAGCCGGTCGCCCAACCGGTCGGTCACGCCCCCAAGTATCGGCCCGCGCCGGGCGGAAGGGGCCCTGCCGGATGGCGCGAACGGGGCGGGGCCGTGGCGCTTCCCGGCGGCGTGACAGGGCCGCGGGCCGGAGGGGGCGGGCACGCATTGGACGGCGAGTGGCCCCTTTATGGGCTCCGTTGCGGACATCGGACGCCCGTAGCTTCACAAGTGCCATCAAGCCCAGCACCGAACCGATCGGGAGGCGGAACGAGATGAGCCGCAGCACACCGTTCAGCATCCGCGCCGCGTTCGCGGTGGCGTCGGCCGCGGGGATCGCCGTGCTGTCCGTCGCCGGGCCGGCCTCCGCCGCCCAGTTCTTCGGCGGCACCCTCCACCCGGGCGAGCAGCGCTGCGTCCAGCAGAACGCCGACCACAAGGTCCGCGCCGACGGCAGGGCCACCGGCCAGGGAGCCAAGTTCAAGGTGCAGTACCAGGGGGCGACGGTGCCCGGCACCGGATCACCGGGCCTGGTCACCTCGTACGCGGCCGAACTGCGCGACACCTGGCCGGGCTGGCCCGGCGCCGGCGACTACACCGCCTGCGTCACCAACAACGGCACCGCGGACACCAACGTGCGCCTGACCCTCAAGACCGACGGCGAGTTCGGCTGATCCGCCGCACGAAACCCCGGGCGGCCGGCCCGGCGCACGGCCGGCCACCCCTCCCTGGTGTGCGGCCGGCCCGACACGGGGGCAGCCGGAGCACACCGATGGTCGGCCGGCCCCCCCCCCCCGGGGCCCGCCCCGGGGGGGCCGCCCGGGGGGGGGGCCCGCCCCGCCCCCGGCGGCCCCCCCCCCCCCGCCGGCGCGCCGCGCCGCGGGGGCGCGC